>NZ_JBHWJQ010000022.1:0-124757 GCF_042731435.1 Streptomyces sp. NPDC059861 | reverse complement strand
GCAGTGGCTGCACACCTACAATCACCACCGCGGACACACCGCGCTGAAGGGCCAACCACCCGCCAGCCGCGTCCCCAACCTCACAGGGCAATACAGCTAGCCCTCGTCGGGCGTACGCGGCGGACTGACCGTGGTGCGCGGGGAGCGCCGTTGCGACGAGGTGCGCACGATCAGCTCCGTCGGTATCACCTGCTCGACCGGCTGGTCCGAATCGACGCCCTCGATGGCGTCGATGAGCAGCTGGACCACGGCCGTGCCGATCCGGCGCGGCTTCAGGGAGAGCGTGGTGATGGGCGGCTCGGTGTTGGCGTACACGGTGGACTCGCTGCAGCAGACCAGCAGCAGATCGTCCGGTACGCGCAGCCCGTAGCGGCGGGCGGCTGCGAGCAGGTCGGTGCCGTTCGGGTCGAACAGGCCGTAGACGGCGTCCGGCCGGTCGGGCCGGGCCAGCAGGCGGTCGGCGGCGACGGCCCCCGCACAGGGGTCGTGCGCCGGGTACGCCTCGTAGACCGGGGTCTGGCCGACACGCTCGCACCAGCGCAGGTACGCCGTGGTGGACAGGTGGGTGTAGGTGTCCGTCGTGGTCCCGGTCAGCAGGCCGATCCGACGGGCACCAGCCTCGGCGAGGTGGTCGAGGATGCCGAGCACCGCCGCCTCGTGGTCGTTGTCGACCCATGCGGTGACCGGCAGGGAACCTGCGGGGCGGCCGTCGGAGACGACCGGTAAACCCTGCCTGACCAGCTCGCTGACGACCGGGTCCTGGTCGGACGGGTCGATGACGACGGTGCCGTCGAGGGCTACGTTCGACCACACGTCGTGTCGCGAGGTCGCGGGCAGGATGACGAGTGCGTAGCCACGGGCGAGCGCGGCCGAGGTGGCGGCGCGGGCCATCTCGGCGAAGTACGCGAACTCCGTGAAGGTGAAAGGTTCATCCCCGTACGTCGTCACGGTCAGACCGATCAGGCCGGACTTGCCGGTACGGAGGGTCCGGGCCGCGGCCGAGGGGCGGTACCCCAGCCGGTCGGCGACCTCGCGGACATGGCGTCGGGTGGCGTCCGGGAGCCGCCCCTTGCCGTTGAGGGCGTCGGAGACGGTCGTGATGGAGACCCCGGCTGCGGCGGCCACGTCTCTGATGCCCGCCCGGCCTGGCCGACTTCCTCGACGAGAGGTTTCCGCGCGGCTCACCTGGTGCTTCCCTGCTGCTGTCATGGCGAGCCGATAGTAGGGCTCATGCAGTGGGGTAGGGCGGACGCATATGCACCCGTTGACAGGTACGTTTCTGCAAGGTCATATGGAGTGAAATACCTTAGAAATCAAGGGAGTTGAGGCCACTTATTGAAGTACGTGACTTGTCGGCGTGCACCCACCTGCCAAGACCCCGATGTTTCGAAGAGGTCTCAACTCACCTGACCGGGCGATGCGCGCCAGGGCGTGAGCCACCGGCGCGTAGATATATGTGCGGCGCGCCCCCTGATTCGTACGCCTTCATGCGGTGATGCCCCTGATGCCAGTGGGACTGATGTGGTCCGGCCCCACCCATACGCAGTCGCGCCGAATCCTCATAAGGTGAGAAGCATTGGAAGCCGGCGGCGGTCAGGGGCCGCCGGTGGTCGCGAGGAGGACTGCGGTGAGCGAGACGAGCCCGAAGCTGCGCGCCGAGTTGGAGGGGATTCCCACCTACAAGCCGGGCCGGCCGGCCGCGGCCGAAGGCCCGGTGGCGTACAAGCTGTCCTCCAACGAGAACCCGTATCCGCCGCTGCCGGGCGTGATGGAGAGCGTGACGGCTGCCGCCTCGTCCTTCAACCGCTACCCGGACATGTTCTGCACGGACCTGGTGAACGAGTTGGCCGACCGCTTCGGCGTCCCGGTGTCCCACCTGGCCACCGGCACCGGCTCGGTCGGCGTGGCCCAGCAGCTCGTGCAGGCCACCAGTGGGCCTGGCGACGAGGTGATCTACGCCTGGCGCTCCTTCGAGGCCTACCCGATCATCACGCAGATCAGCGGCGCCAAGTCCGTGCAGGTGCCGCTGACGTCAGGCGCCGTGCACGACCTGGACGCGATGGCGGACGCGATCACGGACCGGACCCGGCTGATCTTCGTCTGCAACCCCAACAATCCCACCGGCACGGTCGTACGGCGGGCCGAGCTGGAGCGGTTCCTGGACCGGGTGCCCAGTGATGTGCTGGTGGTGCTCGACGAGGCGTACCGCGAGTTCATCCGCGACCCCGAGGTGCCGGACGGCGTCGAGCTCTACCGGGAACGGCCGAACGTCTGTGTGCTGCGCACGTTCTCCAAGGCGTACGGATTGGCCGGACTTCGCGTCGGGTTCGCCATCGCCCATGAGCCGGTGGCCGCCGCGCTGCGCAAGACGGCGGTCCCGTTCGGGGTGAGCCGGCTCGCGCAGGAGGCGGCGATCGCCTCGCTGCGGGCCGAGGACGAGTTGCTCGGCCGGGTCGGGTCGTTGGTGTGTGAGCGCAACCGTGTGGCCGAAGGGCTGCGCGACCAGGGCTGGACGGTTCCGGAGACCCAGGCGAACTTCGTGTGGCTGCCGCTGGGTGAGCACACGGTCGCCTTCGCGGCGGCGTGCGAGCAGGCGGGCGTGATCGTGCGGCCGTTCCCTGGTGAGGGTGTGCGCGTGACGATCGGTGAGACCGAGGGCAACGACATCTTCCTGAAGGTGACGGAGGGGTTCGTCAAGAACCTCTGATCCTCGAGAACCTCTGGGAGAGGGGCTCGCTCTGAGGCAGGGGGAGGTGGCGACCGCGCCGGCACAGCCGAAGGGGCGGTCGCCCCGACGTTGAGCGGATCCCGCCCGTTCAGCGATCAGACGTCCACGCTCTCCACCCGTATCGGATCGCCGTGGTGGATCGTGGCGAGCACGCGGGGATCGCCGTCGATGTGGCCGAGGACATTGCACGGACTGGCCAGACGGCATTCGTCGCCCTGGAAGATGGGCGTGGGCCCGTAGCGGAGTGCCAGGGCGTCGCCGTCGGTCCAGAAAGCCACCGTGCCGGGCTCGACGACCTGACGGGCGTCCGTTTCACGTGAAACGGCGATGCCCGTGTCGAAGTAGACCTCCTCGCCCCAGGTGTGAGCTGTGGAGGTGAGCGGCAGTGCCTTGATGAGGGTCCGCGTGGTCGGAGTGTCATCGAGGGTCGCGGTTAGGTGGCCCGAGGGCCAGGAGATCCGGATCTGCGTCAGCTGCGTCTGCATGCCATCAATTCAACAATATGTTGAAGATGCCGCCAAGGGATTGCCGCGACGTAGGGGGACCCCCCTTCGGGTGTCGAGCATCTGTGCGTCATAATGGCTTGTGAATGTGAACGCGTTCACAAGCTCGCCCCGATTGCCTTGAATGTGTAGGGCGAAAGGGGCTGACTGCCCCAGTGTTCACGGCGATGTAAGGAGAGACGACGTGGATTTGGCTTTGGCGCCGGAAACCTTGGCGCGATGGCAGTTCGGCATCACCACCGTCTACCACTTCCTGTTTGTTCCCCTGACGATCTCGCTCGCCGCCCTCACGGCCGGCCTGCAGACCGCCTGGGTGCGCACCGAGAAGGAGAAGTACCTCAGGGCGACCAAGTTCTGGGGCAAGCTCTTCCTGATCAACATCGCCATGGGTGTCGTCACCGGCATCGTCCAGGAGTTCCAGTTCGGCATGAACTGGTCCGACTACTCGCGCTTCGTCGGTGACGTCTTCGGGGCGCCCCTCGCCTTCGAGGCCCTGATCGCCTTCTTCTTCGAGTCCACCTTCATCGGGCTGTGGATCTTCGGCTGGGACAAGCTGCCGAAGAGGATCCACCTGGCCTGCATCTGGATGGTCTCGATCGGCACGCTGCTGTCGGCGTACTTCATCCTCGCGGCGAACTCGTGGATGCAGCACCCGGTCGGCTACCGGATCAACGAGGAGAAGGGCCGAGCGGAGCTGACCGACTTCTGGGTCGTGCTGACCCAGAACACCACGCTCAACCAGGTCTTCCACAGCTTCTCGGCGGCCTTCCTGACGGGTGGCGCCTTCATGGTGGGCATCGCCGCCTTCCACCTGCTGCGCAAGAAGCACATCCCGGTGATGCGGACGTCCCTCCGGCTCGGCCTGGTAACCGTGGCGGTCGGCGGCCTGCTCACCGCGGTCAGCGGAGACACCCTCGGCAAGGTCATGTACGAGCAGCAGCCGATGAAGATGGCCGCCGCCGAGGCACTGTGGGACGGCGAGGAGCCGGCGCCCTTCTCCGTGTTCGCGTACGGGGACGTCGACAAGGGCCACAACAAGGTCGCCCTGGAGATACCCGGTTTGCTCTCCTTCCTGGCCCACAGCGACTTCGAGTCGTACGTGCCGGGCATCAACGACACCAACAAGGCCCTCCAGGAGAAGTACGGCCCCGGTGACTACAAGCCCATAGTCCCCGTCGCCTATTGGGGCTTCCGCTGGATGATCGGCTTCGGTATGGCGTCGTTCTCCATCGGACTGCTGGGGCTGTGGCTCACGCGAAAGAAGTTCCTGCTGCCGGCCGCATCGCGGACCGGGGAGGACGAGGTGCCGCATCTGGTGCTGCTGAGGAAGCCGGTGCGGCCACGGCTCACCCGCCTGTACTGGCTGGTGGCGGTCTGGACGATGGCCTTCCCGCTGATCGCCAACGCCTGGGGCTGGATCTTCACCGAGATGGGCCGCCAGCCGTGGGTCGTCTACGGCCTGTTCCAGACCCGCGACGCAGTCTCCCCCGGCGTCTCCCAGGGCGAGGTCCTCACCTCGATGATCGTCTTCACGACGCTCTACGCCGTCCTCGCCGTGATCGAGGTCAAGCTGCTCGTGAAGTACGTCAAGGCCGGTCCGCCCGACCTCACGGAGGCCGACCTGAATCCGCCTACGAAGATCGGCGGCGACCTCCGTGACGCCGACAAGCCGATGGCCTTCTCCTACTAGGCCGAGGGAGCTGCACAGTCATGGAACTGCACGACGTCTGGTTCGTCCTGATCGCCGTCCTGTGGACCGGCTACTTCTTCCTGGAGGGTTTCGACTTCGGGGTCGGCGTCCTCACCAAGCTGCTGGCCCGGAACCGGCCCGAGAAGCGGGTGCTGATCAACACGATCGGCCCGGTGTGGGACGGCAACGAGGTGTGGCTGCTGTCGGCCGGTGGTGCCACGTTCGCCGCCTTCCCCGAGTGGTACGCGACACTCTTCTCGGGTTTCTACCTGCCGCTGCTGCTCATCCTGGTCTGCCTGATCATCCGCGGTGTCGCCTTCGAGTACCGGGCCAAGCGGCCCGAGGAGAACTGGCAGCGCAACTGGGAGCACGCGATCTTCTGGTGCTCGCTGATCCCCGCGTTCCTGTGGGGTGTGGCCTTCGGCAACATCGTCGGGGGCGTGAAGATCGATCAGGACTTCGAGTACGTCGGCAGCCTCGGGGACCTGCTCAACCCCTACGCGTTGCTCGGCGGCCTGGTGACGCTGACCCTGTTCACCTTCCACGGGGCGGTGTTCACGGCCCTGAAGACGGTCGGCGACATCCGGGAACGGGCCCGCAAGCTGGCCTCTCGGGTCGGTCTGGTGACCGCCGCGCTGGCGCTGCTCTTCCTGCTCTGGACACAGATCGAGAGCGGGAACGGCAAGAGCCTGGTCGCCCTGGTGGTGGCGGTGGCCGTACTCGTCGTCGCCCTGGTGGCGAACCAGGCCGGGCGCGAGGGCTGGTCGTTCGCCCTCTCCGGCGTCACCATCGTCGCCGCCGTCGCGATGCTCTTCCTGTCGCTCTTCCCGAACGTCATGCCGTCCTCGCTCAATGAGGACTGGAGCCTGACGGTCACCAACGCCTCGTCGAGCCCGTACACCCTGAAGATCATGACTTGGTGCGCGGGGATCGCCACACCGATCGTCCTGCTCTACCAGTCGTGGACGTACTGGGTGTTCCGTAAGCGGATCGGCACGCAGCACATTGCCGAACCCGCACACTGAGTCCGGCTGGGGTGTGTTTCACGTGAAACACACCCCATGGGCCTGAAGGGCATGTTTCACGTGAAACCCATCGATCCGCGTCTCCTGCGCTACGCCCGCGCCACCCGGCTCTTCCTCGTGGCGGTCGTCGGTCTGGGTGCCGTCGGCGCCTCGCTCGTCATTGCTCAGGCCATGCTCATCGCCGAGACGGTCGTCGGCGCGTTCCAGCACGGCATGTCCGTCACCGAACTCCGCACTCCCTTGGCCCTGTTGGTGGCCGTCACCTGCGGCCGCGCGCTGATCTCCTGGCTCACCGAACTCGCCGCGCACCGGGCCGGCGCGGCGGTGAAGTCGGAGCTCCGGGGACGGCTGCTGGAGCGTGCCGCACAGCTGGGCCCCGGCTGGCTGAGCGGGCAGCGCACCGGATCCCTGGTGGCCCTCGCCACACGCGGGGTGGATGCTCTCGACGACTACTTCTCGCGCTATCTGCCGCAGCTGGGGCTCGCGGTGGTCGTGCCCGTGGCCGTGCTGGCGCGGATCGTCACCGAGGACTGGGTCTCCGCCGCCATCATCGTCGGCACCCTGCCGTTGATCCCGGTCTTCATGGTGCTGATCGGTTGGGCCACCCAGTCCCGGATGGACCGTCAGTGGCGGCTGCTCTCCCGGCTGTCCGGGCACTTCCTGGACGTCGTCGTGGGACTGCCGACTCTCAAGGTGTTCGGCCGGTCCAAGGCACAGGCCGAGTCGATCAAGCGGATCACCGATGAATACCGGCAGGCCACGATGCGGACGCTGCGCATCGCGTTCCTGTCGTCGTTCGCGCTGGAACTGCTCGCCACGATCTCGGTCGCGCTGGTCGCCGTGACGATCGGCATGCGCCTCGTGCACGGCGAGATGGACCTCTACATCGGTCTGGTCATCCTGATTCTCGCCCCGGAGGCGTATCTGCCGCTGCGGCAGGTGGGCGCGCAGTACCACGCGGCGGCCGAGGGGCTCGCCGCGGCCGAGGAGATCTTCGCTGTCCTGGAGACGCCCGTACCGGCGTCGGGGACACGGACCCCGCCGGCGGGTGCGCTGTCCTTCGAGGGAGTGACCGTCCGGTACCCGGGCCGGGCCACGGACGCCCTGTCCGACGTGACCTTCGCCGTCGCGCCCGGGGAGACGGTCGCACTGGTCGGGCCGAGCGGTGCGGGCAAGTCGACCTTGCTGAACGCGTTGCTGGGGTTCGTGCGTCCGGCCGAGGGGAAGGTGCGGATCGGGGGAGTGGATCTCGCCGAGGTCGATCTGGAGCAGTGGCGGTCGCGGATCGCCTGGGTGCCGCAGCGGCCGCACCTGTTCGCCGGGACGATCACCGAGAACGTACGGCTGGCCCGCCCCGACGCGGACGACACGGCCGTAGCCCGGGCGCTGGGCGACGCGGGGGCGCTCGCGTTCGTGGAGGCCCTCCCGCAGGGCGCCGGCACCGTGATCGGTGAGGACGGGGCGGGCCTGTCCGCCGGCCAGCGGCAGCGGCTCGCGCTCGCCCGGGCCTTCCTCGCGGACCGGCCCGTGCTGCTGCTCGACGAGCCGACGGCCGCCCTGGACGGGGAGACCGAGGCCGAAGTCGTGGAGGCGGTGGGGCGCTTGGCGGCTGGGCGGACCGTGCTGCTGGTCGTGCACAGGCCGGCGCTGCTGCGTGTGGCGGACCGGGTGGTACGGCTGGACGAGGCGGAGCGGGCGACGCGGCTCGGCGAGGCCCTCTCCTCCGCCGAGCCGGCCACCGGCCGGACGTTGGAAGCCAAGATCCCGGCCGTGACACACCCGACCCCCGAAAGCCTTCGGGAGACACACCAGACCGCTTCCGCGACGGGCAGCGGCGGTGACGACCTCGCCCGCGTCCGTGCCCTGTCCGGTGCCCGGCGTGGGCGGCTCGGCCTTGCCCTGCTGCTCGGAAGCCTCGCCCTCGGCAGTGCCGTCGGGCTCATGGCCACCTCCGGGTGGCTGATCTCCCGGGCGTCGCAACAGCCGCCCGTGCTGTATCTGATGGTGGCGGTGACCGCCACACGCGCGTTCGGAATCGGGCGGGCCGTGTTCCGGTACGCCGAGCGGCTCGTGTCGCACGACGCGGTGCTGCGGATGCTGGCCGACACCAGGGTGGCCGTCTACCGACGGCTGGAGCGGCTGGCGCCCGCCGGGCTGCGCCGGACCCGCCGGGGTGACCTGCTGTCGCGGCTCGTCGCCGACGTGGACGCCCTGCAGGACTACTGGCTCAGGTGGCTGCTGCCCGTCGGCGCCGCGGTCGCCGTCTCCACGGCCGCCGCCGGCTTCACCGGCTGGCTGCTGCCGGAGGCCGGGGCGGTGCTCGCCCTCGGACTGCTCGCGGCCGGGGCCGGCGTCCCGCTGGTCACCGCCACCGTGGCGCGGCGCGCGGAACGCAGGCTGGCCCCAGCCCGAGGCGTGCTGGCGACGCGCGTGGCCGACCTGCTCACCGGCACCGCCGAACTGAGCGTCGCCGGTGCCCTGCCCGCGCGTACCGCCGAGACCCGGCAGGCCGACGCCGCGCTCACCCGGATCGCCTCGCGGGCCGCCACCGCCACCGCGATCGGCGACGGACTCACCGCGCTGATCTCCGGCCTGACCGTCACTGCCGCCGCCCTTGTGGGCGCCCAGGCGGTGGCCGACGGCCGACTGAACGGCGTGGCCATGGCAGCCGTCGTACTCACCCCGCTGGCCGCCTTCGAGGCCGTGCTCGGGATGCCGCTCGCGGCGCAGTTCCGGCAGCGGGTGCGCAAAAGCGCCGAGCGGGTCCACGAGGTGCTGGACGCCCCCGAGCCCGTACGCGAACCCGAGCGGCCGCGGCAGGCGCCCGCGTCGCCGTTCCCGGTCGCCCTCAAGGGACTGGCGGCCCGGCACGCCGGGCAGGACCGGGACGCCCTCGCCGGGTTCGACCTGACGCTCGACAGGGGGCGCCGGATCGCCGTGGTCGGCGCGTCCGGGTCCGGCAAGACGACGCTCGCGCAGGTGCTGCTGCGCTTCCTGGACGCGGACGCCGGCACCTACACGCTGGGCGGTGTGGACGCGTACGCCCTGGCCGGTGACGACGTACGGCGACTGGTCGGGCTGTGTGCGCAGGACGCGCACCTCTTCGACAGCTCGGTGCGCGAGAACCTGCTGCTCGCCCGCCGGGACGCGACCGAGGACGAGCTGCGGGACGCGCTCCGGCGGGCGCGGTTGCTCGACTGGGCCGAGAGCCTGCCCGACGGACTCGACACGCTCGTCGGGGAGCACGGGGCACGGCTGTCCGGCGGTCAGCGGCAGCGGCTGGCGCTGGCTCGGGCACTGCTGGCGGACTTCCCCGTCCTCGTCCTCGACGAGCCCGCCGAGCACCTCGACCTGCCGACGGCCGACGCGCTCACCGCGGATCTGCTGGCCGCCACCGAGGGCCGTACGACCCTGCTCATCACCCACCGGCTGGCCCGGCTGGAGGCCGTGGACGAGGTGATCGTGCTGTCCGAGGGGCGCGTGGTGCAGCGCGGGCCGTACGCGGAGCTGACCAGGGTGGAGGGGCCGTTGCGTGCCATGGCGGAGCGGGAGTCGGAGGCGGACCTGCTGGTGGGGGTGGCGTAGCCGTCCGGCGCGGCGATCGCGTTCGAGTACCGGGGCCTCCCGTACGAGGGGTTCCCGCCTCGGCATTTCCGTGCCAGGTGTTTCCATGACAAATGGGGATCAATAGGATCAGGTTATGACCGCTGCGTCGTCGCCCGCCTCCGAACCGCCTTCCCAGGAGCTGCCCGCCGAGTCGGCGGAACGGGTCCAGCGGTTGCTGGAGGCGATGCGGTCCGTCGGGAGCGGGCTGGAGCTGCACTCGACGCTGGACCGGATCTGCGAGACGGCGGCGTCGCTCGCCGACGCGCGGTACGCGGCGATCGGTGTGATCGCCAAGGACGGAAGGGGCCTCGCCGACTTCGTGTTCCACGGTGTGGACGCGGCGACCGCCCGGCAGATCGGGCGGCTGCCCGACGGGCATCGGAGCCTGCTCGGGGCGCTCATCCAGGACCCGGAGCCGGTCCGGCTCGCGAACCTCACCGAGGACCCGCGCTCCTGCGGCTTCCCGGACCACCACCCTCCGATGCGCGGCTTCCTCGGCGTTCCCCTCCGCGTCCGGGGCGAGAGTTTCGGGAATCTCTACCTGGCCGAGAAGCGCGGCGACGAGCCGTTCAGCGACTACGACCTGGCCATCGTGCAGGTGCTGGCCACCGAGGCGGGCATCGCCATCGGCAACGCCCGGCTGTACGAGGCCGCTCAGCAGGGCGAGAGCTGGATCGACGGGTCGGTCGCCGTCACCACCGCCCTGCTCTCCGGGGGTGACACGGACGACGCCCTCCAGGTCGTGGCGGAACAGGCCCGACGACTGTCCGGTTCGGCGGTCGGGCTGGTGCTGTTGCCGACCGGCGAGGGCGGTCTGGAGATCGCCGCCGTCGCCTCGGACCGCCCGTCGCGGGCCCTGGGCGCCGTCATTCCGGCGGTCAGCCCGGTCGTCGCCGAACTTCTCGCCGGGCAGGCCGTGTTCCTGGCGGACGCCGCCACCGACAGCCGCATGGCCGCCGTACCCGTCCGTGACTTCGGGCCGACGATGCTGCTGCCTCTGCGGAGCGACGGTCGCGTTCTCGGCGCCCTCGTCTTGCCGCGTGCCCGCGGGGAGCTGGCGTTCGGCGAGACCGAGCGCACGCTCGCCGTCCAGTTCGCCTCGCAGGCCGCGCTCGCCCTGAAGATGGCAGAGGCGCAGCGCGACCGGGAGCGGCTCGCGGTGTACGAGGACCGCGACCGTATCGCCCGCGACCTGCACGACATCGTCGTCCAGCGGCTGTTCGCCACCGCGATGCTGCTGGAGAGCGCGCAGGACGAGTCCGCCGTGCCCGAGGTCCGCGACAGGGTCGGCAGTACCGTCGGCGAACTCGACGTCACCATCCAGGAGATCCGCAGCAGCGTCTTCGCCCTTCGGCGGGACCCCGCCGGCACCCCGTCGGGGCTGCGTACACGGGTGCTGCGCGAGATCGACGCGGCAGCCGTGCCCCTCGGCTTCAGGCCCTCGTACCGCTTCGTGGGCCCGGTCGACACCGCCGTGGACGACGTCACGGAGGAGAACCTCGTCGCGGCCCTGCGCGAGGCCCTCTCCAACGTCCTCCGGCACGCCGGCGCCTCCCGGGTCGACGTCGTCGTCGACGCGAACGCGAGCCTGCCGGACGGCCGCCGGGGTGTACGCCTGACCGTCGCGGACGACGGCGCCGGCATCCCCGAAGGCGGGCGGCGCAGCGGCCTGAGGAACCTTGAGCGGCGTGCGGAATCGCTCGGCGGCGCCAGTTGGTACGGGCCGGGCAGTGGCGAGGGCGGGGGCGGCGCGACGGTGGTGTGGCAGACGCCGCTCTGAACGAGGGCACAGCGGTGGCGGGCAGCCGGGGTCTGATCCAGGGCCACGGCGGGGGTGCCGACGCCGCATCGCCCGACACACAGTCAGACCTCGGGCCGCTTCCCCCTGTTCGGCCGTACCGCTGCTCCATCCGGGCCGCGTCGGTCCCCCATGCGTACGACTCCGACAGGGCCTTGGGCGCCCGCGCGGGCCAGGATCGCTGGCATGCGCTCATCCCGCCGCCCCCGCTGGCTCGTTCCGGCACTGCTGTGCGCGCTCGCCGTGTTCGCGGCCCGGCCCACCGAGACGCCGGGGAGGAGCCCGGCCCGGGGTGGCGCCGATCCCGGCGTCAGTGCCGAGGTGGCGCGGCTGTACGAGGACGCGGCATCGGCGACGCGGCAGTACGAGGAGGGGCGGCGCGTGGCCAAGGCCCAGCGGAAGCGCGCGGGTGAGCTGGAGGGACTCCTCGACCGCGAACGGCGCCAGCTCGCCGTGCTGCACGAGGACCTGGGGCGCCTCGCGCGTGCCCAGTACCGCAGTGGCGGGGACGTCCCGCTCAGCGCGCGGGTGCTTCTCGGGGATGATCCGGACGCGCTGATGCGCGGTCAGCAGGCGCGCAAGCAGGCGGACACCGCGCTCAACAAGGCGATCAGCAAGAGCCGTGGCGCCGAGGCCCGGCTCGGGGCGGACGAGGCCAGGGCCGCGGCGGAGTGGAAGGCGCTGGAGAAGCGGAACGCCGAGCTCGTGGAGCTGAAGAGCGGCATCGAGCGCAAACTCGAAGAGGCCCGCCGGAGGTTGCAGACACAGGCCGACACATCGGCCGCCGCGGGCACCTGCCGGCGTGCGGCCCGGCTCGACCAGCCGGACCGGTCCTTCACGCGAGCGTGGGTGGCGCCGGTGGAGAAGTACTGGTTGTCCGCGCGGTTCGGCAGCGGCGGCTCCCGCTGGGCGAACCGGCACACCGGGCAGGACTTCGCGGTGCCGATCGGCACGCCCGTGCGGTCGGTGGGCGGCGGCCGGGTCGTCGATGTGTCCTGCGGCGGTGCCTTCGGCATCCAGATCGTGGTCGCGCACCCTGGCGGCTACTACAGCCAGTACGCCCACCTGGCTTCGGTCGCCGTCGACCAGGGGGACACGGTGGTGCCGGGGCAGTGGATCGGCCAGTCCGGCACGACGGGCAACTCGACCGGTCCCCACCTGCACTTCGAGGTCCGGGTCACCCCGGAACTGGGCTCGGGGGTGGACCCGGTGCCGTGGCTGGCGGCACGAGGGGTCCACCTCTGATCGCGCGGACGGTCAGGCCCGCTCCGCCAGCATCCGTTCGATCACGACCGCCACGCCGTCGTCGTTGTTGGCGACCGTCCGGCCCGAAGCCGCGGCGATGACGTCCGGGTGGGCGTTGCCCATGGCGTACGACTGTCCGGCCCAGGTGAGCATCTCGACGTCGTTGGGCATGTCACCGAAAGCGACGACCTCCTCGTGGGAGATACCGCGCTCGGCGCAGCACAGGGCGAGCGTGCTGGCCTTGGAGACGCCGGGGCCGCTGATCTCCAGCAGGGCGCTGGGACTGGACCGGGTGACGTTGGCGCGCTCCCCGATGGCGAGACGGGCCAGGGTGAGGAAGGCGTCCGGGTCGATCTTGGGGTGATAGGCGAGGATCTTCAGCACGGGCTCGCCCGCCCCGGGCGCGTCCGGCGCCAGCAGCCGCTCGGCCGGCGCGAGGGTGTCGGGGGCCTCCATGTGCAGCTTGGGATAGTCCGGCTCCTGGTAGAAGCCGTACGTCTGCTCGACCGCGTACACCGTGCCGGGGGCCGCGTCGCGCAGAAGCCGTACGGCGTCCAGCGCGTTCTCGCGGGCCAGCTCCCGCACCTTCACGAACCGGTGGGTGCCCGGGCCGCCGTGCAGGTCGACCACGGCGGCGCCGTTGCCGCAGATCGCGAGGCCGTGACCGTGGACGTGGTCACTGACGACGTCCATCCAGCGGGCCGGGCGGCCGGTGACGAAGAAGACCTCGATGCCCGCCTCCTCGGCCGCCGCGAGGGCGGCGATCGTGCGCGGGGACACCGACTTGTCGTCCCGGAGCAGCGTGCCGTCGAGGTCGGTGGCGATCAGCCGTGGTGGAACCGCGGCTGCCGGGGTCTCGGGCTGTCGAGTCGCTGAGGTCACCCGGCCATTCTCGCGCACGTGCCTGCACGGGGGTGCGGGAGCCCGCGCAGCTGAGTGCATGCAACTCCCACCTGCACCGTTGCCCCGCGACGGCTCAGGCTCACGGGGAAGTCGCCCGGCTCAGCCCAGCTGCGCCAGGGCCTCCATCGCGATCTGCTCGAAGATCTTGTCGTCCGCGGCGAAGTCCGAGTCCGGGATGGGCCAGTGGATCACGATGTCGGTGAAGCCGAGCTCCTGGTGCCGCCCCGCGAAGTCCACGAACGCGTCGAGGGAGCTCAGCGGCAGGTTGCGGTCGGGGGTGAACCCGGTGAGCAGGACCTTGTCCATGCCGGAGCTGCCGCGTCCGATCTCGGCGCAGGCGTCGGCGAGCTTCTCGGTCTGCCGGCGAAGGGCCTGAACCGACTGCGCGGGCGTGCCGTCCTCGTAGAGCTTCGGGTCACCGGTGGTCACCCAGGCCTGGCCGTGGCGCGCGGCGAGCTTCAGACCGCGAGGGCCGGTCGCGGCCACCGCGAACGGCAGCCGGGGGCGCTGCACACAGCCGGGGATGTTGCGTGCCTCGTGCGCCGCGTAGTAGTCGCCGGTGTACGACACCGCGTCCTCGGTCAGCAGCCGGTCCAGCAGCGGCAGGAACTCGCCGAACCGGTCGGCACGCTCCTTCGGGGCCCAGGCCTCCTGCCCCAGCGCGGTGGCGTCGAAGCCGGTGCCGCCGGCTCCTATGCCGAGCGTGATCCGGCCGCCGGAGATGTCGTCGAGGGAGATCAGTTCCTTGGCGAGGGTCACCGGGTGCCGGAAGTTCGGCGAGGTGACCAGGGTGCCCAGCCGCAGGCGGTCGGTGACGGCCGCGGCTGCGGTCAGTGTCGGCACGGCACCGAACCACGGGCCGTCCCGGAAGCTGCGCCAGGACAGGTGGTCGTAGGTGTACGCGGTGTGGAAGCCGAGCTGCTCAGCGCGCTGCCAGGCCGCACGGCCGCCCTCGTGCCAACGGCGGTACGGGAGGATCACAGTGCTCAGACGCAGACTCATGGATCCGAGCCTAAGCGGCCTCCACTGTTTCACGTGAAACTGTCACCGTACGTGGCTGCTCAGCCACGGCGTCAGCGAGCCTGGGGCCATGCAGGAAAGCGCAGGTACTGCGGTGGGACGGTCTGGGTCAGCCACACGCCGTTCGCGCTGACCTGGAACACATGGCCGTCGCGGTGCATCGCGCCCGCGTCCACCGCCAGCACCACGGGCCGGCCGCGGCGGGCGCCGACGCGGGTCGCGGTCTCGCGGTCGGCGGAGAGGTGCACGTCGTGGCGTCCCATGGGGCTGAGCCCTTCGGCGCGGATCGCGTCCAGACTGCCGGCCACGGTGCCGTGGTACAGGTACGCCGGTGGGGTCGCCGGGGGCAGCCCGAGGTCGACCTCGACGCTGTGGCCCTGGCTGGCCCGTATCCGCGTGCCGTCGACGGCGAAGCGCTTCTTGTCGTTCGCCGCGACCACATGGTCCAGCTCTTCGCGGGTGAACCGGAAGCCGTGCGCGGTCGCCGCCGCGATCAACGTCTCGATCTCGATCCAGCCGCCCTCGTCGAGCGTGAGCCCGATCCGCTCGGGTTGGTGGCGCAGGTGCTTCGAGAGGTACTTCGAGACCTTCACGGTGCGTCTTTCGTCCATGCCCCCAGGGTGCCGGGCGAGACGTGGATCACGCACTTGATTTTGCTCCACAGGGTTGATCCACAACTAACTGTAGTTATCCACAGGGCAATTGGCGGAGCTGTGGACAAGTGCCCAGGTGTTTCAGGTGTTTTGATCAATATTTGAGTGTTTTGTACCTTTTGAGGCCAGCTGGTCCAAGGCTCGCGCCCGCACCTCCCGTTCGGCGGCGAGAGCGACAAACGTACCGGCCTGCTCGGCGCCGACCAGCGCCTCCACGGCGCGCATCGTGTCGGCCGGTATCGGCACCAGCCGTGTCTCGTCCCCTGTCCCCTCGCTCGCGCTGCCACCGAGATGCCGGAGCAGATGCCGGGACGACAACACGCGCATCGCACGCGCCAGTTCCGCGTCCACCGTGTGCCGGGCGAGCGGGCGCAGCCGTCGTACGAGAGACGCCGCTTCCGCCGCGTCCGTGTCCGTCGGAGGGTGCGCTCCGTCGAGGTAGCGGGCGAAGACATGCTCGGTGGTGAACTTTAGGAAGCGGGAGGCGATGTGCTCCACCTGCGCCCTCAACTCCCGCAGGTGAGCGGAGATCGCCGACAGCGGCACCCCCGCCGCGTGCAATTCCACCGCCACGGCGAGCTCTTGAGGGCTCGGGACGACGAACACCTCCGCGTCGCCCGGCACCGGCTCCAGCACCCCCAGCTCGACGGCCTGAGCGATCGCCGCGTCGTCGGGGGTGCCGCCGAAGCGCTCGGTCAGTTCGCCACGGGTGATCCGGGCGGGCTCCTCGTCGGTCCACGGACCGTCCACCTCGGCCACGAGTCCCAGGACCCCGCCGAGACCGCGGCCGGTGTCGTGGGCCTCCAGCAGTTCCTTGATCGAGGCCAGGGTGTAGCCCCGGTCGAGGAGGTCGGCGATCTGGCGGAGGCGGTGGACGTGCGTGTCCGTGTAGGCGTTGGCACGGCCACGGCGTTCCGGCCGGGGGAGGACGCCGCGGTCCTGGTAGGCCCGGATGGTGCGGACGGTGGTGCCGGTGAGGTGGGCGAGGTCCTCGATGCGGTACGTTCTTGCGCTCATGTGAGTGCCCCGCTCACCACCGCGGTTCCACCCGGGCGATCCTGCGCAGCGCCCCCGGCATGAACCGCGAGATCAGGTGCGCGCCTCGCGCCTCGGGAGTCACCGGCACCACCGCCTCGTTGCGCACGACCGCCCGCAGGATCGCCGCGGCGACCTTCTCCGGCGGATAGTTCCGCATCCCGTACCACCGCGCGGTCCGCTTCTGGCGCCGCTTCTCCTCCGCCGGGTCCACGCCCGCGAAGCGCGCCGTCGACGTGATGTCGGTGTTGACGAAGCCGGGGCATATCGCCGTGACACCGATGCCCCGCCCGGCGAGTTCGGCGCGCAGGCACTCGCTCAACATCAGCACGGCGGCCTTGGAGGTGCTGTACGCGGGCAGCACCCGGGAGGGCTGGTACGCCGCCGCCGACGCGGTGTTGACGATGTGGCCGCCCTGCCCGCGCTCGGCCATCTGCCGGCCGAAGATCCGGCAACCGTGGATCACGCCCCACAGGTTGACGTCGAGGACCTTGCGCCAGTCCTCGGGGGTGGTGTCCAGGAAGGCTCCTGACAGTCCGATCCCGGCGTTGTTCACCAGCACGTCCACGACGCCGTACTCCGTCGCGACCTTCTCCGCGAGCTTCTCCATCGCCTGCTCGTCGGAGACGTCGACGGTCTCGGCCCAGGCCTGCGGCGCACCGATCAGACGGGACATCTCGGCGGTCCTGGCCGCCCCCTCCGCGTCCCGGTCGACGGCGACCACCCGGGCGCCGGCCTCCGCGAACGCGAACGCCGTGGCCCTGCCGATGCCGCTGCCCGCGCCCGTGACCAGCACGAGCTGCCCGCCGAAACGGTCCGCGTACCGGCCCGTCGCCTCGATCACCGGCCTGCCTCCTTCGTTGGCGATCACGAATTCCTCGATCCAGGCGGCCAGCTGGTCCGGACGGCTGCGCGGGATCCAGTGCCTGGCGGGCAGCGTCCGCCGCGTCAGCTGCGGAGCCCACCTCTCCAGCTCGTCGTAGAGCCGCTCGGACAGAAACGCGTCGCCCAGGGGTGTGATGAGCTGCACGGGCGCGTGCGCGTAGGCGTCCGGACGGGGGCTGCGAAGCCGACGCCGTACGTTGTCCCGGTACAGCCAGGCCCCGTGCGCCGCGTCCGTGGGCAGCGACGACGTCGGATAGGTGTCGCCCGGGACCCTCTCCATGAGCTCCAGGATGCGCGGCAAGTGCTTGCCGAGGGGGCCGCGCCAGGCCAGCTCGGGCAGGACGGGCGTGTGCAGCAGGTACACGTACCAGGACTTGGCGCCCTGGCCGACGAGCTGGCCGAGCCGGCGCGGGGTGGGGCGCCTGACCCGCTGCCTGACCCAGTGTCCGAAGTGGTCCAGGGACGGTCCGGACATCGAGGTGAACGACGCGATGCGGCCCTCGGTGCGCCGGACGGTGACGAACTCCCAGGACTGCACCGAGCCCCAGTCGTGCCCCACCACATGCACCGGGCGGTCCGGGCTCACCGCGTCCACGACGGCCAGGAAGTCGTCCGTCAGCTTCCCCAGCGTGAACCCGCCGCGCAGCGGCCGCGGTGCCGTCGACCGGCCGTGGCCCCGGACGTCGTACAACACGACGTGGAAGCGGTGCGCGAGGCGGTTCGCGACCTCGGACCACACCTCCTTGGTGTCCGGATAGCCGTGCACGAGGACGACCGTCGGCTGCTGCGGATCGCCCAGCTCGGCCACGCACAGCTCGATCCCGCCCGTGCGCACCCGGCGCTCCCGCGCGCCTGCGAGCATCGTCACTTCTCCTCCGCCCAGCGCCGCACGTGCGGCAGATCGTCGTCCAGCCAGTAGGCGCTCTCCTCGAGGTCCCTGGAGTCGGTGACGACGAGGATCTCCTCGAACTTCGCGCCCGTGCCCCGGAACCCGAGGTGGGGTTCGACCGCCCACAGGCCCGGCCGCGGCGGGTGGTCCGAGAAGCGGTACGGCGACCAGAGCGGGGACCAGCCCTCGCGGTGGCCGTGCAGCACGTCGCCGACGAGCCCCTTCAGGGACTGCGTGCCGAACCCGAACAGGCGCGGGGACCAGCGGCGCTCCCGCACCCGGTCCACCTTGTGGGCGATCACTCCGAAGGGGTACGCGCGATGCCGGTTGGCGTAGCCCTGTCGGACCATGAGGCGGTCCACGTCCTCGTAGATCTCCCGCAGCGGGCGCCGCTCGCGCACCTCGCGAAGGATCAGTTCGCGGTGCGCCTCCAGATCGGCCATCAGCTTGTTCTGCACGGGGTTGATGCCGAGCGAGCCGGAGTAGCCGATGTCCGCCGTGTGCCCCTCGAACACCGGAGCCATGTCCAGGATGAACGGCATCCCCGGCTCGAGGCGCCTGTTGGTGGGGAAGAACTGCAGCGGGACGCGGAAGCCGGCGAACGCCGTGCGGTCGCCGAACCAGGCGAACGGCAGGTGGAACCAGTCCCGTACGCCCCGCGCGCGCAGCCACTCCCGCTGCATCCGCGCCGCCTCACGCTCGGTCACGCCCGGCTTCAGCTGGGCGGCCACGGCCTCCGCGCACTCGTAGGCGAGGCGCTGCACTCGCCGGAACCCGCCCAGCTCCGCCGAGCGTTCACTGGTCACTGCCGTCGCCATGGCACCCCGTCCCACCGGTCGCGGTACGTGCTCGTAACTTGACATCGGTGAATGTGACAGTTGTTGGAGGCTGCGTCAATAGGCCTGCGCCGGGCTGTGGACAACAGCACGGATGTGGACAACTCATGACGTGCGGTTCGACCTTCAGGGTGACCCTCAGGGTCCCGTAATACTCGAGAGTGACGTGAAGACGGCTCTGGGGTCTGACGACTTGCGTGGCTCTCATCACTACCGTCGTAGACGTGACTGTGATCGCGACCGAAAGCCTGAGCAAGCGGTTCCCCCGGGTGACCGCGCTTGACCGGCTCTCCGTGGACGTCGGGCCCGGTGTGACCGGACTCGTCGGAGCCAATGGAGCCGGCAAGTCCACACTGATCAAGATCCTGCTGGGTCTGTCCCCCGCCACCGAGGGCCGCGCCGAAGTGCTCGGACTCGATGTCGCCACCAAGGGCGCCGCCATCCGTGAGCGCGTGGGGTACATGCCGGAGCACGACTGTCTGCCGCCCGACGTCTCGGCCACCGAGTTCGTCGTCCACATGGCGCGCATGTCCGGCCTGCCGCCCACCGCCGCGCGCGAGCGCACCGCGGACACGCTGCGTCACGTCGGCCTGTACGAGGAGCGCTACCGCCCCATCGGCGGCTACTCGACAGGCATGAAGCAGCGCGTCAAGCTGGCGCAGGCCCTGGTCCACGATCCGCAACTGGTCTTCCTGGACGAGCCGACGAACGGCCTCGACCCGGTCGGCCGCGACGAGATGCTCGGCCTGATCCGCCGGATCTACACCGACTTCGGCATCTCCGTGCTGGTCACCTCGCATCTGCTGGGCGAGCTCGAGCGCACCTGCGACCACGTGGTCGTGGTCGACGGCGGCAAGCTCCTGCGCTCCAGCTCCACCACGGACTTCACGCAGACCACGACGACCCTCGCCATCGAGGTCACCGACACCGACGAGCACCCGGACGGCACCCGCGCGGTGCGCGACGCGCTCCACGCGCGCGGCGTGACCGTCGCCGCCGGCAGCGGACTCCCCGGCGCCGGCCATGTCCTGCTGCTCACCGCGCAGGGCGAGGAGACCTACGACCTGGTCCGGGACACGGTCGCCGACCTCGGTCTGGGCCTGGTGCGCATGGAGCAGCGCCGGCACCACATCTCCGAGGTCTTCACGACCGGCACGGACACCGGCACCGACACCGAGACCGGTACCGACACCGACGAGCAGCGGAAGGAGGCGGTCCGCCATGGCGGTTGAGCAGCCCGTACCCACGGCGCCGGGTGACCAGACCCGCATCCACAACATCGGCTACCGCACGTACGACGGCCCCCGCCTCGGCCGCTCCTACGCGACGCGCTCCCTCTACTCGCAGTCCCTGCGCGGCTCCTACGGCCTCGGTCGCTCGGTGAAGTCCAAGGTGCTGCCGATGCTGCTGTTCGTGGTGATGTGCGTGCCCGCGGCCATCATGGTCGCCGTCGCGGTCGCCACCAAGTCCAACGACCTGCCCGTGGACTACACGCGCTACGCGATCATCATGCAGGCCGTGATCAGCCTGTACATCGCCTCACAGGCACCCCAGTCCGTCTCGCGCGACCTGCGCTTCAAGACCGTGCCGCTGTACTTCTCGCGGCCCATCGAGACCGCGGACTACGTGCGCGCCAAGTACGCGGCGCTGGCCTCGGCGCTGTTCATCCTCACCGCGGCCCCGCTGCTCGTCCTCTACGTGGGCGCGCTGCTGGCCAAGCTCGACTTCGCCGACCAGACCAAGGGATTCGCACAGGGACTCGTCTCCGTGGCACTGCTCTCACTGCTCTTCGCCGGCATCGGCCTGGTCATCGCCTCGGTCACGCCGCGACGCGGCTTCGGCATCGCGGCCGTGATCGCCGTGCTGACCATCTCCTACGGCGCGGTGTCCACCCTGCAGGCCATCGCGGACGCGCAGGGTACCTCGGGCTCCATCGCCTGGATCGGCCTCTTCTCGCCCGTCACCCTCATCGACGGAGTCCAGTCCGCCTTCCTCGGCGCGGAATCGGCGTTCCCCGGCGGGGTCGGCCCGACGAACGGCGAGGGCGTCGTCTACGTCGTCGTCGCCCTCGGCCTGATCGCCGCGAGCTACGGCCTCCTCATCCGCCGCTACAAGAAGGTGGGACTGTGACCACGCTCTCCATCGACCACGTCTCCCGCTGGTTCGGCAACGTGGTCGCCGTCAACGACATCACCATGACGATCGGCCCCGGCGTCACCGGCCTGCTCGGCCCCAACGGCGCCGGAAAGTCCACCCTGATCAACATGATGGGCGGCTTCCTGGCCCCCTCGACCGGCACCGTCACGCTCGACGGTCAGCAGGTGTGGCGCAACGAGCAGATCTACAAGCAGATCGGCATCGTCCCCGAGCGCGAGGCGATGTACGACTTCCTCACCGGCCGCGAGTTCGTCGTCGCCAACGCCGAGCTGCACGGCCTGGGCGCCAAGGCGGCCCAGAAGGCCCTCGCGACGGTCGAGATGGAGTACGCGCAGGACCGCAAGATCGCCACGTACTCCAAGGGCATGCGCCAGCGCGTGAAGATGGCGTCAGCCCTGGTCCACGAGCCGTCGCTGTTGCTGCTGGACGAGCCCTTCAACGGCATGGACCCGCGCCAGCGCATGCAGCTGATGGATCTGCTGCGGCGGATGGGCGACGAGGGCCGCACGGTGCTGTTCTCCTCCCACATCCTCGAAGAGGTCGAGCAACTCGCCTGGCACATCGAGGTCGTGGTCGCCGGACGGCACGCGGCCAGCGGTGACTTCCGCAAGATCCGCCGTCTGATGACCGACCGGCCGCACCGCTACCTGGTGCGTTCCAGCGACGACCGCGCCCTCGCGGCCGCGCTGATCGCCGACCCGTCGACGTCCGGCATCGAAGTGGACCTCACCGAGGGCGCGTTGCGTATCCAGGCAGTCGACTTCCCTCGCTTCACCGCCCTGCTGCCGCGGGTGGCCCGGGACCATGGCATCCGTCTGCTGACGGTCTCGCCGTCCGACGAGTCCCTCGAATCCGTGTTCTCGTATCTGGTCACGGCGTAGGAGGCCGAAGAATGTACGACCCCACAGTCGCCCGGCTCACTTACCGGGCCCTGCTCGGCCGGCGCCGCGCCCTCATCCTCGGTGCTCTGCCCCTGCTGCTGATCGCCATCTCCGTGGTCGTGCGCGCCCTCGCCGGCGCCGACGACCAGACCGCCGCCGACCTTCTGGGCGGACTCGCGCTGGCCACGATGGTGCCGATCATCGGCGTCATCGCGGGCACGGGAGCGATCGGCCCGGAGATCGACGACGGCTCGGTGGTGTATCTGCTGTCCAAGCCCGTGAAGCGGCCGACGATCATCTTCACCAAGCTGATCGTGGCCATCGGGGTGACGATGGTGTTCTCAGCGGTGCCCACGCTGATCGCCGGCTTCATCCTGAACGGCAACAGCCAGCAGGTCGCCGTCGCCTACACGGTGGCCGCGCTGGTCGCCTCCATCGCCTACGCCGCGCTCTTCCTGCTGCTGGGCACGGTGTCCCGGCACGCGGTGGTGTTCGGCCTGGTCTACGCACTGGTCTGGGAGGCCCTTTTCGGCTCCCTGGTGGCCGGCGCGCGCACGCTCAGCGTCCAGCAGTGGTCGCTGGCCGTGGCCCACAAGGTGGGCAACGGCGAACTGGTGACCTCGGACGTCGGGCTGACGACGGCGACGGTGCTGCTTGTCGTGGTCACCGTGCTCGCCACCTGGTACGCCGGGCAGAAGCTGCGATCGCTGACGCTGGCCGGCGAGGAGTGACATGACCCCGGACGGTGAGGCCCTCGGTTCTTGACGGGGGCCTCACCCCGTTCCGGGCACACTGGGCTGACCTGGACGCACGGCTGGGAGGTACGGGCATGACGCAGGAGACGCCCCAGCACGAGGATCGCGGGCGGTCGGGCGACGACATGAGCGACGCGGCCATGAACAAACCGGCTGTGAACGCCGGGGATGTGAGCGACGGATGGGACGACCTCGTCCTGGACGAGGACTTCGTCCGGGCCGCGGGCACCTCCGAGCCCTCGGCCCGCGCCCGCATGCTGGCCGAGCGCTGGCGCCGCGACGAGCCCGAGCCGCAGCCGTGGCGCTCGGACGAACCGCCTGCCGGGTGGTTCTTCAGCAAGGCCCGTCGGCGCTGGTGGCGCCGCCGGTAGCGGGGCCCGGCCGCCTCTTTAATCAGTGGCGGCCAACTCCGTGTACGGGCAGAGTGGTTGTGTCCCCGAGGCCGGGTCGAACCGGCGCCATGTACTGGGAGAGGAGCCGGACGATGTCCATGCACGACAGTACGTCCAGCTCCCGTCAGGGCAGCCTGCGGCGGGCTCCGGAGTAGTCGCCACCACTCCGCCGAGCTCGCCCCGCACGGGGAGCTGCCCGGGGCGGCCGCTTCGAGCACGCGACGTCGCTCTCGCGTGGGCCGCCCACCCGGAGGATTGGCCGAGTGGCAAGGCACCGGCTTGCTAAGCCGTGGTCGGGCGTAAAAGCCCGCGCACGTTCGATCCGTGCATCCTCCGCCACGCCGAACCGGCACCCGGCTGGACCGACGCCGAGCAGCCCCGGCGCCGGGCTGGGCCCACGCCGACCGTCACGGCTCCGAGTTGACCGGGCGCCGGGCTAGGCCCATGCCCAACGCCACCAAGCCGATCCGGCACCCAGCTCGACCCACGCCAACGGGCGCCAGCCGATCCGGCACCGGGCTCGGCAAACACCAACCGGCACCGGCCCCCAGCGCGACCGACACTGAGCCAGGTCCCAAGCCGATGCGGTCTCCGGACTAAGGCCGATCCGGTCTTCGGACTCAAGCCGATCCGGTCTCCGGACTCAAGCCGAACCGGTCTCCGGACTCAAGCCGATCCGGTCTCCGGACTCAAGCCGATCCGGTCTCCGGACTCAAGCCGATCCGGTCTCCGGACTCAAGCCGAACCGGTCTCCGGACTCAAGCCGATCCGGTCTCCGGACTCAAGCCGAACCGGTCTCCGGCCGGGCTGAAGCCGCCGCTCCCAGCAAGCGCTCCAGCACCACCGCGATCCCGTCCTCCTCGTTGGACGCGGTCACCTCGTCGGCCACGGCCCGCAGTTCCTCGTGCGCGTTGGCCATCGCCACACCCCGCGCCGCCCAGGCGAACATCGGGATGTCGTTGGGCATGTCGCCGAAGGCTATGGTGTCCGCGGCCTTCATGCCCAGACGCCGGGCGGCCAGCGACAGCCCCGTCGCCTTGGACAGGCCGAGGGGGAGGAGTTCGACTATGCCCTGGCCCGCCATGGTGACGGAGACGAAGCCGCCCGCGGCCCGCAGGGCGACCTCCGCGAGCTCGTCGTCGGTCAGGGTCGGGTGCTGGATGTAGATCTTGTTCAGCGGCGCCGACCAGAGGTCCGCCGCCTCCGTGAAGGGCGTCGCCGGCAGCCCGCCCTGGAGCGCGTAGCCCGGCCCGACCAGCACCTCGCCGTCCAGTCCGTCGCGGCTCGCCGCCAGATACAGCGGGCCGACCTCCGCCTCGATCTTGGCCAGGGCCACCCCCGCCAGCTGCCGGTCCAGGGTCACCGACGTCAGCAGGCGATGCTCGCCCGCGTCGTACACCTGTGCGCCCTGGCCGCAGACGGCGAGACCGGTGTAGTCGAGGTCGTCGAGTATGTGCCGGGTCCACGGGACCGCGCGTCCGGTGACGACGATGTGGGCGGCGCCCGCCGCGGTGGCCTCGGTGAGTGCCTCGCGGGTGCGTCGCGAGACCGACTTGTCGGAACGCAGCAGTGTGCCGTCGAGGTCGGTGGCGATCAGCCGGTACGGGAACCCGGCGGCGGGAGCCGTGTCGCTCACTTGGCCACCGGCTCCAGGACCTCCCGGCCGCCGAGGTACGGACGCAGCACCTCGGGCACGCGCACGGACCCGTCGGCCTGCTGGTGGTTCTCCAGGATCGCGACGATCGTGCGCGGCACGGCGCACAGGGTGCCGTTCAGGGTGGCCAACGGGCGCACCTTCTTGTCCTCGCGGACCCGGATCGACAGCCGGCGGGACTGGAACTCGGTGCAGTCCGAGGTCGAGGTCAGCTCGCGGTACTTGCCCTGCGTCGGGATCCACGCCTCGCAGTCGAACTTGCGTGAGGCCGAGGCGCCCAGGTCACCGGAGGCCACGTCGATCACGCGGTACGGCAGCTCCAGCGAGGTCAGCCACTGCTTCTCCCACTCCAGCAGGCGCTGGTGCTCGGCCTGCGAGTCCTCGGGGGCGACGTACGAGAACATCTCGACCTTGTCGAACTGGTGCACGCGGAAGATGCCCCGCGTGTCCTTGCCGTGCGAGCCGGCCTCGCGGCGGAAGCAGGGCGAGAAGCCCGCGTAGCGCAGCGGGAGCTTGTCGGCGTCGAGGATCTCGTCCATGTGGTACGCGGCGAGCGCGACCTCGGAGGTGCCGACGAGGTAGAGGTCGTCGGCGGCGAGGTGGTAGACGTCCTGGGCGGCCTGGCCGAGGAAGCCGGTGCCGGCCATCGACTGCGGGCGGACCAGCGCGGGCGTGAGCATCGGGGTGAAGCCGGCCGCCGTGGCCTGCGCCATCGCGGCGTTCACCAGGGCGAGCTCCAGCAGGGCGCCGACGCCCGTGAGGAAGTAGAAACGCGAGCCCGAGACCTTCGCGCCGCGCTCGACGTCGATCGCGCCGAGGAGCTGCCCGAGCTCCAGGTGGTCCCGGGGCTCGAAGCCCTCGGCACCGAAGTCGCGGATCGTGCCGTGCGTCTCCAGGGTGACGAAGTCCTCCTCGCCGCCCACCGGGACGTCGGGGTGGACGAGGTTGCCGAGCCGTTGGAGCAGCTCCTGGGTCTCGGCGTCGGCCGCGTCGCGCTCGGCGTCGGCCGCCTTGACGTCGGCGGCGAGCTGGCTCGCCCGCTTCAGCAGCTCGGCCTTCTCGTCGCCGGAGGCCTTGCCGATGAGCTTGCCGAGGCCCTTCTGCTCGTTGCGCAGCTCGTCGAAGCGGACGCCGGACGACCTGCGCCGTTCGTCGGCGGACAGGAGAGCGTCGACGAGCGCGACGTCCTCTCCACGGGCACGCTGGGAGGCGCGCACACGGTCGGGGTCCTCACGGAGCAGGCGAAGGTCAATCACGCGCACCAGGCTACCGGTGCGGGATGAGCGCCCACGACTCACTATTCCGCGCCGAGGATTACATACCGTTATGACGTAATTGCCCGCTGTCGTACACCCTCGTCAATAAAGATCTTCATGATCCCTTGATCGGGGCAGGTTAGGAGTGGTCGGTTGACTGGATTTCCTTGCGGGGAACGGGACTTGAGGCCTGGGTTGTCCACAGGAGCCCACGCCCTCCGAAAAGTTATCCACAGGCTGTGTGGGAGATCTGTGGATTCGGAATTGATCAATCCGAAGGATCCCGATGGATCTTTGGATTCCCATGGAAAACTTCCCTTACGCCCACTTTTGAGTGGAGTTGCGTCACTCCAAAGGGTTGACCTAAGGAAAAGAGTGGACGAAGAGTGACCTGCGGGCCGGTGGACGCCGAGAAGCCCTGCAGGGCGATTTGTCGACAGGGTCGTCCCTCGCTGTCGACTTGTCCCCAGGTCGAGATGCGGACCTGTGGATAACGTCTGTGGATAACGAAAATATGCAGGTCGGACCAACGGTATCGGCTAGAACCGGCCGTCCTGGCATCGGGCGACCCAGTCCGCCGCCGAGGTGAACTCGTCGTCCGACGTGCCGGGCAGCGGACGCCCCACATCCCCCGGCTTCATGTCCGCGCGAGGGTACGACCCGAGGAACCGCACCTGGAGGCAGATCCGCTTGAGCCCCATCAGGGTCTCGGCGACCCGGCGGTCGGAGATGTGCCCCTCGGCGTCGATGCAGAAGCAGTAGTTGCCGATGCCGGCGCCGGTCGGCCGGGACTGGAGCAGCATCAGGTTGATGCCCCGGGTGGCGAACTCGCCCAGCAGGTCGCGCAGGCCGCCGGGGTGGTCGTCGCGCTGCCACAGCACGATGGACGTCTTGTCCGCACCGGTCGGCGCGGCAGGCCGGGCGGGGCGGCCGACCAGCACGAAGCGGGTCTGCGCGTTCTCCGCGTCGTGGATCCCGGTCTCCAGGGCTGTCAGACCGTACCGGGCGGCCGCGAACTCGCCCGCGAAGGCGGCGTCGTACCGGCCGTCCTGGACCAGACGGGCGGCGTCCGCGTTCGAGGCGGCCGACTCCCAGGTCGCGTCCGGCAGGTTCTTCCGCAGCCAGTTGCGCACCTGCGGCTGGGCCGCCGGATGTGCGGAGACCGTCTTGATGTCCGACAGCGAGGTGCCCGGCCTGACCAGCAGCGCGAAGGTGATCGACAGCAGCACCTCGCGGTAGATCATCAGCGGCGCGCCCGCGACCAGTTCGTCGAGGGTCGTCGTGATGCCGCCCTCGACGGAGTTCTCGATCGGCACGAACGCGGCCTCGGCCTCACCTCCGCGCACCGCGTCCAGCGCGGACTGCACGGACACGTAAGGGATCAGCTCGCGGGTCGCCGCTTCCGGCAGCGTACGCAGAGCGACTTCGGTGAAGGTGCCCTCGGGGCCGAGATACGCATAGCTCGCTGGCATGTCCTCACCCTAATGGGCCTCCGCGCACCCGGCTCTCGCGTCTCACGAGACCCCCTCAGGTGAGTGAACGCGCCCCCTCCGAGGAGTGATCCACACCAGGTGCGGCCGTCCCGGGGACGGCAGGTCTCAGCTCTTCGGCAGCCCTCCGGCAGCTCTCAGCCCTCCAGCAGCTCCTGCCCCACGTACTCCCCCTGCGCCGCCCCACCCGGCACCGCGAACAACCCGCTCGCCTCGTGCCGGACGAACCGCGACAGCGCGTCGCCCCGGTCCAGCTTCCGCTGCACGGTCACGAACCCGCGCAAGGGATCCGCCTGCCAGCAGATGAACAGCAGCCCGGCGTCCGGGACCCCGTCGCCGTCGATGCCGTCGTGGAAGGAGAACGGGCGGCGCAGCATCGTCGCCCCCCCGTTCTGGTCGGGCCGGCTGATCCGCGCGTGCGCGTTGATCGGGACGACCAGGTTGCCCTCGGCGTCCGTCTTCTCCAGGTCCATCGCGGTGGTCTCGGTCCCGCCCGACAGCGGCGCCCCGTCGGCCTTGCGCCGCCCTATGACGTCCTCCTGCTCCTTGAGCGAGAGCTGCTCCCAGTCGTCGAGGAGCATGCGGATGCGGCGTACGACGGCGTAGGAGCCGCCCGCCATCCAGGCCGGGTCGGCCGCCCCGGACTCCGGCACGAAGATCCGCCGGTCGAAGTCGGCCTCCGCGGGCTTGGGATTGCGCGTCCCGTCGATCTGGCCCATGAGATTGCGCGCCGTCATGGGGTGGGCCGTGGCCCCCGGCGACCGGTTGAAGCCGTTCATCTGCCACCGGACCCGGGCCGCGCCGCCCGCGTCCTTCTGGATCGCGCGCAGGGCGTGAAAGGCGACCAGGGCGTCGTCGGCGCCGATCTGCACCCACAGGTCGCCCTCGCTCCGCGCCTTGTCGAGCTGGTCGGAGGAGAAGGCGGGCAGCGGATCGAGGGCGACCGGACGCAGCTTCTCCAGCCCCGTACGGCCGAAGAAGCTGTGCCCGAACCCGAAGGTGATCGTCAGCGACGAGGGCCCGGCGTCCTGCGCCACACTCGTGTCGCCGTCCCGCGCGGGCTCGCCCGCCATCAGCCGCCGGGCAGTGTCCGACCAGCGGCGCAGCAGGGCGGCGGCCTCCTTGCGGCCGGCGCCGGCGGCGAGGTCGAAGGCGACGACATGCCCCCGTGCCTGTATCGGCGTGGTGATTCCGGGTTGATGTTTCCCGTGAAACATCACCCGGTCGGCGCCCAGCGACGTGAGCGGCGTCGCCCGAGCGGGCGCTGCCGCGTACCCGGCGACGCCGCCCGCCGCCCCCAGGACCAGGCCGGTGGCACCGGCGGTACCGAGCAGCGCCCGCCGCGAGATGCCCTCCCCGGGGAGCGCCTCTGCCGAGACGGCCCCCAGGGGAGGCGTCTCAGCGGCACGTGTCCGCGGGACGGGCCGGTCGGCCGTGTGGTCGGCAATCTGCTCAGCCATGGTGATGTTCAGCCGATCTGCGCGTTCTTGGAGACGGTCACCTGGTCGATGTCGGACGTGCGCACGGTCACGGCGATCTCCCACTCGCCCGCCATGGGGATCTGCACTCCGCTCGCCGACCAGTGTCCAGTGGTGATGTGGTCGGGGACGACGGGCAGCGGCCCGACGTTCTTGGACTTCAGGGTGAAGGCGACCTTCACCTCGGGGATGTCGAAGGCCCGGCCGTTGGGGCGCTGCACGTAGACGTGCATCTCGTTGGCCCCGACCCGTGCGGGGTCGATGTCGATGCGGACGACGCCCTTGCCGTCCGAGCCGCCCGTGTCGAAGGGGATGTCCAGCGTGACCACGCCGGTGGCCGAGGATGCGGCGGACGACGAGGACGCGGCGGCCGCCTCGGCCTCCTCCACGGTGCGCCCCGGCTCGGTGGACGTCAGCGCGGTCGTCACGGCGAGCAGGACCACCGCGACGCCCGCCTCGGCCAGCACCGAGCGACGCAACCCATAACGGTTCGGATCGGCGTTCCGCTCACGCTTCTGCCGGGCGGTGTCCACGGCGGCTCGCTGCCGCGCGAGCTGCGCGGCCCGCTTGGTGTCGCCGGAGCCGCCGGACCCCGACCGCGCCGCGGCCTTGGCGCTCTCCCGCTCCCGCCGCCTGCCCGCCGTACCGGCGACCCCGGCGTCCGTCAGCTGCCCGGTCCACCGCCGCGAGATCCACGCCACCCCGACCAGCAACACCACCAGTGCCACCTTGACCAGCAGCAGCTGCCCGTACCGCGTCCCGGTGAGCGCCGACCAGGAGCCGACCTGCCGCCACGACTGGTAGAGGCCGGTCACGACCAGCGCGATCACACTGCCGAAGGCGACCTGGGAGAACCGCCGTACCGCGTCGGCCTCCAGCGGGGTCTGTGCCGGAGCCCGGTAGAGCGACACCAGCAGCGCGCCGAGCCCACCCAGCCACGCCGCCACCGCCAGCAGATGCACGACGTCGACGGGCATCGCGATCCCCGGCTGGAGCCCGCTGGAGGCATGCTCGGCCATGGCCCAGGACGCGGCGATCCCCGCGGCCACGACACCCCCGCCGAGCGCCAGCCCGAACGTCAGATCCCGCTTCTCCTCGTCGTCCCGCTTCTCGTACGCCCCGAAGAGCACGGCGATGAAGAGCGCCGCCGCGGCGAGCAGCAGCAGACGCGAGACGAGCGCCGCACCCGTCTTGGTCTGAAGCACCTGCCCGAGCAGATCGAGGTCGAAGACGTCACCGAGCGACCCGGACCGCGTGTACGCGCCGCGCAGCAACAGCAGTCCCAGCGTCGCCGCCGTGAGCGTCACCCAACCCGAGACGACGAACCGCTGCACGGCCCGCACACCCGCGCCGCGCGGCCAGCAGGCCAGCACGAAGGCGGCCCCACCGGCCAGCACGATGAATCCGGCGTACGACACGTACCGCCCGATCCCGTACAGCCATCCCACGGCCCCGCCGCCGGCCGTCCGGTCCGCCACCGAGACGGAGGTCGACGAGGGAGCGCCGATGGAGAAGGTGTAGGCGCCGGCGATGGGATGGCTGTCGGCGGACACCACCTGATAGGCCACCGTGTAGGTGCCGTCGGGCAGACCCGAGTGCAGTTTCACGGCGTACGTCGTCCCGCTGACGTTGCTCGCCTCGCCCGTGTCGGCCCGCTCGCCCTTGGGGTCGAGGACCTGGAGCGAGCCGTCGGAGAGCGAGACCGCCTCGGAGAAGGTGAGCGAGACCTGTGCCGGGGCCTTGTCGACCACAGCCCCCTGCTGGGGGTCGCTGCCGGTCAGCGCGGCATGCGCGGAGGCGGTCCCGGCGCCGCCGAGGAGCAGCCCGGCGGCGGCCAGGAGCAGCAGCACCAGGCTCCGGAAGCGGGGGGCGATGGTCGGTGTCAAGGTGGTCCCTCCCTCAGTGCCCGGAATCCGGGGTGTATGTGGCGGACTTCACCGGCATCTTCACCGTGACCGTGCCGGATGCGGCGAAGCGCAGTGCGACGGAGACCGTCTCGCCCTGCTTCGGCTTGCGCTTGAGGTTCTCGAACATCAGGTGGTCCCCCCCGCTCTCCAGCACGAGTTCACCGTGCGCGGGTACCGGCAGCTGCTTGACCTCGCGCATCGCCGAGTCGACCGTCCGGTGCACGGTCACCTCGCCGATGTCGCTGGTCACCGACGTCAACTCGTCCGCCGCATCGCCCTTGTTGACGATGCTCAGAAAGCCGGCCGCCATGGAGTCCGAGACGGGCTGCGGCATGTAGGCGGCGCTGACGGAGACGTCCGCCTCCGAGTCCGAGCCGCAGCCCGTGAGTGCCAGCGCCCCCGTCAGCAGGGCCGCCGTCACCGCCGTACGCCTCACGGCTTCTCCCCCTTGGCCAGCTTGGGGAGGTCCTTGATGTAGTCGTCGACGGTGGCGTCCTCGCCGTAGAGGACGTACCCCGCGTCGGTCTTCGGGGAGAAGGCGACGACCTGCGTGCCGTGCGTGGAGACGATCTCGCCCTTCTCCTTGTGCGGCGGCTCGATGGAGATGCCGAGCGAGCGGGCGGCGGCCTGGATGGTGGCGAAGTCGCCGGACAGGCCGACGGCTTGCGGATCGATGCCCTTGAGCCACTTGCCGAGCGCGGCCGGGGTGTCCCGGTCCGGGTCGGTGGTGACGAACACGATCCGCAGCTCGTCCTGGTCCGCCTCGGGCAGCTTGGTCTTGGCGACGGCGATGTTGTTCATCGTCAGCGGGCACACGTCGGGGCAGTTGGTGTAGCCGAAGTAGATCAGCGTCGGCCTGCCCGCGGTCTCCTTGCGGAGGTCGTACTTCCCGCCCTTCGTGTCCGTCAGCACCAGATCCGGCTTCTCGAACGGCTGGTCGAGGACGGTGGCCGCCCTGGCGTCGCCGCCGCCCTCCTCGGAGACCACCGAGACGGGCGAGCCGCTGTCGTCGTTCCCGCTCCCGCAGGCCGACAGGGTCAGGGTGGCGGCAGCGAGCAGCGCGGCCGCCGTGAACGTCTTCTTACGCATAGAAAAATGTCCCAGATGTGAGATCTCCGGCGTGCGCCGGTGGCGTACCGGCGCACACCGTCGGAACGGGCGGCGTCAGGCGGCGGTGCCGCGCCGACGTCCGGCCAGCACGCCGTAGGCCACACCGGCGGCGCCGATGACGATGCCGACGATGCCCAGGACGCGGGCGGTGGTGTCGGTGCTGTCGGCCGGCTCGGCGGCCTCGGAGGTGGTCCTGGCGGCGGCCGAGGCGTCGTCGGAGGGCTGCTCGGACTCCTTCTCCGGACCCGCGGAGCCGTGGTGGTCGTCCTCGGCGGCGGACAGCTCCAGCACCGGGGCCGGGTTCTCCGGCTCTTCCTCGCCCTCCTGCGGCACCTCGATCCAGCGCACGACCTCGTCGTTGGAGTACGTCTGGATCGCCTTGAAGACCAGTTCGTCGGTGTCCTCGGGCAGCGCGCCCAGGGAGACCGGGAACTTCTGGAAGTAGCCCGGCTCGACGCCCTTGCCGGCGGCGGTCCAGGTCACCTTGCTGACCGCCTCGGTGAGCTGCCGGCCGTGCGCCTCGATCGGCTTGTCCAGCTTGGACTTGGTGACCTCGATCTTCCAGCCCGGCACAGGCTCCGGCATCACCGACGACAGCGGGTGCTCGGTCGGGAAGCTGACCTCCAGCTTGGTGGTCGAGGCGTCGTCGCGCTCGTTGGGGACCTTGAAGTCGACGACCGCGTAGCCGCCCTTGGCGGCCGAGCCCTCCGGCTGCACGCTGACGTGCGCGAAGGCGGGGGCGGACAGGACGAGGACGGCCGAGCCGGCGACGACGGCGGCGGCGGTGAGACGGGAAGCCTTCATGGCGATGAGCACTCCACTTCGAGTGAGGGATCCGTTGGTGAAGAGGGGTACGCGCGCGTGGAGGTGCCCGTTGGGGGCCTCACCGAAAAGCGGGTCCACCGAAGAGCGTCGCCGAACCGCGGGTCCGCCCGAAAGGTGGGTCCGTCGAACAGTCGGTCCGTCGAACAGCCGGTCCGTCGAACAACGGGACCGTCGGACAACGGGACCGTCGGGGAACGGGACCGTCGAGCGGTGGGTCCGTGAAGCGGTAGGTCCGCGGGGCGGTGGGGCCGTGGAGCGGTGGGTACGCGCGCGTGCCGCGCGGCAGCGGCGGCGGGACCACGCAGAGCGGTGGCGGCGCGCGTCGCGTCAGGCGGCGAGAACGAGCACGGCGGCGGGTGGTCCGCGCCGGATCACGGTGTGCTGGAGTGCGAGGGTGCGGGGCTCGGGAACCGCACGGACGGGAGCGCGCCGGACACGCGGGCGGGCTTCCGGGGTCCGCGGGAGCCCGGCACGCAGGGCGCGCGCCAGCGCGAACGCCGCGCGCAGGGATCGTACGAGCGCCCCCTCCGCGACCGAATGCGCCGAGAGTTCGGTGATCCGCAGCAGAGCGAGGTCGCCGCGCCGCAGCAGCCAGCCCGCGGCGACCGCCGCGAGGACGTGGCCGAGCAGCATGGGCAGGGACGGCAGCAGCGCGACGGAGGAGTCGGTGGCGGTGGACATGGCGTCCGCCGGGTGGTGGGCGGCGTGCGCGCCCGAGTCGCCGCCGGGGTACAGCCGGGCATCGGCGAGCATCCGCTGGGCCTGTGCCGGGCTGATCGCGGCAACCGTGCCCCCGCACACCAGCCGCGCGGCCCGCGCGACCAGCGTGGCGTCGGTCTGGGTGGCCTGGGAGGCCGCCGTGGCGTGCTGCCCCAGCCCGAAGAGCGTGTGCAGCACGGTCTGTCCGACCGCCAGCAGCGCCGCGATGCCGGGAAGCGAGCGCTCCCGTCCCGTGAGCGGCACCGCGACCGCGAGGACGCCCAGGAAACCCGCGCCCAGCGTCCACAGCGGCACCGTGGCGCAGGAGGCGATGGCGTGCCCCGCCCCGGACAGCACGACGCAGACCGCGGCGAAGACCGCGGCCCGCGGGATCCGGAGTCCGGCTCCGGGGCGCACAGTGCGCCGGTGGGGGGCAGACATGGCGGCCTCATCATCGCACTGCGCCCACGGCCGCCATACGGCAGGTCCACAAGGTTCCGTACGATCCGGAAGGTTCCTTTTTGTGCCGATCTGTACGGTGCGACGGCTACCGCCGCTCACCCGTCCGGAACGCTTACGTCCCACATACACCGTTCGCCACCCTGAGCACATCCCCCGTATGGGCGGCATCATGTTGATTCTGCGCTTACATACGCGTACGCGCGGTAATACGTAACGGTATGTCGAGCCGCAGCCAGGAGGCTGGAGCATGAGCATCTGGTGGTCTCTCCATCTGCGGCGCGAAGCCGCGAGCGTGCCGCTCGCCCGGCGCCTGCTGCTCGGCACGATGGAGACGGCGGGTGTCGACCCCGACGTCTCGTACGACCTCTCCGTCGCCCTCACCGAGGCCTGCGCGAACGCGGTTGAGCACGGCGGGGACACCGCGCACGGCGTCTCCACCGGGGCGTACCGGGTCACCGCCTATCTCGACGGCGAGAAGTGCCGTATCGAGGTCACCGACTCCGGCCCCGGCTTCGCGCGTCTCCACCCGCGCCCGCTGCCCGCCCGCACCGACGCCGAACACGGCCGCGGCCTGTGCCTCATCGAGGAGCTGGCCGATCACGTCCACATCGGCAACAACCCCGGCCGGGACGGCGCGGTGGTGAGTTTCGACAAGATCCTCAAGTGGAGAGAGGACGCTCCGCTGATGGCGGTGTAGCCGCCCGGCGATCGCTTTCGCGGCACACGCCGACGGCCGGGCACCTCCCGGTACCCGGCCGTCGCCTCACTTCGCCCGAACCCGGCTCAGCCCTTGAGCGAGGCCATCCACTCCTCGACCTCGTCCGACCGCCGGGGAAGCCCCGCCGACAGATTGCGGTTGCCGTCCTCGGTCACCAGGATGTCGTCCTCGATCCGGACGCCGATGCCCCGGTACTCCTCGGGGACGGTCAGATCGTCGGCCTGGAAGTACAGCCCCGGCTCGACGGTCAGGCACATCCCCGGCTCCAGGACGCCGTCCACATACGTCTCGGTCCGCGCCGCCGCGCAGTCGTGGACGTCCATCCCGAGCATGTGCCCGGTGCCGTGCAGCGTCCACCGGCGCTGAAGCCCCAGCTCCAGCACGCGCTCGACCGGCCCCTCGACGAGCCCCCACTCGACCAGCCTCCCGGCGAGCACGCGCTGGGCGGCGTCGTGGAAGTTCCGGTACTTCGCCCCCGGCTTCACCGCGGCGATGCCGGCCTCCTGGGCCTCGTACACCGCGTCGTAGATCTTGCGCTGGATCTCGTTGAACCGACCGTTGACCGGCAGCGTCCGCGTCACGTCCGCCGTGTAGTACGTGTGCGTCTCCACGCCCGCGTCCAGCAGCAGCAGATCACCCGAGCGCACCGGCCCGTCGTTGCGCACCCAGTGCAGCGTGCAGGCGTGCGGGCCGGACGCGCAGATGGAGCCGTAGCCGACGTCGTTGCCCTCGACGCGCGCGCGGAGGAAGAACGTGCCCTCGATGTAGCGCTCGCTCGTCGCCTCGGCCTTGTCGAGGACCTTCACGACGTCCTCGAAGCCGCGCACGGTGGAGTCGACCGCCTTCTGCAGCTCGCCGACCTCGAACTCGTCCTTGACCAGCCGCGCCTCGGAGAGGAAGACCCGCAGCTCCTCGTCCCGCTCGGCGGTGACCTTGTCGGTCAGCGCGGCCTCGATGCCGGCGTCGTACCCGCGCACGACCCGCACCGGGCCGGTCGCCTCGCGCAGCGCGTCGGCCAGCTCGCGGACGTCGGAGGCGGGGATGCCGTGGAGCTGCTCCGCCTCGGTGAGCGAGTGCCGGCGGCCGACCCACAGTTCGCCCTGGCCGTCCAGCCAGAACTCGCCGTTCTCGCGGTCCGAGCGGGGCAGCAGGTAGATCGTGGCCTTGTGGCCGTCGCTCGTGGGCTCCAGGACCAGGACGCCGTCCTCGGTCTGGTTGCCGGTGAGGTAGGCGTACTCGACCGAGGCGCGGAAGGCGTACTCCGTGTCGTTCGAGCGGGTCTTCAGGTTGCCCGCCGGGATCACCAGGCGCTCGCCCGGGAAGCGGGCGGAGAGCGCGGCACGGCGGGCGGCCGTCTCGGCGGCCTGCGGGATCGGCTGCAGGTCGTGCAGCTCGGTGTCGGCCCAGCCGGACTTCATGTTCTCGGCCAGCTCGTCGGACACGCCCGGGTACAGTCCGTTCTTCCGCTGCTTGATGGGCTCTTCCTCAGAAGTCTCCACCGGGGTCTCCGGGAGCTCTTCGGCCACGGTCATCCTCCTAGATACGGCACTCGACCTCCTCCATCGTACGGTCGCACGAATGGGGGGCCCAGGGCCGGAAGACCCATGACCGGCGTCACTCGAACCGCGCCGCCAGCAGCACCACGTCCTCCTCGCTGTCCGCCGAGTCCAGCCCGTCCGGCAGCACCGTCCGCAGGACGTGGTCGGTGAGCGCGCCCGGGTCCCGCCGCTTGGCCCGCGGCACACCGGCCGCCGCCGCGTGCAGTCGCGCGAACGCCCGGTCCATGGGGTCGCCGGTGCGCTGGAGCAGCCCGTCGGTGTACAGCAGAACCGTCTCTCCGGGTTCTGCCTGCACCTCCACGCTGGGCGCCTCCCAGCAGGCGAGCATTCCGAGCGGCGCCGAGACGGACGTCTCCACGAACTCCGTGCGCCGCTCCCCGATCAGCAGCGGCGGGCAGTGCCCGGCGCCGGCCAGCGTGATCTTGTGCAGGGCGGGTTCGACGTAGGTGAACAGGGCGGTGGCCGATCGGGCGGGCTCGGTCAGCCGGAGCAGCAGCTCCAGGTCGGACAGGACGGCGACCGGGTCCTCGCCCTCCATCACGGCGTACGCGCGCAAGGAGGCCCGCAGCCGTCCCATCGCGGCGACCGCGCTGGGCCCCGACCCGGTGACGGAGCCGACGGCGAGGCCCAGGGCCGCGTCCGGCAGCGGCAGGGCGTCGTACCAGTCGCCGCCGCCGCGCGGGCCGGTGCGGTGGCGGGCGGCGAGCTGGACGCCGGAGACGCGGGGGAGCCGGGAGGGGAGCAGTTCCTCGGAGATGGTCGCCATGGACGCGCGCGTGCGCTCGACCTCCAGCAGCCGGGCGAGATGCTCGCCGGCGTACCGGGCGTACAGACCGGCCAGATGGCGCTGCCGCTCGACCGGCTCGGCGGGCTCGTCGTAGAGCCACACCGCGGCGCCGAGCCGGCCCGCGGCGTCGTTGGCCAGGGGGAGCGCGTAGCTCGCGGCGTAGCCGAGACGGCCGGCCACCTCGCGGTGGCGTGGGTCGAGGCCGTCCTCGGCGAACAGATCGGGCCGGACGATCTCCCGCACACCGCCCGGCGGCCCCACCGGGGCCTCGAGCAGATCGCCGTACGGCATCGCACCGCGCGGCACGGTCTCGATGTGTCCGAGATCCGCCTGGGCAAGGCCCAGACCGATGGTGCTGCAGGGGCCGAGGCCGTCGACCGGCTCCAGTACGACGAGGCCGCGCCGGGCGCCCACCAGGGCGGCTCCGGCACGCAGCAGCTCCTGGAGCGCGTCGGCCAGGGTGCCCGTACGGGCCAGGCGTTCGGTGAGTTCGTGCAGCGTGGTGAGGTCCGAGACCCAGCCGGCGAGCCGATCCTGGAGGAGGGCACCGGGGCCGGTGGTGACGGCGGCGGTGGCCGGTGAGGAGGGCGCGACAGTGTGTGCGGGGGGCGGAACAGCAGAATCGATTCCAGCCACTTTCGGAGGGTGCGGGGCGTTCATGGCGTCCGGCTTTCCGACCGGTGCGTTTTGCTTAGAAGCATCGCAAACCCCCATGTCATTTTGCGCCGCTAGCGGTGTCTCCACATGTACACGCACTCGTGAGGGGATGTCCAGCATTGTCCTGCTGGGATTCCTGGTGTCCACGGGCTTGTCGTGGTTCCCGGGCGGATCTCCCGGGATCTCTTGCGGAAAGCGGAAGTTGGCTGAAAACTGCTTAAGGTAATGCGTTATTGCGGTCGACTGGTCTTGCTCGACGGAGCGTCACAGCGGTCGTGAGGGGTACGTACTCGGTGAAGGCCAGGGGTGGATGGGGGCACCCGGAACCTGGTGACGGAGCCGGGCGTCTTAGCCACCGACGACCGAGCCCCATCCTCCCGTGACGGCGGCGAAGAGAAATACGCGCGACGGCAAACGCCACACTTCGCCACCCCACGCCACGCCCATCCATTTGATGGACTCGGTATGGGCGCGGACACAGCCCACGCTCGGCCCATAGGGGTTACCCGTGCTGGATAGCCGGGATGTGATGCGCCGACAGGTACGCACAGTGAAGTGATCGACACATGATGTGATTCGGTGTTGCCAGGCGTGCAACGGAAAGGAACGAGCGCTCATGCGCGAGATCCTCGGAAGGCGACGCAGGCTCCTGACCAGGCGGAACGACGGGAGGCCTGAAATGCTCAGCGCGGCCCTGACCTTCGCGGCGGAATGGAAATGGCCCGTACTCCCGGGCGTCACGGCGGACCCGCAGGGCCGGGCTCGCTGCGGCTGCCCCGACCCGGAGTGCACGGTGCCCGGAGCGCACCCCTTCGACCCCGGCCTCCTCGCGGCCACCACCGACGAGCGCATGGTGCGCTGGTGGTGGACCAACCGGCCCACGGCGCCGATCATCCTGGCCACCGGCGGCACGGCGCCCTGCGCGGTCAGCCTCCCGGCCCCCGCCGCGGCGCGCGCCCTGGCCGCGCTGGACCGCACGGGCATGCGCCTCGGCCCGGTCCTCGCCTCCGGCACCCGCTGGGCCGTGCTCGTCAGGCCGTACTCCATGGAACAGTTGGGCGAACTGCTCTACGCGAAGGACTTCGTGCCCGGCTCGCTGCGCTTCCACAGCGAGGGCGGCTATGTCGCGTTGCCGCCGTCGGAGACCGGTCAGGGACAGATCCACTGGGAGCGCGCGCCGCTGCCCGGCTCGGCCGCGCCTTGGGTACCCGACGTCGAGGCCGTGGTGGACGCCGTCGTTGACGCACTCACTCGTACGGGTGTGAGCGCACCCGAGTTCTGAGGGTGTCGGGCGCTCACGGAACCGGGCGCCCGGCCCCAATCGTTATCGTCCCCTCATGAACCTCCGCCTGCTCGCTCTCGCGGCCGTCGTGACGTGCGCGGTGGCGCTGCCGCTGGCCATGGCGTCCGCGGGGCCCGCGGGTGACGACCGTGACGCCAAGGCCGCGCCGGTCCCGGGACGCGGTGCCGCCAAGGTGCCGGTCGACGAGGGGCCGCGCGGTGACGCCGGGGCTCCCGGCGAGGACCCCACCGCGCCCGATCCCTCCCGCTCGGCCCACCTCCTCGGCCTGGGGCTCGCCACCGCCACCCGCTGCGGCCCCGAAGTCACCTCGCCCGACGGCATCGAGGCACAGACCTGTGTGCTGACGCAGGGCGAGGAGACCTGGGCGCGCACGTACTACCGCAACGCGACCGGCGACGCCATGGACGCCGTACTGAGCATGATGGGGCCGGACGGCCGGACCGTGCAGATGCGGTGCGCGGTGGGCGCCGAGGACGAGCCGGCCAGCTGTGAGACGCCGCGGGAGCGGACGCACGGCGAGCCCGCGGCCTATTCGGCGATCACGGAGTTCGGGGCGCGTGGCGGACTGGGGCCGTCTCTGCTGCGCTCGGGAAGCAACTCCGATGCGGCTACGGGCAGTTGAGCCGTCGCATCGTTGCGTGAGCGATGCCGGGGCGACGCCGAATGAAAAGACCCGGTTGCTGGCGACGGGGGATGCACCAGCAACCGGGGTACTGAAACGGTAACAAGAGATCGGCGGTTCGCAAATTCGATCTCTTGTTTTCCTCGACCTTTCGGACACCGACTGGCCTGTGAGCAACGGGAGTTGTGACTGGAGTCACCCGTTCCGGGGGAGCCGGTTCGGCTGACCGACCGGTCAGCCGAACGGTGTCGAAAGGGTTTGCGTCAGCTGAGCGTGACCTGCCGGTTGGTCAGGCCGCCGCGCGCGCGGCGCTCGTCCGCGGTGAGCGGCGCGTCCGTGGCCAGGGCGGCGGCGAGGCGCTCGGCGAACTCGGCCGCCGGCTTCTCGATGTCGTCGGCGGTGACACCGCTAGGCAGGTCCCACACCGGCACGGTCAGGCCGTGACCGCGGAAGGAGCCGACGAGCCGCGTGCCCTCGCCGAGGCCGGACCGGCCCGCCGCGTGCAGCCGCGCGAGGGCGTCCAGAAGCTGTTCCTCCGGGTGCGGCATGACCCAGCGCAGGTGGTTCTTCTCCGGCGTCTCGCACCAGTACGCCGCGTCGACGCCCTGGAGCTTGACGGTCGGGATCGCGGCGGCGTTGGCCCGCTCCAGGGAGGCGCTCACGTCCGGCGTGGCGTTTTCCGGGTCCGGCACCCAGAACTCGAAACCGGGGTGCACGACGGGCTCGAACGGCGCCTTGGGGTCGAGCAGGTCCTGCAGGCGAGGCCCGTCGGCCGGGGCGCGGCGGCCCTTGACCGGCGTGCCGGGCTGCGCCTCCAGGGCGCGCGTCAGGGTGTCGGCGAGGTCGCGGCTGATGTCGCCGGACGCGGTGTCGTTCTGCAGGCCGATCAGGACCGAGCCGTCGTCGCGGCGCAGGGCGGGCCAGGCCATCGGCAGCACCGTGGCGAGCGTGACCGAGGGGACGCCCTCGGGAAGGCCGTCCTTCAGGGTCAGCTCGGCGGTCGCCGCCGGGACCAGCTCGCGCAGGGCGACCCAGTCGCACTCGCCGGGCAGGCCCTCGAACGGGCGGTGCACCAGCTCGGTCGCGGCCTGTGCGGCGGCCCGGCCGTGGCACGCCTTGTAACGGCGTCCGCTGCCGCAGGGGCAGGGCTCACGGGCGCCGACAACCGGGATCTCTCCGTCCGTGAGCTGCGGGCGCGTGGCCTTCGTCTGGGGTCGCTTCTTGGCCATGATGGGTGTCTCCCGGATACGGCTCGTCTGGTACGGCGGGAGCCTAGCCGCTTGTGCGCGGGGTGACGGGACCCTGTGGATGCGCGGGGCGTTGTGGACAACCTGCGCGGGCCTCAGGGTGAGGGGCGTCGGTCCTGGAGGGGGGCGGCTCCCGGCAGGCCGGCCTCCGCTGCCCGCGATCGGCCTGTGCTCCGCCGGAGCGCGTTCTGGGAGGGCGGCGGTTCGCCGTTGCCCGCCAGCGGTCCGTCCCCGGCTCGGCCCGTCGGTGTGCCTGTCACCCCGATCCCGGCCGGCGTTCCGTCGAAGCCGGCCGCCAGGCTCAGTCCAGGTCGTCGAACGCGTCCGCGAAATCCAGTTCGGGTATGGCCGACACAGGCGGGGCTGTGACACGCGTAGCGAAGTCGTCGCGGCGGTGCCCCGCAGCCGGATCGTGCACGTCGTCGTGGACCATCACCCAGACGGTGACCTCGCCCTGGGTGTCGTCCCGTACGCCCCAGTCGTCGGCCAGCGCCGTGATGATGTTGAGCCCGCGGCCGCCGTGGGCGGTCACCGAGGGTGTCGCCGGGGCCGGACGCGTCGGTCCGCCACCGTCCGTCACCTCGACCAGGAGCCTGCCGCCCTGGTCCACGCGCCACGCGGCCCGGACGTCGCCGTCCCCGGCCAGGGCATCGCCCAGCGGCCGCCCGTGTTTGCACGCGTTGCTCAAAAGTTCGGAAAGGATCAGAACGGCATCGTCGATGACCGATTCCGCCACACCGCCCCTGCGCAACTGATCGCGCATCCGGTGTCGCGCCTTGCCCACGCCCGCAGGGCCATGGGGTACGGCCATGCTCGACGACGTGGGCACCTCCTGTGCCACCACCAACGCCACCCCCGAGACCTCCTTCGCCCCACGCCACGGTGTGGATGCCCCATTGGCCTGTACCGGAAACCGGCCGGTCCAGGTCCGGAGACGCATTCGCAACGATCGGACACGGAACGAACGCGCCGGAGCACTCCCTGTAATGGACCGGTCAACGTATGGCTGGATTTCGACGGTGTGGCCGAGATCGGAGAATGGTGCAGGAAGGCCCGGAGGTCAAGGTTCGTTTCATGGATCAACGACCCAGTTGGTCCAGTACCGCGCGTGGGCGGTTGGTGATGATGGCGTCGATGCCCAGGTCAACGCAGAGATCCACGTCCTCGGGCTCGTTCACGGTCCACACGTGCACCTGGTGGCCGGCTCGCTTCAGACGCTGGATGTACGTCGGGTGATTGCGCACGATCCGAATCGAGGGGCCCGCGATTCGGACACCCGCGGGCAGCCGCCCGTCACGCAGCCGGGGTGAGAGGAACTGCAGCAGATAGACCACGGGCAGCGTCGGCGAGGCGACCCGGACGCGGTTCAGGGAGCGCGCCGAGAAGCTCATGACCCGTACGGCGGATTCCTCCGGGGAGGCCGGAGCGTCCAGCCCGAACCGCTTCAGGAGCGTCAGCAGCCGCTCCTCCACCTGCCCGGCCCATCGGGTGGGGTGCTTCGTCTCGATCGCCAGTTCCACCCGCCGCCCGGCGTCCGCGACCAGGCCGAGCAGTCGCTCCAGGGTGAGCACGGAGGTCTCGGCCGGGTCCTCCGGGCGATGCACCCAGTCGGGCTCCTCGTCCCGGTGGTGCAGTGACCCGCGGTACTTCCAGGAGCCGAAGTCCAGGGTGGCGAGGTCGGCGAGCTCCAGGGCGGAGACCGCGCCGCGGCCGTTGGACGTACGGTTGACGCGACGGTCGTGGACGCACACGAGGTGTCCGTCCGCGGTCAGCCGCACATCGCACTCCAGAGCGTCCGCCCCGTCCTCGATCGCCCTCTTGTACGCGGCCAGGGTGTGCTCGGGGGCGTCCTCGGAGGCCCCGCGGTGGGCGACGACCTGGATCTGCTGTCGTGCGTGGGTCACCCGCGTCATGGTGCCATCGGCCCCGGGTAGCCGTGGAGGCGGAGGTAATGTGGCCGCCGCCGGAATGCGACTCTTTAATAGGACTGGTCCCATATAAAGGTGAGTCGAACACCCACAGCAACCGCTTATGGTGCCCTGACGGCCTGTGGGAAAAGCTGACGGCATACAAACTCACAAGCGAGCGCAGAAACCGCCGCATCGCGCCTGACCAACAGCAGTGGACCGAGGAGACAAGCTGTGAGCACCGAGAACGAGGGCACTGCGGTACCCCCGGCCCCGTCTGCACCCCCCGTGCCGGTGGACATTCCCGCAGCCTCCCCGCAACAACCCGCACCCCCCTACGCCCAAGCCGACGACGCCACGACGGCGCCGATGCCCGTCACGCCACCCGGCGCTCCCGGCGCCCCGGAGCAGCCGCCCCATGCCCCTGGCATACCGGCGTACGCGTCGGCGAACCCCCAGGGCGGGGCCCCCGAGGGCGGCTGGCCGCCCCCGCCGCCCCCGACGCACGCGCACCCCGAGCCCGCCCCCGGCGGCCCGGGCGACGGCTCCGGCTGGGGAACGCCGCACGCGCAGCCCGCGCCGAAGCCCGGCGGACGGCGCGGTGGTCTGCTCGCCGCGGTCCTGGTGGCCGCGCTGGTCGCGGGCGGCCTGGGCGGCGGCATCGGCTACACGCTGGCCAGGGACGACGACTCCAGCTCCACCACCGTCTCCGCCTCGGACAGCGGCGGCGACCTGAAGCGTGACTCCGGCACGGTCGCCGCGGTGACCGCCAAGGCGCTGCCGAGCACGGTCACCATCGAGGCCGAGAGCAGCAGCGGCGAGGGCGGCACGGGCACGGGCTTCGTCTTCGACACCGAGGGCCACATCATCACCAACAACCACGTGGTGGCCGACGCGGTCGACGGCGGCAAGCTGACGGCCACGTTCCCGAACGGCAAGAAGTACGACGCCGAGGTCGTGGGCAACGCGCAGGGCTACGACGTGGCGGTCGTCAAGCTCAAGAACGCCCCCTCGGACCTGAAGCCGCTCACCCTGGGCGACTCCGACAAGGTGGCCGTCGGCGACTCCACGATCGCGATCGGCGCCCCCTTCGGTCTGTCGAACACGGTGACGACCGGCATCATCAGCGCCAAGGACCGCCCGGTGGCCTCCAGCGACGGCACCAGCAGCCAGGCGTCGTACATGAGCGCGCTGCAGACCGACGCCTCGATCAACCCCGGCAACTCCGGCGGCCCGCTGCTGGACGCCAAGGGCAATGTCATCGGCATCAACTCCGCGATCCAGTCCAGCAGCAACGGCGGCTTCGGCACCGGCCAGTCCGGCTCCATCGGCCTGGGCTTCGCCATCCCGATCAACCAGGCGAAGTACGTCGCCCAGGAACTGATCAAGACGGGCAAGCCGGTGTACGCGAAGATCGGCGCGTCCGTCTCCCTGGAGGACTCGAGCGGCGGCGCGAAGATCACCGACACCGGTGCGGGCGGCACGGACCCGGTCGAGGCGGGCGGCCCCGCCGACAAGGCCGGCCTGAAGCCCGGCGACGTCATCACCAAGCTCGACCAGACGGTGATCGACAGCGGTCCGACCCTGATCGGCGAGATCTGGACCCACAAGCCCGGCGACAAGGTGACGATCACCTACGAACGCGGCGGCAGGACCGACACGGTCGACGTCACCCTGGGCTCCCGCGTCGGCGACAGCTGACCCCGGGCGGGCCCGCCCGCCGACCGACAGGGGCGTCCCTCACCGAGGGGCGCCCCTTCCGCATGGCCCGACGGGCGGGTTCCGCGGTGCACCGCTTCCGCGTTGCAGCGGGCCGGCGGCGGGCAGAGACTGGCATTGGTGGTTGTGCCACCGGAAGTCCCCCTCGCGGTGCGGGCCATGCGCCGCGCCCGCTTCCGAGCCATGACACACCTTCCCGACTCCGCCCATGGCATCGTGCGCCCCTTCGAGGAGCCGGCGCGCCGCCGCCCTTTCCCGATCCACGGATGGAGCGGCTCCATGTACGCACTCCGGAACCTGAGAGCGGGCGCCCTGGCACTGGCCGGCGTCTTCACGCTGCTGGCCGCGCAGTCGGCCGGTGCGGCCGTTCCGGCCCAGACCGCGCGGGACCCGTTGCCGCAGGTCTCCTGTGCGTGGCCGGCCGTGGTGAGCCCGGACAGGCTGAACTTCGCGTTCCCCGAGACGAACGCGACGTACTGGCTGATGCCGTACCGCCTTGGTCAGGGCGACCGGATACGTGTGGAGGGGACCTACCCGTCGGCTCGCTTCACGTCGCTGACCTCCTACGACGTCAAGGGATCACCGATCGACTCGCTCGCCGACTACGAGATCGCCCCCAGCCCGGGCAGCCGGAACCCCTTCAGTGCCCCGAACGCGGGCAGCGACCCGGCGCAGCACAAGTACCAGGTCACGCTGGAGGAGGGCGTCGCGGCGGGCTCCGGAGGCAACGTTCTCGCGGGTACGAGCGGGAGTGCCACGTCCGGGACCGGCATCCTCGCACTGCGGATCTATGTGCCCGCCGAGGCGTCCGACCCCGCGGGTGAGGTCCCGCTGCCCTCCCTGTCGATACAGAGGGACGACGGCAGCGTCCGTTCGCTCTCGCCGTGCGCGGGTGCGGACTCGACGCAGGGCGCCGACGGTCCGCTGGCCGGCTACATCAGGGACCTGGTCAAGGACAACGCGCCTCCCGGAGGCTTCGAGGGATGCGGGGAGGCGAGCGTGAAGAGCCCGGGCTTCGCCGTGCCCAACAAGGCAGGCGGCCTGTTCCCCAACCCGTACAACAAGTACCTGTGCACGCCGATGTCGTATGAATCCGGCCGCATCGCCGTGGTCCGTGGCAAGGCCGCGACCTTCCCCAACACCCGGGAAGGCCAGTCGGTGCTGATGAGAACTCAGCTCCGGTACTGGTCCCTCTGCCAGAACCAGTGGCAGCTTCCCTACCCCTCCAGCAGTTGTGCCGCCGACTACCAGACGGCCCTGGACGAGGAGGGGCGCTACACCGTCGTGGTCTCCACCTCGCAGGACCGACCCGCCAACGCGACCACCGCCGACAGCGTGACATGGATGGACTGGGGTCCCACCAACGTCGACAGCATCCTGCTCTTCCGCAACATGTTGCCGGCCGCGGACTTCCCCCAGGCCGTCCAGAACGTCCAGAAGGGCCAGGACCCCGCATCCGTGATGGGGGACTACGCCCCGACCATCACCTACTGCACGAAGGCCGCGTTCGAGCAGGGCGGACCGGACGCCTGTCCGGCGCCGTGAGGGAGTGAGAGGGAACCACCGACGCAGGACGCCGGCTGAGAACCTTCGTTCACCGTGGGTCTTCCGCTCCGAGCACCTCGCCGGCGCTGCGCGGTTCGGTGCGCGGCTGCTGGTTGAGCTGGTGGCGCTCGATGGAGGATCGCCGGTAGACCTCCTTGCGGGCCCGCATGATGTTGCCCAGCGGGGCGTGCTCGGCGGTGACCCGCCAGGGGGTGAAGGACAGCGAGTCCATCTTCTCCAGGTTCTCCGGGCCGGAGATGTCCTGCCGCGGCAGCCGCAGTTTCGCCACGGTGACGGACGGCGAGAGCTGTTCGGGCCATTCGACGGTGGTGTCCTCCACCGGCATGCGGTCCAGGTCGGCGCAGAGCTGCACCTGGATGTCGAAGGCGTAGGGCCGCTCCCGCAGTTCGCCCTGCAGCGCCGGTCGGAAGACCTCTGCCGCCGAGGTCGGGTCGATGTCGCGCCGGACCACCGCGGCGGCGAAGACAGGGTCGGGGGCGATGCGCACCTTGGCGATGTAGTCCCCGTGCCGTACCGCGCCCATGGTCCAGTAGGTCGACAGCAGGACGTTCGCCGGAGGGGTTTTCGACAGGCGCAGGAAGGCGAGGAACTCGTCCCACGCCCAGTTGCCCTGGGCCAGCGTTCCCTTCCCGGTCACGAACTCGGTGAAGAAGCGATGTGCGCCGGGGCGGCCCTGGGAGAAGTAGGCGGGCGCGTTCAGGAACAGTTCCTGGATGAACAGGTAGTGCTCGACCGTGTTGCAGAAGAAGATCGGGCCGTTGATGTTGGCGTAGTCGAACGTGCCCGTGTCCGGTTCGTCTTCCAGCAGGGTCGGCCCAGGGATGTCGAAGATCTTCAGCGCCAGTCCGGTGGCGGCGCCCAGTCGCGCGTCGGCTCCGGCGTGCGGTGAGCCGTTGGAGAAGCGGACGAGCGCATCGTGGGTTCCCGCAGTCGCGTAGATCCCCTGGGCGTACTCCGGGGGCAGCCCGTCCAGGATCTCCACTTCGCCGCGGACCAGCCCGTAGCCCTTGGCATGCGCGTCACGGAGGGCGTTCCCGGTGCCGCCGGCGCTGACCGACTCGGCGATGTAACTCTCGGTCCTCTCGATCACCGTCTGCAGGTTCTTGTCGAAGTGCGGGTCGTCGTCTTCGACGTCAGGCGTGTAGGGGACGAACTGTCGTGCCATGACTTCGACCTCTCCTCGGAGAGCGCGATCGGACCTCGGAGGGTGGGCGACCGCCCTCAGCCCTCCAGTTCGGCGAGCCAGCGCAAAGCGCGCAGACCCGGTACGAAGCAGTACTCACCGCCCCGGGTGACGACGAAGCTGGGCAGGTTCTGCAGACGACGTCGGACCGGCTTCTCCGGGATGGTGACGCTGCCGGTTCCGCCGTGATGCCCGGCCACCGGATCCTGCTCGCCGGGGTGGCCGATGAAGTTGCCGTCGTTGACCCACTCGGCCTTGATGAACTCGAACTGCCGTTCCAGGTGGGCGCCGAGGAAGACGCCGACCAGGCCCCGGTCGGCGCCGTCGTCCTCCAGTACGTCCTCGGGCAGCGGCGGCCCGTAGGTGGTGCCTCGGCGGATGAGGCGGTGCATCCGTGCGTCTCCGATGATGGTGGCGTCGCGGGGGTTGGTGCGCCGGATGTGCGCACCGGCGGGGCAGCGGAACCCCCGGTCGTCCTTCTCCCGGTACAGGAAGTTGTTGACACGGTGCGGATCGGCCGCCAGCTCGGGGTCGTCCTGCTCCGGCGCCAGCGCCAACGGCGCCCCGCTGGGCCAGCGCCCGACCATCTTCGCCGCCAGGAGCGCCTCCTCCTCGGCGCCGGAGCTGTTCGCCCGCAGGTACCGGCGCCAGGCCGCCACGTTGGTATGGATCTTGCGTACGGCCGCGTAGGTCCCGTTGCGCCCCAGGGCGTCGGGGCTGGGCATGGGCGGCAGGCTGCCGGTTTCGTCGGGGTAGCCGAGGATGAACTCGCCCGCCTTGATGGGGGCTTCCTGTGGGTTCGAGCCGGGCAGCCCGACGCCCTCGATGTTCGGATGGCTGATGCCGTCGCGGAAGCCGAAGGTGGTGCGCCCGGTCGGGAGCTGGTGGACGTCCTGCTGCCAGATCACCTGGACACCTGGTGTGTCCTCGTAGGCGACACGTGCCCGCTCCAGCTCCTTCTCCAGCAGCGCCGCATCGGAGGAGAGGGCGCTCAGGGCGATGTGGACGTCGCCCGTTCCGAACGGTGTCTCCCAGTGGGCCGGCGCACTCTCGCCCACGTCGCCGATCAGGTGCGCACGAGCGGCCATGCCCTCGCGGAACGCCTGCGGAAAACTGTCCAGCGACTCCTGTGGCACCCCGAGGGCTCTCAGTCCCTCGTAGGTGAACGCCACAGCCACCCAGGCCTCCTGGCTCCGATCCGCGCCGGGCAGGCCACCCGCCGTCACCGGGATCAACCGCCGCAGCAGTGCGCGCCCGGCGTGGCGGTCGTCGACGCGCAGGAAGACGTACTTCCCCTCGTACGGGACGGGCCGCGGACGCAGGGCCCCGCTCTGGACGTCGTCGATCTCGACGTGCACGTCGGCGGCGCTGCCGCTGTCCGCGGTGTTCATGATCGCTTGTGCCTCCCCATCGGTCTGACAGCCTCTGCGGGAGCCACCGCGCCCGCCGACGCGATCCGCCGGATGTCGGGTCGGTTCCGCACGGTGGTGGTGTCCGGGGCCTAGGCCGAGGCTTCCTCCAGCAGCTTCTGGAAGGCCGGCGTGGCCACCAGCTCCGCGTTCGCCGGGTTCTCCAGCGCCGCCCGGAACTCAGAGGTGTCCAGAACCTCCTCGAACGCCTCCTCCACGCGGTGGTCCTTGTAGATCTGCTGGACGGTCAGATCGGGATAGGCGCTGACGAAGACCCCAGCGGGTGCCTGGTGGGCGACGAACCAGTCCTTCACCCCTGGATCCTTGACGCCGGGGAACCCTTCGCTGTGCGAGAAGACCTGGTCGAAGCGGGCCCCGACCACCGTCTTGGCGAAGTCGTCGATGTAGGTGTCCCAGGAGCCGTCGAAGACGCTGGCGAACATGAACCGCGTGTCGTTGTCGAAGATCACGTGCCGTGCGTCATGCAGGGTGCCGATCTGGCGCACCGCCGCATGAACCCTCTCGCTGTCCGCCGCGTCGGCGAGCCTGGCGAGATCCTCACGGAGTGCGTCCGCCTCGCCCGGCTTGATCCTGGTGAAGACGGTGAACTCGCTGCAGACCCCGTCCGACCGGCCTGGCCGCTCGGGGTGAGCTGACGGGGCCGCACCTGTCGTCGCAGTCATCGTGAGATTCTCCTGCCGTCGATCGGTGCGAGGGTCGCCAAGCGCGCCCGGACATGAGGCGCCATCGCCCTCACTTCTCCATCCTCACTTCAGGTGTGATGCCCTGCATCTCGGCCCCCGGGCCGTGGTCGTCCGGGGGATTTCTTGGAATCCCGGGGATTCCTTGGAAGGGGGGAGGCCGATGAGGGCCGGGGCCGGGGGTCCTCGCGTCCTGCGAGGCTCCCTAGGACAGATCGGGCCGGACGCAGGAAGATGGAAGCGGGGTGACGTGCCGCGTAGCCGTCCCCACCCTTCTCGGGCAGCACTTCCGCGCAGCCGTGAAGCCAGTGGCGTAGCCGATCGCGCGACGCCCCGTTGCGCCGCCGAGGCGTTCGGGCATCCGCTTCCGCCAGGCCCCGCTCGCCCGGATCGCCACCCGAACCCCGCACGGAGGCCACCATGGGCGAAGTTCTCGGTGACGTGCTGGGGTTCGCGGCCGCCGTCGCGGTCAGCCCGCTCCCGATCATCGCGGTCATCCTCATACTCGCCACGCCTCGGGGGCGTCTCAACGGAGTGCTCTTCACGGTCGGCTGGGTCCTGGGCCTCTCGGCGCTGGGCGCGGTGATGCTGGCGATCGCCTCTCCCGCAGGAGCCTCCACGAACGGTCAGCCCGCCACCTGGGTGGGAGCCCTCAAGCTCGCTCTGGGCCTGTTCCTCCTCCTCTTCGGCGTCCGGCAGTGGCACCGGCGCCCGAAGGATCCCTCGCAGGCCAAGCTGCCGAAGTGGATGGGTGCGATCGACCGCCTCACTCCGGTCAAGGTCTTCGCACTCGGACTGGCCCTGGCCGCGCTCAACGCCAAGAACGCCCCGCTGACCATCGCCGCGGGCGCCACGATCGGCTCAGCCGGACTGCCGCTCGGGCAGCAGATCGCGTCGCTGGCCATCTTCGTCCTGATCGCCACCCTCGGGCTGCTGGTCCCGCTCGGTGTCTTCCTGCTCGGGGGAGAGCGAGCGAAGACCACGCTCGGGAACTGGAAGGACTGGGCAGCTCAGCACAACGTCGCCGTCATGGCGGTCCTGTTCTTCGTTCTCGGGTCGAAACTGCTCGGCGACGGCATCAGCGTCCTCACCTCCTGACACCGAGGGCGCTTCCGGGCGGATCGCTCCACGGCGTGGGCGGCAGCCGGGGACCCCGTGCGGACCACAGCCCCCAGGCACCGGCGCCTCCCGGTACTCTGTATCCGCTCCGCCACTGGTGGGCGGCGCGGAGGTGGGTTGCCCGAGCGGCCTAAGGGAACGGTCTTGAAAACCGTCGTGGCAGCGATGTCACCGTGGGTTCAAATCCCACACCCACCGCGGTAGGTCAGAAGCTTGCAGGTCAGAAGGGGTGCCACTCTCCGGAGCGGCACCCCTTCCACCTGACCTTGTCTCATCCTGGCTCGCCGGTTTCCCAGCTCTGACCAGGGTGTGCGGCCAACCTGCGGCCAGGATTCACGGCCCCTCACCCCGCTCTCGCCCTCGCCAATCCCTGCTCGATCAGCGCGTTCATCCGCGCCTCCTCGCCGTCCAGCACCTTGGCGTAGTAGCACTGGAGTACCGCGACGCTCTGGTCGGCACGCCGGGCCGTCTCGGCGAGGCTCACCCCAGAGCGGAGCCAGAACGACACGCACGCGTGCCGCAGGTCGTACGGGATGGCGGCGAGTGGGGAAGCCTCCTGTGCGGCGGTCAACGCCTCCCTGCGAGCCTCCTTCCACACCGCGCCGTACTACTGTGACCGGACCGGGCCACCTCGCACGGCACTGAACAGACGGCCCTCGGTCGTGGTGCCGACCGCTTCGAGGTGGGCGCGGACCGCGCGGTGGGCCCGGTGCTCGAGCTGCTTCCTCGTACGGCTTCCCGTCGTCGGTCCGGGCCGATCCCACCTGCGGCCGGGCGCCGGCGAGCATGAGCCGCCCCCACCCTTCCGCTGGAAGGTCGCACTGGTCGGCGCTCAGCATGGACACCTCTTCGGGTCGCATCGCGGCGTAGTAGATGCAGGTGAAGAACGCGACCAGGTGGGCGCCGCGTGGACCTTGTGCGCGGACCGCGTCGAGCAGGGCCCGCGCTTGTGCGGGCGTGGCGACGCTGCGTACGTCCAGCTCCTCTACCGCCTTGGGCGTCTCCCAGTGCACACGGAGCAGGGGGTTGCCGGGCAGCAGCTCGTGTTCCACGGCCAGACGCAGGCAGTTGCTGAGCACGGCGCGGCGGCGCCGGAACGTGTTGGCGGCAGCCGCCTTGCCGTCCTGTCGCATGGCCAGGTGCTCAAGCACCGTGCGCACGCGCTTGGCGTTGTCCAGGTCGACCACCCTGCCGGGGGTGCTGGCGTTGGAGAGGTATGCGACCAGTGGTGACCACCGATCTCCGGTCGAGCAGTGCCAAGGCAAGATCAAGCACCTTGTCGAGCCGACCACGGCGACAGTCGGGGAAACGTCGCGGAGGCCGGCCGCAGAGAATGCTTGCTTCCTGGGCGCCGTTCCCGGGCTGCCGCACGCATGCCGTCCACTTGCTGCGCCCGCCTCGCAGCCCGTCAGCGGGCTTGCCTGACCGACCTGGTATCAGCCACGGCTGCGACGTTGTCACAGGGCAGAGCGCTGTCTTGTCATTGCCCCGTAAGAGGCAAATTTACTTCTATGCCCCATGTCGCCCATTCCCAAGCCGTCGGAGGACGACAGCTCGATGACCAGCACCGACCGAGTGACACTCGGTAGGCAGATACACGCGTCTGACATATCCGACACGGCGTTCGCGCTGCTCGACGAGCAGGGGACGGTGGTGGCCTGGACGCAGGCCGCTCAGCACCTTGTCGGATACTCCGCCGGCGAGGTGGTCGGCCGGTCCGCCGCACTCGTCCTGCCGTCCTTCGGTGAAGCGTCGGCGATGCCCGCGTTCGTCGAGCAGTGCCGTGCCCGGAACGGCTGGTTGGGCGCGACGGCGGTGCGCCACCGGGACGGCCAAGTGCTCGACGTCGGCCTGCGGATCTCGCCTCTGCAGGGGCAGGACGGTGCGGTGCGGTCGCTTGCGACCGTGACCGACATCGGCGTGCAGTCCGGGGACGCGGCGAGCGGATCGGTGTGGGGGGCGATCCTTGACCGCGCGCCGATCGGCGTCTCTGTTCGTGACCTGCAGCTGCACTGCACCTGGGTGAACGACGTGATGGAGAGCCACGACGGCATTTCCCCTGGCCGGCGGCTCGGATGTCGAGTCACCGATGTGCAGTCCGGTGTCGAGGCCGCAACGATCGAGGCGATGTTGCGGCAGGTGCTGGCGAGCGGCACCACCACGGTCCACGAGTACCGCACGTGGCTGCCGGCGAGTCTGGGCCAGGAGCACCCGTTCGCGGTTTCGTTCTCCTGCCTCCAAGGCGCCGACGGCCAGCCCCGGGGGGTATGCAACATCAGCGTCGACGTCGCCGAGAGCCGACGGGTGCGCGAGCGCCTCGCCGTCCTCGGCGAGGCCGGCACGCGCCTTGGCAGCACCCTGGACGTGATGCAGACCGGCCAGGAACTGGCCGATCTCGCCGTCCCCCTGTTCGCCGACCTCGTCACGGTGGACCTGGAGCAGTCGGTCCTGCGCGGCGAGGGGGCTCCGGTCCGCATCGGCGCGGTGGGCGAGCGCCTGCCCGTGTTCCGGCGTGCCGGTCTGGCCTCGATCCGCCCAGGGAGCACCGAATCCGCGTGGGGGCGCGGTGAGCGGGTCCCCGTGCCGCCCGACTCACCCTTCACCGATATCCTGCGCACCGGGAGGCCCCATCTGGAGCCGATCCTGGACACCGCGCCAGGCACATGGATCGACCAGAACCCTGCACTGGCGCAGAGGATCCGCGAGAACGGCATGCACTCCGTGATGGTCGTCCCCATCCGCGCGCGGCGCGTCCTGCTGGGCGCGGCGTTGTTCGTCCGCACCGAGAACCCGGTGCCGTTCCAAGAGTGCGATCTGCTCCTGGCCGAAGAGCTCGTCGGCCGCGCCGCGGTGTCGTTGGACAACGCTCGCCGGTACTGCCGCGAGCAGACCGCGGCCCTGGCGCTCCAGTGCAATCTGCTCCCACGCCGTCTCAGGGGAGGCTTGGCGGTGGAGGCGGCCTCGCGCTACCTGCCCGCCGACGCGGACCGCGGTGTCGGGGGTGACTGGTTCGACGTGATCCCGCTGTCCGGCGCCCGGGTGGCCCTCGTCGTCGGCGATGTGGTTGGACACGGCATCAACGCCGCCGCGGCCATGGGCAGCCTCCGCACCGCCGTACGCACGCTCGCGGACATGGAGCTGCCTCCCGACGAAGTGCTGGCCCGCCTCGACGACACGGTCCAGCGACTGGCGGAAGAGGACACCGATGACTCGGACCAGGCTGCCACCGTGGTGGGCGCCACCTGTCTGTACGCCGTCTACGACCCGGTCACCCGGAAGTGCACCATGGCCACGGCCGGACACCTCCCGCCCGCGATCATCGACCCGCAGGGCCGGGTGACCTTCCCCGACCTTCCCGCCGGAGCCCCGCTCGGCATCGGGCTGGGGGTCCTCTTCGAGGCCGTGGAGCTGGAACTGCCCGAGGGGAGTCTCGTCGCCCTGTACACCGACGGCCTGGTCGAGACCCGCGAGGACGACATCGAAGGGGGAATGCACCGCCTGGGCACCGCCCTCGCGCAATCGGATCTCTCTCTGGAAGGCCTCTGCACCCGCGCGATGGAGACCGTCCAAGGTCAAGCGGCGTGCGACGACGCCAGCCTGCTCCTGGTCCGCACCCACGCACTCAGCCCGAACCAGGTCGCCTCCTGGACACTGCCAAGCGACGACACCACTGTCCGCCGCGCCCGGAACCTGACAGCCAGTCAACTGGCCGAATGGGGCCTGGACGGTCTTGAGGATTCCACGAAGCTGATCGTCAGCGAACTGGTCACCAATGCCGTCCGCCACAGCACCAGCCCGATCGATCTGCGTCTGACCTGGCACCAGGTCCTGACCGTCGAAGTGTCGGACACCGGCGCCGGCTCCCCGCGTCCGCGTAACGCGGGCACCACCGACGAGCACGGACGCGGCCTCTTCCTCGTCTCCCAGCTGTCCCGCAGATGGGGCACCCGCCCGACACCGGGCGGCAAGGTCGTCTGGGCCGAGGCCGACCTTGCCCACGCATCCGGCCTCTGATCGATTGCCCGTCGGGGCGCCGACGTCAAGTGGGTGAGGTGATCGATCCCTGACGACTTCACCTTCCCAAGGTGAGGGCCTAGGCACCGTCGTCACGAGCCGGCCGTCGTGGCTTGCTCCGGCCGATGGCAACGGAGCTGTAGCTGAGGCCGGTGGGGTACGGCGAGGCGCACGCGCGCCTGAACCGTCAAGACACCCGCCACCGTGACTGACTGTCGTGAGCTGCGGGAAAACAGGGGGACATCAGCGAAGGATGACTGTCCAGCGTTCGACCCACCGATGCCACTCACCGTCCGCTCCCCGGATCGGGATGCGCGACCTCTTCCCTCGCCGCTCCCGGGCCCGTCGGTCTGGCTCAGAGTTCGTGGTTCTGTGCCAGTCCCTCCCAGTCCAGGGCCAGCAGGCCCGCATCCGCCTCGTGTCCCGACGGCGTCGCCGGTGTCGGCTGGAACCAGACCACCGTGAGGCGGGAACGGTGCAGGACCGGGTCGAGCGGGTCGTGGGACCCGTCCACCGGCGTGGAGCGGAACGCCCCGGCGCAGCCCACCGCAGGCAGGACCTCCACCGGGCCGAAGCCGCCCGCCTGCTGGTCGGGGTACTCGCGCTGCGGTGGGATCAGGTGGACCCGGGTCGTCGGCCAGGCGCGTTGCGCGCCCCGCACCAGCGCGTTGATCTTCATGTCGTTGATCTGCTCACAGGGACAGCCCTCCAGCATGTCGCCGTACGTCGACGTCATGCGCAGCTCGGTCAGTTCGATCGAACGGCCGGAGGAGAGGAGGACCCGGGTCAGCGACATGGGCCCACATTAGGGTGAGCGCGCGGGGCCGATCACCCGGTTTCACGGGCGGTGCCCGGTCAGGCGGGCGGCCGAGGCGATCGTCGCCCGCGCCTCCCGCTCGCTGAGCCCCGTCCCGAGGGCCGCCTCGATCAGCGCGGGGAGCAGGTCCGGGGCCAGCCCGTTCTCGTAGGCGCGGCAGGCCGCCCAGAACAGGCGGGTGTTGCGCTGACCCTCGTGCGCGGCGAGGACGAACTGGACGAGGCCCTGGCCGTGGCCGCCGCCGTGCCCGGTACTGGAGTTCGGCGTGGTGGGCGTGCGGGGCGGTGGCAGGAGCAGGCGGAGCAGGGCCGGTGGGCAGAGGGCCGGGGCCAGGTGGGCCGTGCCGGGCGCGGCGCCGTAGACGCCGTGGTCGGTACGGGAGCCGGGGCCGACGAGGTAGCCGCCGGCGCCGCGGATGTCGATGCCGGGGGCGAGGCGGCCCGCCGAGTTGGGGACGACGGTGTCCGGGGGGCCGGTGAGCCACAGGTGCCGGCCGCCGCTGGGGGTGAGGACGACCACCGTCTCCGGGATCGTGAACAGATGCCGCAGTGCCAGTTCGCGCAGGGCGGCCGAGGAGTCCGTGCCCGACTTGGTGTCCAGGTCGACGCCGATCAGATGGTGCGGTGGCAGCCCGCAGGCGATGCCGTAGCCGGTGGCCCAGGGTGCGGCGGCGAACAGTTCGCGGATCCGGCGCGGGTCGGTCGAGGCGTCGTACACCCCGTGTCCGAAGCGGCCGCATTCCCCGTGGCAGGCGGGGGCCTCGGGGTCGGTTCGGTGGGGGGAGCGGAGGGCCGGGAGCTTGGTCCGGGACAGGGGGATGACGGCCAGGCCGCGTTCGGCGGCTGACAGGGCGTGTGCGAGGGCCAGCGTCGTGGCCTGCCGGTCGATGGTGGCCATGCCTCTATTTTCGTACGAGTGTTCGAAGAAGGGAAGAGGGGGCACGCTCGACGCGCCGGTGACCAGGCGATTGTCGGAAAAGTTGGCGGAACGCTTCCCCTCTTGTGTCCCTTGGTGAGGAGGCGTCCCGTGTGCCCTGAAGCGCGGGCTCAACATGGCCTAAGGGGTTTATCGACTTGTCATCACGCTTGAGGGCGAATCACCACTTCCGGGGTGGTTCGCCGGGGATTCGGTGGGCAATCCTGATCTCGCGACGTCGTGCTCACACCGCCGGGGCGGTCGGCCAACCGCCCTGGTGAAAGCCGTACTTCACGCGCTCGAGGCCATCCGGCCGGGCGTATTTGCTACTGGAGGAACCCAACATGGCAAGCATCCGTACCGCTCGCGTGGTCGCCGCCGTCTCCGCCCTTCCGCTCGCAGCCGCCCTCTTCGCCGGTGTTGCGACGGCGGACAACGGCTCCTTCGCGGACAACGGATCGACCGCCTCCGTCACCAACGCGTTCGCGGGCATCATCGGCAGTGGTGTCGGCGACGACAACAACGGCAACTCGTCGACCACGCAGCAGCAGGCGGTCGGCGCGGGCGCCTCGAACCAGAGCAACACCGCGCAGGTCGACGACTCGGCGTACACGGCCATCCAGCAGGGCAACGAGAACGTCGCCGTCAACTTCTACCCCTGGTGGTGATCTGAGGGGGCCGGTGCGCGGCGCCGGTCCCCTCGACTCGCGTGTGGGGCGTGTTCAGTGGGGTGAACAAGGTCAGTCCGCGCGGCGGTGCTTCTGCACCGCCGCGCAGACGTTCTCCCTCCCGCCGTCGGTCGCGCCCGTCCCTTGCGTGTACCGGCCTTGACAGTCCCCCCTTGCCTGACGGACAGTCAGAAACCGTCCGAGGGAAGGGATTACGACGGCCATGGCTGACGACGACGACCTGTTCGCGCGCCTCAAGGCCTACGAGGGGCGTCCCGCCACGCTCGCCGGCACCGGCAAGGACCCGGTCAACCTGCCCATGATCCGGCACTGGTGCGAGGCCCTCGGCGACACCAACCCGGCGTACACCGGCCCTGGCGCCGTCGCCCCGCCCACCATGCTCCAGGCCTGGACGATGGCCGGCCTCTCCGGGCCCAAGGCTCCGGCCCACCCGGGCTTCCACGCTTCGGCCGTCTTGGGGCCCAGTGCTCCGGGCGTCCCGGGGCCCGACGTGCCGGCCGTCCCGGGCCCGAGTGCTCCGGCCGCCCCCGGCTCCGGTCCCGCCGCCTCCGCCCCGGCCCGCTCGGCAGGTTCCGCCGCTTCCGCCCCTGGCCGCTCGGCAGGTTCCGCCGCTTCCGCCCCTGGCCGCTCGGCAGGTTCCGCCGCCTCCGCCCCAGGCCGCCCGGCAGGTCCCGCCACTTCTGCCCCTGCCCCTGATCCCGCCGCCCCCGGCTCCGGTCCCGCCTCCGCCCCGGCCCGCTCGGCAGGTTCTGCCGCTTCCGCCCCTGCCCGCCCCTCCGGCCCCCCGGACCGGACACCGGCCTACGACGAACTTCTCGGGATGCTCGACGAGGCCGGCTGCACCTCGGTCGTCGCCACCGACTGCGAGCAGGAGTATCTGCGCCCCCTGCGCCCCGGCGACGAGATCACCTTCGACACGGTGATCGAGTCGGTCTCGCCGAGGAAGACCACCAAGCTGGGCACCGGCTACTTCGTCACCACCCGCACCCGCGTCCACGCCGCCGGCGAACTCGCCGGGACCCACCGCTTCCGCATCCTCAAGTACGCCCCCGCCCAGCGGCAGCGGACCCCGGCAGAGACCCGGCCCCGCCCCGTCGTGAGCCGAGACAACGCCGGCTTCTGGGAGGGTGTCCGGCGGCACGAGCTGCTGATCCAGCGCTGCACCGGCTGCCGCACCCTGCGGTTCCCCTGGCTCCCCGGCTGCGCCGCGTGCGGCGGCCTCGACTGGGACACCGTCCGGGCGGCCGGGGACGGCACGGTCCATTCGTACGTCGTCATGCACCACCCGCCCTTCCCGGCCTTCGGCCCGCCCTACGCCGTCGGCCTGGTCGAGCTGGCGGAGGGCGTGCGGATCGTCAGCAACGTGGTCGGGGTGCCGTACGACAAGGTGCGGATCGGGATGCGGGTGCGGCTGGAGTTCCGGCGGTACGACGACGAGTTGGTGCTGCCCGTCTTCCGGGGAGGGCTGTCGTGAAGGTGGGGGACGAGCTGCCGCCGCTGGAGATCGCGATCACCCGCACCCTGATCGTGGCCGGGGCGATCGCCTCGCGCGACTACCAGGACGTGCACCACGACCCGGAGCTCGCCCGGCAGAAGGGCTCGCCGGACGTCTTCATGAACATCCTGACCACGAACGGCCTCGTCGGCCGCTATCTCACCGACCACTTCGGCCCCGCCGCCGTCCTGCGCAAGGTCGCCATCCGGCTCGGCGCGCCCAACCACCCGGGCGACACCATGGTGCTGAACGGCCGCGTCGAGGCGGTCGACGGGCCGACCGCCGTGATCCGCGTGACCGGCGACAACGGCATCGGCCGGCACGTCACCGGCACGGTGACCCTCACGCTGCCCGCCGGGGGCACCTCGTGAGGGCCGCGATCGCCGGCATCGGCGCGACCGAGTTCTCCAAGGACTCCGGGCGCAGCGAACTGCGCCTGGCCGTCGAGGCGGTGCGTGCGGCGCTCGACGACGCCGGGCTGACGCCCGCCGACGTGGACGGCATGGTGACCTTCACCATGGACACCAACCCGGAGATCACCGTCGCCCGGGCATGCGGCATCGGCGAGCTGTCCTTCTTCTCCCGCGTCCACTACGGCGGTGGCGCGGCGTGCGCGACCGTGCAGCAGGCGGCGCTGGCGGTGGCGTCCGGGGCGGCGGAAGTGGTCGTCTGCTATCGCGCGTTCAACGAACGTTCGGGCCGCCGCTTCGGTTCCGGCGTCCGGCACCGGGAGCCGACGGCTGAGGGCGTCGCGCTGGGCTGGGTGATGCCCTTCGGGCTGCTGACGCCCGCGTCCTGGGTGGCGATGGCGGCGCAGCGGTATCTGCACACGTACGGGCTGACCTCCACGGATGCCTTCGGGCCGGTCGCCGTCATGGCCCGCCGGCACGCCGCGGCCAACCCGGCGGCGTACTTCCACGGCCGCCCCGTCACCCTCGCCGACCACGCCGCCTCCCGCTGGATCGCCGAACCGCTGCGGCTGCTGGACTGCTGCCAGGAGACGGACGGCGGCCAGGCCCTCGTCGTCACCTCGCCCGAACGCGCGCGGGATCTGCGGCACCGCCCCGCCGTTATCGCGGCGGCAGCCCAGGGGGCGGGGCGCGCGCAGGAGCAGATGACGAGCTTCTACACCGGCGACCTGACCGGGCTGCCGGAGGCCGCGGTGGTGGCGCGGCGGCTGTGGCGGACGGCGGGCTGCGGCCCGGCCGACATCGACGTGGGGATCCTGTACGACCACTTCACGCCGTTCGTGCTCATGCAACTCGAGGAGTACGGGTTCTGCGGACGCGGCGAGGCGGCCGCCTTCGTCGCCGAGGACCGGCTGCCGATGAACACGCACGGGGGCCAGCTCGGGGAGGCGTACCTGCACGGCATGAACGGGATCGCGGAGGCGGTACGGCAGCTGCGCGGCACGTCCGTGAACCAGGTGCGGGGGGCGGAACGGGCGCTGGTGACGGCGGGGACGGGCGTGCCGACGTCGGGACTGGTGCTGACGTCCGGGAGGTGAACGCACCCGGCACCCCACAAGGGCGGCGCCCTCCGGAAGCCCCCGTTCCAGGCCCCGTTCCTCGCGCCCCCTAGGGGGCGCACCCGCAGGCCGGGTCCACCGCTCGTCCACCTCCAGGAGGTGCAGCGGGCCCCACCTCTACACCCTGAGGGGGACCCGGCTTCGGGACCTGCGGGCGATCCGCGAGAGGGGGTCCCGAACCTAGCTTGTAGCCATGACCACACCCGTCTGCACCACCGCCTCGAACGCGGCCGCACCTCGGACGCAGACCCCCACGTACCCGTCCTTCGCGTCGTACGTCCGGGCCCGCCAGCCCGTGCTGCTGCGCACCGCCCGGTCGCTCACCGCGAACCCGTGCGACGCGGAGGACCTGCTGCAGACCGCGCTCACCAAGACGTATGTCGCCTGGGAGCGCATCGAGGACCACCGCGCGCTGGACGGCTATGTCCGCCGCGCGCTGCTGAACACCCGTACCTCGCAGTGGCGCAAGCGCCGGGTGGACGAGTTCGCCTGCGACGAGCTGCCCGAGCCCGAGCCGCTGACCGGCGGTGACGACCCGGCCGAGCAGCAGGCGCTGCGCGACGCCATGTGGCGGGCGATCATGAGACTCCCGGCCCGGCAGCGGGCGATGGTCGTCCTCAGGTACTACGAGGACCTGAGCGAGGCCCAGACGGCCGAGGTGCTCGATGTGTCCGTCGGCACGGTGAAGTCGGCGGTCTCACGGGCGCTGGGCAAGCTGCGTGAGGACGCCGAGCTCGGGCTGGTCCGCTGAGCTGAGCGGCGAGTTGTTCGTTCTCGCGGCATTCTGTCCGGCAACGTGCGGTGATCGATCAGCCGGATCTAGTGACATACCGCGCGGTATGTGCGCAGAATCAGCGCACGCCTTACCGCCGCGTAGGCAATGTCGCCCCGGGAGGACCGCCGTGCTGAGCACCATGCAGGACGTACCGCTGCTGATCTCAAGGATCCTGACCCATGGGGCCACGATCCACGGATCGTCGCAGGTGATCACCTGGACCGGCGAGGGTGATCCGCAGCGCCGCTCCTACGCCGAGATCGGCGCCCGCGCCGCCCAGCTGGCGAACGCCCTGCGTGAGGACCTCGGGGTCGAGGCCGACGACCGGGTCGCCACCCTGATGTGGAACAACGCCGAGCATGTCGAGGCGTACTTCGCGATCCCCTGCATGGGCGCGGTCCTGCACACCCTGAACCTTCGCCTCCCTGCGGAGCAGCTGGCCTGGATCGTCAACCACGCCGCCGACCGCGTGGTGATCGCCAACGGCTCCCTGCTCCCGCTGCTGGCACCCCTCCTGCCGCATCTGAAGACGCTCAAGCACGTCGTCGTCGCCGGTCCGGGCGACCGCTCCCTGCTCGCCGAGGCCGACGTCCAGGTGCACGAGTACGAGGACCTGATCGCCGACAGGCCTGTCACCTACGACTGGCCGGAGCTGGACGAGCGTCAGGCCGCCGCCATGTGCTACACCTCCGGCACCACGGGCGACCCCAAGGGCGTGGTCTACAGTCACCGTTCGATCTACCTGCACTCCATGCAGGTCAACATGACCCAGTCGATGGGCCTGACCGACGAGGACACCTCCCTCGTGGTGGTCCCCCAGTTCCACGTCAACGCCTGGGGCCTGCCGCACGCCACCTTCATGACCGGCGTCAACATGCTGATGCCGGACCGCTTCCTGCAGCCCGCCCCGCTCGCCGAGATGATCGAGCGGGAGAAGCCGACGCACGCCGCCGCGGTGCCGACCATCTGGCAGGGCCTGCTGGCCGAGCTGACCGCCAACCCGCGTGACGTCCGCTCCCTCACCCAGGTCACCATCGGCGGCTCGGCCTGCCCGCCCTCGCTCATGGCGGCCTTCGACGAGCTGGGCATGCGGGTCTGTCACGCCTGGGGCATGACCGAGACCTCCCCGCTCGGCACGGTCGCCCGTCCGCCGGCCCACGCGGTCGGCACCGACGAGGAGTTCGCCTACCGGCTCACCCAGGGCCGCTTCCCGGCGGGCGTCGAGGCCCGCCTCACCGGTCCCGGCGGCGAGCGCCTGCCCTGGGACGGCGAGTCCGCCGGCGAGCTGGAGGTCCGCGGCCCCTGGATCGCGGGCGCCTACTACAACGGCTCCGACGCCGACCCCCTGCGCCCCGCCGACAAGTTCAGCGAGGACGGTTGGCTCAAGACCGGCGACGTCGGCACGATCAGCGCCGACGGCTACCTCACCCTCACCGACCGCGCCAAGGATGTCATCAAGTCCGGCGGCGAGTGGATCTCCTCGGTGGACCTGGAGAACGCCCTGATGTCCCACCCGGACGTCGCCGAGGCCGCCGTGGTCGCCGTCCCCGACGAGAAGTGGGGCGAGCGTCCGCTGGCCACGGTGGTGCTGAAGGAGGGCGCCACGGCCGACTTCGAGACCCTGCGCGCGTTCCTGGCCGACGAGGGCAAGATCGCCAAGTGGCAGCTCCCGGAGCGCTGGACGGTCATCCCGGCCGTCCCGAAGACGAGCGTCGGCAAGTTCGACAAGAAGGTGCTGCGCCGCCGGTACGCCGAGGGGGAGCTGGACATCACCCAGCTCTGAGAGACGCACAGGTCCGTACGGCGGCGGCCTCCACCGCCGTACGGACGCGGTGGCCGGCGCGGCGTCCGACAGCGCGCTGAGAGTGATCCACGACGCACGGTGTTCGCCGCATCCGTCCGGGTCGAGTGATCGTCTAGTACGTCATGAACCTGACGTATTGAGCACGCGGCATCCCGCTCCGCCCGGTCGCCGCCGTCCCGTTCGACGACCGCACGCCGGGGCGGGGCGAATGGTGCGGGCGGGTCCTGACCGAGGAGGACGTGGCCCGCGGCGAACGCTTCTCCCGCCGGTCCGCCTCCGACTCCAGGTGACCGAGCGCAGCCGCCCCAGACCGAACGGAGCCGCCGGTCAGTTTGTCCCGATCCGCGCCAGCAGTTCCACGATCCGGCTCTGCACCTCCGTGCTCGTGGACCGCTCCGCGAGGAACAGCACCGTCTCGCCGGAGGCGAGCCGCGGCAGGTCGGCCTGGTCGACGGCGGCCGTGTAGACGACCAGCGGGGTGCGGTTGAGCTGCCCGTTCGCACGCAACCAGTCGACGATCCCGGACTGGCGCCGATGCACCTGCATCAGGTCCATCACCACCAGGTTCGGCCGGAACTGCCCCGCCAGCGTCACCGCGTCCGCGTCGCTCGCCGCCCGCGCCACCTGCATCCCGCGCCGCTCCAGCGTCGCGGTGAGCGCCAGCGCGATCTCCGCGTGCTCCTCGATGAGCAGCACGCGCGGCGGGTGCTGCTCGCTGTCCCGCGGCGCGAGGGCCTTCAGCAGGACGGCGGGGTCGGCGCCGTACGCCGCCTCGCGCGTCGCCTGCCCGAGCCCGGCCGTCACCATGACCGGTACCTCCGCCGCCACGGCCGCCTGGCGCAGCGACTGGAGCGCCGTCCGCGTGATCGGCCCGGTCAGCGGGTCCACGAACAGCGCCGCCGGGAACGCGGCGATCTGCGCGTCGACCTCCTCGCGCGAGTGCACGATCACCGGCCGGTAGCCGCGCTCGCTCAGCGCCTGCTGTGTCGACACGTCCGGCGCGGGCCACACCAGCAGCCGGCGCGGGTTGTCCAGCGGCTCCGGCGGAAGTTCGTCGTCCATCGGCTGCGGCCGCGGCGGGTCGGCGACCTCGACGGCCCCGCCGGGACCGTCCAGCGGTTCGGGACCCTCGGCGGCGTTCTCGTCCGGTGCGCCTATGGCGTACGAACGTCCGGCGCCCTCGCTCGCCGGCCCCGCGAGCCGTGACTGCCCCGACTGCTTCTGCTGGGCGGACTGCGGCTCGCCCTGCGGGTGCGGGCGCGCGGCGGCCGGTTCCGGCGGCGTGCCCAGCTTGCGGCGCCGGCCACCGGCGGTCGACTGATGCGGCGGCGGGGTGGCCCCGGCCGACGGCTGCTGCACCTGGGCCGCCTGCCGCGTGAACGGCACACCCTGACCCAGCGTCCGCACGCTGATCGCCCGGCCCTGCGTGGAGTTCGGATCCACCGGAGCGGCGGCACCGCCGGCCTCGGCGGGCAGCGGCTGCGCCATCCGCGCCTGCGTCGCGGCGGTCGGCCCGGCCGCCGCCTCCGGAGGCAGCGGGGCACCGGCGGCCGGGGGCCGCGGCGCGGGGGTCGCGGCGCCGGGCTGCTGCTTCGGCACGGGGGTGCCCGCGCCGGGCGTCTCGTCCGCACCGGCACTGGCGGGCCACTGTTGCGGGGGCGGCGTGCTGTGCGCCGGTGCCGCCTCGGCGGGCAGGGGCTGCCCGGCGGCCGGGGCCTGCGGCGGTACGGCGGCCTGCGCCGGCTGGGGCTGCGGGGGGGCGGGCCGGCCGGGGCCGGGCTGCTGTGCCGGGGCCTGCCGAGCCGGCCCGGTCGCGCCCGGCAGCGGCTGTGCGACGCCCTGCGCGGGCACGCCGGGCTGCTGCTGTGCGACGCCCTGCGCGGGCACGCCGGGCTGCTGCTGTGCGGGGACGCTCTGCGGCGGGGCGGCCGGAGCGGCCTGAGGCGGCTGAGCCATCGGAGCACCCTGGGCGGCGGAGACCGCATGGGGCTGAGGCTGGGGCTGGACGGCAGGCTGGGCCTGGGCCGGGATCGACGGGGCCGGGATCGTTTGCGCGGGCCCGCCGTTGGCCTCCGCCTGCGGGGCGGCCACCCGACGGCGGCGCCCCGTCGGCGCGCTCGCCGGATGTGGCTGCGGCGGGGTGTGGTCCGCGGACTGGTCGTGCGGTACGGCGTCGTGCCGGCCGTGATCGTCGGGGTGCTCGGCACCGGGGGAGCCCTGGTTCGGCACCTGTGCCTGCACCTGCGTCTGCGCCGGTGCTTGGGCATGGGCCTGCATCTGTGCCTGCGCCGGGCCGATCTGCGGGACGGCCTGTGGACCGGCCTGCCCCGGCACCTGGACGGCCGCCGGCGCCGGACCCTGAGGCTGCCCGGGCGCCGGAACCGTCGCCTGAGCCGCCGCACCCCGATCCGCCTCGGCGGGCGGGAGCGCGAACACCGTGCGCGGGCCGGTCTCCTGCGCGGCGGCCCGTTCCTGCGCGGCCGCGAGCGCCCGCCGCCGACGCCCGGTCGACTGCTGCTGCCCCTCGGCACCGGCCCCGGCCGGCACGACCGCGGCGGACGTGTCGGGCGCCGGTGCCGCCGTGGTGTCCGGGGCTCCGGCGGGCAACGCCGCAGGCAGAGCGTGCTGTTCGCCCGCCGCCCGCCGGGCCCGCCGCCCGCCACCGGAACCGGGTACGCCCTGCGGCGGTACCGTCCCGCCCAGGCCGTTCGCGGCCGCCGCGGTCCCCGCGGCATGCTCGGCGGCGGTGACGACGGCGCCCGCGCTGACGTCGTCCCCCGCCGCGTCGTCCGTCGCAGCGCCCGGCAGCGCGAGCTCGGCGCCCTCGGCCGGCCGCCCGCGCCGCCGCCCGGTACCGCCACCGGCCTCACCGGGGTCGGCCGCAGCGGGTGCCGGCGCCACCTCGGGCGCGGCCCGCCGCCGCCGGCGTCCGGTCGGAGCGGCGGCCTCGATCTCGGCGGCCTTGGCCTGGGCCTGCGGCCCCTCGATCTCCAGGAACGCGTCCACGGAGGCACGCCGTGCCCGCCGCCGCCCGCCGCCGGAGGTCTCCTCCGCCTCGGGCGCGGCTTCCGGCACGGCCGGAGCGGCAACGGCCCCCGCCCCGCCGCCGAGCGGCACTTCCAGCACGTACGCGCTGCCGCTCATGCCCGGCACCTCGTGCGTCTGGAGCACACCGCCGTGCGCGCGCACGATGCCGCGCACGATCGGCTCGTGCACCGGGTCTCCCCCGGCGTACGGCCCGCGCACCTCGATCCGTACGACCTCGCCGCGCTGTGCCGCCGCGACCACGACCGTGTTGTCCATGTAACCGCCCGCCGAGACGGGCGCGTTGCCGGTCGCGTCGACGCCCGCCACGTCCGCGACGAGATGCGCGAGCGCGGTGGCGAGGCGCTGAGGGTCGACCTCGGCCTCGATGGGCGGCGCGTGCACGGCGAACTGCACGCGCCCCGGGCCGACGAGTTCGACGGCGCCGTCGACCCCGGCCGCGACGACCGCGTCGAGCATGACCTTCGTCCGCGTGATCGTCTCGGCCCCGGCGTCGATCCGCTGGTAGGCGAGGACGTTGTCGATGAGCTGGGTGATCCGGGAGTACCCGGCGGAGAGGTGGTGCAGGACCTGGTTGGCCTCGGGCCACAGCTGGCCGGCGTCGTCGGCGGCGAGGGCCGCGAGATCGCGGCGCAGTTCGTCGAGCGGCCCGCGCAGCGAGCGGGCGAGCAGCGTCAGCAGCTGGTCGTGGCGCCCGGCCAGGGCCTCGTAGCGGTCCTTCTCCCGCTCGGCGAGCGCGGCGTACCGCTCCTCGCCGGCCGCCACCTCCTCCGTGTGCTGCTCGCGCAGCTCCTCCAGCTCGGTGACGTGCTGCTGGCGCAGGGCGGTGAGGTCCGAGGCGTGCTCCTCGGAGAGCCGCTCCAGTTCCTCGGCGTGCCGCTTCTCGACGGCGGACTTCTCCTCGGCGAGGACGTCGTACGGGCGCCGGTCCGCGAAGGTCATCACGGCGCCGACGAGCTGGTCGCCGTCCCGGACGGGCGCGGTCGTGAGGTCGACGGAGACCTTGTCCCCGCCCTTGGACCACAACACCTGCCCCCGCACCCGGTGCTTGCGCCCGGAGCGCAGGGTGTCGGCGAGCGCGGACTCCTCGTACGGGAAGGGCGAACCGTCGGCGCGGGAGTGGAGGACGAGGTTGTGCAGCTCCTTGCCGCCGAGTTCACCGGCGCGGTAGCCGAGGATCTGGGCGGCGGCCGGGTTGACGAGCACGATCCGGCCGTCGGTGTCGGTGCCGACGACGCCCTCGGACGCGGCCCGCAGGATCATCTCGGTCTGCCGCTGCGAGCGGGCCAGCTCGGCCTCTGTGTCGACGGTGCCGGACAGGTCGCGCACGACGAGCATCAGCAGCTCGTCGCTGGTGTAGCCGTAACTGTCGTAGGCCTGCTGACCGTTCTCCAGGTTCGCGCTGGTGACCTCGACGGGGAACTCGCTGCCGTCCGTCCGCCGGGCGGTCATCCGGGTCGGCTTGGTCCGCCCGCGCGGGTCGATGTGGTCGGGGCGCCGCATGGAGCCCGGGATGAGCTTCGAGTCGAACTGGGGCAGCAGATCCAGCAGCCCGCGCCCGACCAGGGCGGTGCCGGGCGTCTCGAAGGCCTCCAGCGCGATGGTGTTCGCGTTGACGACGGTCCCGTTGGCGTTGACCAGCACCAACGCGTCGGGCAGCGCGTCCAGTATGGCTGCGAGGCGAGCAGCGCCTCGGGATGGCCTGCTGCTCACGAGACGCTTCCCTCCTGTTACCGCACCTTGCCGACCGCTCGGGCCATCTTGCCAACCTGCCCGCGACGTGTCACGCGAGGGAGTCTAAGGGCTGGGGTTGTCCTCGCGACGCTGGATGAGAGAGAGGTCGCACGACGAAGTGACACCGAACGGGAGTGCGTACCGGCTCTCGGCACACCACCGCCACGCGCCGTTTGCGCCGCCTGCGCCGGATCTTTACGTGAGGGAGCGGGGGGAGGGCGGGGGCGCGGCTCGGGGATGGCAGGGGTGAGGCTCATGGGTGGGTCCGTGAAAGCGGTGGCTGTCGGGCGCCTAGGCGTGGCCCGCTTCGGGGAGCAACGGGACGAGCCGGTCCCAGCGGGCGATCTCGCAACCGTTGCTGCGGTCGAACGTGGCATCGACGGGGCGTCCGGCCCACGTCCCGGTGACGCGCGCGGTGGCGGGACCGCCGTACTGCATGGTGCACATGGTGTCCCGGGGCACCGGCGCGAAGACGCCCCGTCCCCACCGGGTCTCCCTCTCCAGCGTCTGACAGGCTCCGTCGGCGTCCGGGTGACTCCCGCCACTCGGATGGCATCGCACCTCGAAAGTCCCGTCGGCACCACCGCTCACACCGCTGACGGTGACGGTGAGGTGATCGGCCTCGGCGTGGGGGTGTCCGCGGTGCTGGCCGAGGGAGCCGAGCGGGCCGAGGAGAGGGGAGGGCGGGGCGGCGGCCGCGGGTGCGGACAGGGAGGTGAGCGCGGCGAGGGAGGCGCCGGCGGCGAGGGCGAGCCGGGGCAGCGTGAGACTCATGACCTGCAACATGACCTGACCAACGCCTCACGCCCCCGGATGTTGCGCGCGCCCCACCGGCGGGGAAGCCCTTTGCCCTGCGGCCCGGCTGCCTAGTACCGTGGGGGGCGATTGGTGACAGCACGCTCGACTGTGTCATCATCTGCACACACCGCTCGCGCACGCGAGAGCGGCTGTGCTGGAGGCGTCGCCTAGTCCGGTCTATGGCGCCGCACTGCTAATGCGGTTTGGGCCTTAAAGCCCATCGAGGGTTCAAATCCCTCCGCCTCCGCCCATCACCGAAGCCCTGGTCCTCCCCGGACCGGGGCTTCGGTCGTCTCGGGGCTCTGAATGGCGTTTGCGCAGGTCACAAGGGGTGCGGCTAACGGATTTCACATGACGGCGGCAGTCATGTAATGTTCTTCCTGTCGCCGCGAGCGGGCCGGAAGGGCCGGGAGCGGCGGGAAAACAGAACACAGACAAGCACTCGTAGCTTAACGGATAGAGCATCTGACTACGGATCAGAAGGTTGCAGGTTCGAATCCTGCCGAGTGCACACAGGTTGGAGGCCCCGGAGAGATCCGGGGCCTCTGGCGTTTTCTCATGCGCCGTGCGACCGGTGGCTCAACTTCGGTTGCCGGTGGCCGCCTGAGCGCGTGTGCCCCTCGTCCAGGAGGTGAGGAAGCTCAGGGCCTGGTGGGAGGGTGAGCCGGGTCGGCGACGGGGTGGTGCAGGAGCTTGGTGCCGCTGGTCTTGTTCGCGACGTCGTGCGAGGCCCACCACTGCCGGAAGTCCGCGTCCCGCACGGACACCTCGCCGGCCAGGGCGGCCAAGCGGGAATCGGTGGGCGACTGGGCTGCTTCCATACGCAGGAACGCGACACAGGTGCGCGCCGTGCTCTCCCAGTCGTCGAAAAGATTCCGTACGGCGGGGTCCAGGAATGCGAGAAGGACGTGATTCCGCTGAGATTCCGGAACCGCCGAGAAGTCCGTGATCAATGCGGCAGCCAGAGCATTCCATGCGAGAACGTCCATATATCTGCCCGGGGCCAAGGTCGGAGATTCGCTGAGCTGGTCCAGCATCCGCTGCCACGGGGGGCGCACGCATCGTGCGGTACGGCGGCGGGGTCGGGCGGTGTCCTTTCCGGCCAGGCCGTACAGATACGTCCGCTGGTCCTCGTCCAGGCGCAGCGCGCGGGCGAGGGCGGCCAGTACCCGGGCGGACGCCGGGAGGCTGCCCTGTTCGAGGCGGGTGTAGCAGTCGGTGCTGATCGACGCGAGCTGCGCGACTTCTGGAAGATCGTGGACAGGAAGGTTTCCTCCTATGTGGTAAGCCTCCACTTCCGGCGTGCAGATCGGCGTGTGAGTCCGGCTTTGCGCCCGGCGATCCCGTATCGGGTGGCCGTGAAATACGGATTCACCGGAATTCCTCTACTCCCCCCATGAAGGCGCAAGGCCGAGTCTCTGCGCAGAAGAAACAGATCATGAAGACGAACGTCAGTTCTGTCAGCAACGGCCTGAAGGTCGCCGGGCACCTCCATCTCCCGGACGGCCACACCGGCGGCCGCCGCGCTGCCGTCGTGGTGTCACACCCCTTCGGCGGGGTGAAGGAGCAGACGGCCGGTCTGTACGCCCAGCGGCTGGCCGCAGAGGGCTTCGTCGCCGTGGCCTTCGACGCCTCCTACCAGGGCGAGAGCGAGGGAGGGCCGCGGTTCCTGGGGAACCCCTTCGCCCGTGCCGAGGACATCAGGAGCGCCGTGACCTTCCTGACCACCCGCGAAGAGGTGGACCCCGAGCGTATCGGCGCCCTGGGCATCTGCGCGTCGGGCGGATACGTCCCCTACGCCGCGCAGACCGAGCGTCGCATCAAGGCCGTCGCCGCGGTCAGCGGCGTGGACATGGGCGCGCTCCACCGTGAGGGCCTCGGCGGCGGTCAGAGCGAGGACGTCATCCGCGGCATGCTGGAGCAGCCCGGGAGGGACCGTACCGCGCAGGCCCGTGGTGAAGAGCCCCGCCTGGAGAAGGAACTGTTCTGGATCGACGGCGCCACCCACATCGACCTCTACCCTGACCCGCCGACACAAAGGCAGGACGTACGCAGGGCAACGTCTGGTGCGGATGCGCAAGTTGCGGCGGCTGTACGGGTGATTAGAGTTGTTATATCCGTATCAAAGTTCGTGTGAGAGGGGGCAGGCATGCCCGCTTCACGAAGAGGGGCCGCCGTCCTGAGTTCGGCTGTCATCGCCTTGAGTCTCGGTCTGATGCCGGTCACCTTCCAGCAGGCCACAGCGGCCACGCCCAGTGGGACTCATGTCGGTACGGCGACGCTGGTGCCTGAGCAGAGCCGGGACTACAGGCGGGGCTTCAGCGACGGTTTCAAGCAGGGCTTCCGCCAGGGCGAGCGTAAGTGCGACCAGCACGACAACCGCCGGGCACTCACCGGTTTCCCCGAGCAGAGCAGGGACTACCGACGGGGTTACAAGGACGGTTTCAACGTCGGGTACCGCACGGGGCAGCGGTCCTGCTGACCAGGTAGGTGTCCTCATCGACCGGTCAGGTGGGCCACGTTCAGCAGCAGAGTCGCCAGGGACAGGGTGAAGTACGCCGACCACGCGCCCAGTTGGGTGTCGTGGACCCGCAGGTGGGCGCCGAGGGCGGCCAGGAAGCACAGGACCGGGCCCGCCGCCGCGAGCGTGCCGAGCGCGGGGACGGCCAGGCCGGTCAGGAGCCCGAGCGAGGCCGCCGCGAGGCGGGTGCCCAAGGGGCGGATCCAGGAATGCGGGATGCCGAGGCGGTCCGCCTGAACCCTGGGGTAGGGGTGGCCGATCAGGTCGGCGACGGCCGCGCTCGCGGTGGCCGTGGTGGTGAGGAGGGTGAGGAGGAGGCAGGGCAGGAAGAGGCTGGACATGTCGGCTCCGCTTGGTCGGTGGTCACTGGCTGGACGGGCGGGTGGGCCGGAGGTGACCGGCCGTTGTCAGTGGCTGCGCCTACGCTCGGACGTTGATGGCTGACGTGTGGAAGTGCTCGGGGCTGCGGTGGGCGGGCGGTGGACCCGTGCTCGCCTGGAGCGGGGGCCGGTGGAGCGCCCTGAGCTGGGGGAAGCGGGTCGCCTTCGGCGTCGCGGAAGGGGGTGTCCGGACGTGCGTGGGGGCTCGCGGGCACGCGTGTCCCCTGGGGGTCGTCGTGGCGGGAAGGAGTACGGGGGCCCGGTGCGAGGAGTGTGCTCGGCTGGACCGGGCGCATTCCGTGGCCGCCGATGCCGTGCCCGACGAGCCGCGGGCCTATCACGTGTATCTGGCGTGGTTCGGGCCCGGGATGGTGAAGGTCGGGATCACCGCCGTGGAGCGCGGCGAGGCCCGCCTGCTGGAACAGGGGGCCGTCTGTTTCAGCTGGCTGGGGGCCGGGCCCTTGATGGCCGCGCGGCGGGCCGAGGAGATGCTGCGGGCCGCGTCGCGGGTGCCCGATCGGATTCCGTACGCCGCCAAGCGGGCCGTGCGTGCCGGGTTGCCCGAGACCGAGGCGGAGCGGGCGGCCGAGATCGCGGAGCTGCACGCGCGGGCCACCACTCTCGCGGCGTGGCCGGAGTCGCTGGAGCGCAAGCCGTTCCGGGCCGTCGATCATGTGCGGGCGTTCGGGCTGGACGGGGCGCCGGGCGCCGTCGGAGAAGTGAGCGAACTCGTCGCCGGCGGGGTGGTGAGCGGCGAGCTGGTGGCTGCCGCCGGGCCCGATCTGCATCTCGATGTCGGCGGACGCGTGGTGGTGCTGGACACACGGCTCATGTGCGGCTGGGAGTTGATCACTTCACCCGCCGCAGCCCCCTCGCCGGGCGCTGCTCCGTCACCCGGCGCTGCTGTGTCGTCTGCGGCGGCTTCCTCGACTCCCGCTCGGTCTGTTGGCGCAGCTCCGTCGCCCGCGGGCCCAGCAGGGGCCCTCTCCTTCCCCGTCCGTGAGTTCCCGCGGGCGGAGGCCCTGCAGGACGGCTTGTTCTGAGTTCTCCTCCGGGTCCCTGAGGGCTTCCCCGGTGCCCCCTGTCACCCGCCTGTGCGTTTCTCAGGCAAATCACAGGTTGCCGCAAGGGCCCTCTAAGAGGCGGCCGTCAGGGTGTTCGGCATGACCACGATCTCGCCCCAGGGGCGCACCGAACTGCTGAGGCCGGACGGGAGCCCCGTCCGGGTGCTTGTGGTGGACGACGAGATGCCGATCACCGAGCTGCTGTCGATGGCCCTGCGCTACGAGGGCTGGCAGATACGCAGCGCCGGGGACGGCCAGGGCGCCGTACGGACCGCGCGGGAGTTCCGGCCCGACGCCGTCGTGCTCGACATGATGCTGCCGGACATGGACGGGCTGGCCGTGCTCGGCCGGCTGCGGCGGGAGCTGCCGGACGTGCCGGTGCTGTTCCTGACCGCCAAGGAAGCCGTCGAGGACCGCATCGCCGGACTCACCGCGGGTGGGGACGACTACGTCACCAAGCCGTTCTCCCTGGAGGAGGTCGTCGCGCGGCTGCGCGGGCTGATCCGGCGGGCCGGCGCCGCCGACCGGCACTCGGACTCCGTGCTCGTCGTCGGCGACCTCACGCTCGACGAGGACAGCCACGAGGTGACGCGGGCCGGCGTGGGCATCCATCTCACCGCCACCGAGTTCGAGCTGCTGCGCTTCCTGATGCGCAATCCGCGGCGCGTGCTCAGCAAGGCGCAGATCCTCGACCGGGTCTGGTCCTACGACTTCGGCGGGCAGGCCAACGTCGTCGAGCTGTACATCTCGTATCTGCGGCGGAAGATCGACGCCGGCCGGGAGCCGATGATCCACACCCGGCGCGGGGCGGGTTACCTGATCAAGCCTGCCGTGTCATGACCCGGCGACGGCAGCCGCGTACGCGACGGCGCGTTGGGCGGGTGGGCCGGCCGCGCACTCTGCGGACCCGGCTCGTCGTCGCCTCGGTGGTGCTGATCGCGGTGGTGTGCGCGGTGATCGGCTCGGTCACGACGCTCGCGCTGCGCTCCCATCTCTACGACCAGCTGGACGGCCGGCTCGGCGAGGCCATGGCACGGGCGGTGGGCAGACCGCCCGGTGGCAAGCCCGACGCCGACGGGATTCCCGAGAACCGGGAGCAGCCGAGGACCGACCTCGCCGAGTTCGTCACGCGAGGCCCGCAGGCCAGCGGCACGATCGCGGCCGAGGTGCACGACGGCAGGATCACCGACGCCAGGGTCGGCGACAAGACCGACACGTACCGGATGAGCGCCGGAACGCCGAGCGCCGCACAGATCGAGGTGCTCAACTCCGTGGCGCGAGACGGCCGCAGGCACACCGTGGACATCCCGGGGCTGGGCCGCTACCGCGTCGAGTACCGCACAGGCGGCGACGGCACCGGCTACTACGTGGCCCTGTCCACCGCCGACGTCACCAGCACCATCCGGACGCTGATCCTCGTCGAGATCAGCGTCACCGCCGCCGGCCTGATCGCCGCCTCGCTCGCCGGCGCCGTCATCGTCGGCGTCGCCACGCGCCCCCTGCGCAAGGTCGCCGCCACCGCCACCCGGGTCTCCGAACTGCCCCTGCACTCCGGCGAGGTCAACCTCAGTGAGCGCGTCCCCGAGTCCGAGACCGACCCGCGGACGGAGGTCGGCCAGGTCGGCGCCGCGCTCAACCGCATGCTCGACCATGTGCACGACGCGCTGCGCGCACGGCAGCGGAGCGAGACGCGGGTACGGCAGTTCGTCGCGGACGCCGGCCATGAGCTGCGCACGCCCCTCGCCTCCATCCGCGGGTACGCCGAACTGACCAGGCGGGGACGGGAGCAGGCCGGGCCGGACACCCGGCACGCGCTCGGCCGGATCGAGTCCGAGGCGGGCCGGATGACCCTGCTGGTCGAGGACCTCCTGCTGCTCGCCCGTCTCGACGCCGGCCGGCCGCTGCGGTTCGAGCAGACCGATCTCGTACCGCTCGTCGTGGACACCGTCAGCGACGCCCGGGTCGCGGGGGCGGACCACGTCTGGCGGCTCGACCTGCCCGACGAACCCGCGCCGGTGCGGGCGGACGCCGCCCGCCTGCAACAGGTGCTCGTCAATCTGCTCGCCAACGCGCGCACCCACACCCCGCCCGGTACGACCGTCACCGCGCGGGTCCACGAGCGCGGGCCGTGGCTGTGCGTGGACGTCCAGGACGACGGGCAGGGCATCCCGCCCGCACTGCTCCCGCATGTCTTCGAACGGTTCGCGCGCGGCGACTCGGCACGCTCCCGGGCGACGGGTTCGACGGGCCTGGGGCTCGCCATCGTGCAGGCCGTCGCGGCCGCGCACGGCGGTGCCGTGACCGTGGACAGCGCGCCCGGGCGGACCGTGTTCAGGGTCCACCTCCCCGCGCTCGCCCAGGAGTCCGCGCTCGCCCCGGATCCCGTCCACGGCTCGGAGCCCGTCCACGGCTCGGAGCCCGTCCCCGTACCGGAGCCAGTCCCCGTACCGGAGCCCGCGCTCCCCCCGCAGTCCGGTCCCACCACGAACCGGCAGGCGGCGTACTCACAGCCGCACCACAGCCTCGACACACGGGCGCGACAGGGGGCTTGAGAAGGGTCGGTCCCATGCGAACCGACTCTTCTCCCGGCCCTCTCCCGGCCCGGGAGCACCTCCCGGCCACGGACGCCCGTACGCCTGTCCTGGACGTGGTGATTCCCGTCCACAACGAGGAGAAGGACCTCCAGCCCTGTGTGCTCCGGCTCCACGAGCACCTGACGCGGACCTTCCCGTACCCGTTCCGCATCACCGTCGCGGACAACGCCTCGACCGACGCCACACCACGCGTGTCCGCGCGGCTGGAGGAGCGGCTCGCGGAGGTACGGGCCTTCCGGCTGGAGCAGAAGGGCCGCGGCCGCGCCCTCGCCACCGTCTGGTCGGCCTCCGACGCCCCGGTCCTCGCCTACATGGACGTCGACCTGTCGACCGACCTCAACGCGCTGCTCCCCCTCGTCGCCCCGCTGATCTCCGGCCACTCCGACCTGGCGATCGGCTCGCGGCTGGCCCGTACCTCGCGGGTGGTGCGCGGCGCCGGGCGGGAGTTCATCTCCCGCTCCTACAACCTCATCCTGCGCGGCTTGCTCCAGGCCCGCTTCACGGACGCCCAGTGCGGCTTCAAGGCCGTCCGGCGCGATGTCGCCCAGGTGCTGCTGCCGCTCGTCGAGGATAGCGGCTGGTTCTTCGACACCGAGATGCTGGTGCTCGCGGAGCGGGCCGGACTGCGCATCCACGAGGTGCCGGTCGACTGGGTCGACGACCCCGACTCCTCCGTGCGCCTCGTGCGGACGGCGACCGACGACCTCAAGGGCGTGTGGCGGGTCGGCAGGGCCCTGGCCACCGGATCGCTGCCGCTGGACCGGCTGACCCGGCCGTTCGGCGACGATCCGCGGGACCGCGAACTGACCGGCGTGCCCATGGGACTGGCCCGGCAGCTGCTCGGATTCTGTGTCGTCGGCGGGCTGTCCACCCTCTTCCACCTGCTGCTCTACAGCGTCTTCCGTGGCTTCAGCGGCTCGCAGACGGCCAACGCGCTCGCCCTGCTCGTCTCCGCGCTGGCCAACACGGCAGCCAACCGCCGGCTCACCTTCGGGGTGCGCGGCCGCGCCGGGGCGGTCCGCCACCAGGCGCAGGGCCTGGTCGTGTTCGGCATCGGCCTCGTCCTCACCAGCGGCTCGCTCGCCGCCCTCGGCACCGCGACGGACAGCCCCGGCCACTCCACCGAGCTGGGCGTCCTGATCGCCGCCAACCTCGCGGCGACCGTGCTGCGGTTCCTGCTGCTGCGGGCGTGGGTGTTCCCGGAGCGGCGGGAGCACGGCACGCCTGTCGCCGCGCGCGAAGCGGCGTACCCGTCCACCACCCACCCCGTCCGCGCCGGTGCCGCCGGGGCGCGCACCACCTGGGGCGACGCGACGCGCCCGCACGACACCGATCAGGGGGACCTCCGATGACGACGAGCACCGCCCCGCAGTCCCCGCCGTCCCGCCCACCGGCGGCGCCCGCGTCCGACGCACCCGGGCAGTCCTTCGTGCGACGGCTCCGGCGAGGACGCCCCGAGGACCCCCGCTGGGTCCGCCCGGCCTTCCTGGCCGCGCTGCTCGCCGTCGGCGCGCTGTACACCTGGAACCTCACCGCCTCCGGATACGCCAACTCCTTCTACTCGGCGGCCGTCCAGGCCGGCAGCCAGTCGTGGAAGGCGTTCTTCTTCGGCTCGCTGGACGCGGCGAACGCCATCACCGTCGACAAGCCCCCGGCCTCGCTGTGGCCGATGGCCCTGTCGGTGCGGCTCCTCGGGCTCAACTCGTTCGCGATCCTGTTCCCGCAGGTGCTGATGGCGGTCGGGACGGCGGGTGTGCTGTACGCGTCCGTGCGCCGCCGGTTCTCGGCCTTCGCCGGGCTGCTCACCGTCGCGGTCCTCGCGCTGACGCCGGTCGCCGCGCTGATGTTCCGCTTCAACAACCCCGACGCGGCCCTCGCCCTGCTGATGGCCACCGCCGTCCACTGCACCCAGCGCGCCCTGGAGAAGGCGCGGACCAGGTGGCTGGTGTGGGCCGGAGTCGCGATCGGGCTCGCCTTCCTCGTCAAGACGCTCCAGGCCTTCCTGATCCTGCCGGTGCTCGCCCTCGTGTATGTCGTCCTCGCGCCGACGACCGTGCGCAGGCGGATCGGGCAGGTGCTGCTCGCCGGGCTCGCGATGGTCGTCGCGGGCGGCTGGTGGGTGGCGGTCGTCGAGCTGTGGCCGGCGTCATCCCGCCCGTACGTCGGCGGCTCGCAGAACAACTCCTTCATGGAGCTGACCTTCGGCTACAACGGCCTCGGCCGGATCAACGGCGAGGAGACCGGCAGCGTCGGCGGCGGCGGTGGCCGGGGCGGCGGCTGGGGCGAGACCGGCTGGGACCGGATGTTCGGCGCCGGCATCGGCGGCCAGATCTCGTGGCTGATCCCCGCCGCGCTCATCCTGCTGGTGGCCGCCCTGGTCCTCACGCGCAGGCTGAGGCGCGCGGACGTCACCCGCGCGGCCTTCCTGCTCTGGGGCGGCTCGCTGCTGATCACCATGGTGATCTTCAGTTTCATGCGGGGCATCTTCCACGAGTACTACACCGTCGCCCTGGCCCCCTACATCGCCCCGCTGGTCGGCATGGGCGCGGCCCTGCTGTGGCAGGAGCGCGGCCGGACCTGGGTCTCGCTGACACTCGCCGCCGCGACGACGGCCACCGCGGCCTGGGGGTACGTCCTTCTGAACCGCTCCTCCGACTATCTCCCGTGGCTCAAGTGGGTCGTGCTGGTGGTCGGGCCGACGGCCGCGCTGGGGCTGGTGTTCCTGAACCGGCTCGCGCGTCGACCGGCGCTCGCCGTCGTGGCGTTGGCCGCCGTGACGGGGCTGGCCGGACCGGCCGCGTACACGCTCACCACGCTGGGCGAGGGCCACACCGGATCGATCGTGACGGCGGGTCCGTCCGTACAGGGCGGCATGGGCGGTGGCCCTCGCGGCGGCGACACGGGGGGCGGCCCCGGCGGGGGCGGCTTCCCGGGCGGCGGCCAGAACCAGGGTCAAGGACAGGGCCAGGGCCAGGGCCAGGACGGCGGCATGGGCGGGCCTCCGACCGGCGGCACCGGCGGCCTCCCCAACCAGCAGGGCCAGAACAGCCGGAACCGACAGGGCGACACCCTCCCCGGCGGCGGAACACGCGAAGGCGCCGGAGGGATGGGGGGAGTCGGCGGAATACTCGACGGCGCCGGCGTCACCGACGAGGCGAAGGAACTGCTGGAGAAGGACGCGGGTGACCACACCTGGGTCGCCGCCGCCGTCGGCGCCCAGAACGCCGCGAGTCACCAACTCGCGACCGGTGACCCCGTGATGGCGATCGGCGGCTTCAACGGCACCGATCCCTCGCCGACCCTGGCCGAGTTCCAGCAGTACGTGGCGGACGGCAGGATCCACTACTTCGTCGCCGGAGGTGGCGGCGGTGGCGGCGGCACGGGCGGCGACGGCGACAGCACGTCGGCGCAGATCACCTCCTGGGTCCAGGAGAACTTCAAGGAGGTGAAGGCCGGTTCGGCCACGTTCTACGACCTGACACAGCCGGCGAGCTGATGCCCGACACCTCGAATCCCGTCGTACAGGCGTCGGCCGGCGCTCGTGCGGCGGGATTCTCTTGTACACCGTATGGGGACTGCTATACGGTGTATGGCATGTCGACGACCTCCCACGTCAAGGCCCCCGGACAGACGCCGGCCGGTCACCCGCAGCGCTGGCTGATCCTCGGGGTGATCTGCCTCGCGCAGCTCACCGTGCTGCTGGACAACACCGTGCTGAACGTGGCGATCCCCTCCCTGACCCAGGAGCTGGACGCGGCCACCTCCGACATCCAGTGGATGATCAACGCCTACTCGCTCGTGCAGTCGGGTCTGCTGCTCAGCGCGGGCGGCGCCGCCGACCGCTACGGCCGCAAGAAGATGCTGATCGCCGGTCTGGCGCTGTTCGGGGTCGGCTCGCTGGTGGCCGGTGTCGCGGACACCACCGGACAGCTGATCGCCGCACGGGCCGGGATGGGCGTCGGTGGCGCGCTGCTGCTGACCACCACCCTCGCCGTGGCGATGCAGATCTTCGCGCCCGAGGAGCACCCCAAGGCGATCGGCATCTGGAGCGCCGTCAACGCGCTGGGCTTCGCGACGGGTCCGCTGATCGGCGGGTTCATGCTGGACCACTTCTGGTGGGGCGCGATCTTCCTGATCAACCTGCCGGTCGTGGCGGTCGGCCTGGTCGCGGTGGTGGCGCTGGTGCCCGAGTCGAAGAACCCTCGGGGCGACCGGCCCGACCTGCTCGGTGCGCTGCTCTCCACGATCGGCATGGCCTCGCTGGTGTTCGCGATCATCTCCGGGCCGGAGCACGGGTGGACGTCGGGCCAGGTGCTGGCCGGTGGGGGCGTCGCGGTGGTCGTGCTCGCGCTGTTCGCCTGGTGGGAGAGCAGGATTCCGTACCCGATGCTCGATCTGCACTTCTTCCGGGACCAGCGGTTCACGGGCGCGGTGGCCGGTGCGGTGCTGATCACCTTCGGCATGGGCGGCGCGCTGTTCCTGCTCACGCAGCATCTCCAGTTCGTGCTCGGGTACGAGCCGCTGGAGGCCGGCCTGCGGACGGCGCCGCTCGCCCTCGTCGTGGTGCTGCTCAACTTCTCGGGGCTGTCGGCGAAGTGGATGGTCGAACTCGGTACGCCGGTCGCCATCGGGCTCGGCATGGTGATGATGTCGGGCGGGCTCGTGTCGATCGCGACGCTGGCCTCCGAGGGGTACGCCGGGACGCTGCTGGGGCTGGTGCTGATCGGCGTGGGCTGCGCCATCGCCAACCCCGCGATGGCGCACGCCATCATGAGCGCGATTCCGCCCGCCAAGGCCGGGATGGGCGCCGGGATCAACGGCACGCTCGCGGAGTTCGGCAACGGCCTGGGCGTCGCGGTCCTCGGCGCCGTGCTCAACTCCCGGTTCGCCGCGCTCGTTCCGGTCGCCGCGACGTCGCTGCCGGCCGCGCTGGCCTCGGCGGGGTCGTCGGCGGAGCGGCAGGAGATCACCGACGCGTTCTCGTCCGGGCTGCGGGCCAGCCTGCTGGTCGGTTCGGTGGCCGTGCTGCTGGGCGGGCTCCTGGCGGCCGCGTTGCTCAAGCGGGCGGAGCGAGGGGAGCGGGGGGAGCAGACCGAACGGGCGGAGCGGGAGGACCCGGCGGAGCGCGAGGAGCCGGCGGACGCCTGAGAGCCCGTGCCCCTTCGGGGGCGGCGCGGCCTAGCCTTGTGAGCGGGGACCACTGTCGAGGAAGGTGCGCCGATGACGAAGGCAGCTGCTGGGCGGGCGGCGCGGACCAGCGTCTGGCTGGAGGAGAGGACGCGCCGCAGTGGCGGCCGGGGCGGTCAGCCGTCGGGCCTCGACCGGCAGCGGATCACCGAGGTGACCGTGCGGCTGCTGGACGCCGAGGGGCTCGCCAAGTTCTCGATGCGGCGGCTGGCCACCGAGTTGAGCGTCACGGCGATGTCCGTCTACTGGTACGTCGACACCAAGGACGACCTCCTCGAACTCGCCCTGGACGCCGCCTTCGGCGAGCTGCGGCTGCCCGACCCGGACGCCGCCGAGGACTGGCGCGACCAACTGCGCGCACTCGCCACCGAGTACCGGGCGCTGCTGGTGCGCCACCCCTGGCTGTCGCCGCTCGCGGGGACGTACCTCAACATCGGGCCGAACCACCTCGCGTTCTCCCGCGTGGTCCAGCGCGTGATCCGCGGCGCCGGGCTGCCGGCGCGCGGCGTGACGGGCGCCATCTCGGCCGTCTTCCAGTTCGTCTACGGCTACGGCACCATCGAGGGCCACTTCTTCGCCCGCGCCGCCGAGACCGGCATGTCCCCGGACGACTACTTCCAGGAGGCCATGAGCTCGGTGAGCGAGGTGCCGGAGACCGCCGAGGTCATCGAGGAGTCCCGGAACCTCATGGCGGCCCGCGGCGGCGACACGGTCGCGGAGATGATGGACCGGGACTTCGTCTTCGCCCTGGACCTGCTGGTGGCCGGGATCGAAGCCATGGTCGAACGGGGCTGACTAGTCGCCCTCGACCAACCGCGCCGGGAAGCCCCCCGTCGCCACCGGGCCCCACCGCTGCGGTGTCACCCGGATGATCGACTTGCCCTGCTTCACCATGGCCTGCCGGTACTCGGCCCAGTCCGGGTGCTCCCCGGCGATGTTCCGGTAGTACTCCACGAGCGGTTCCACGGAGTCGGGGGTGTCGATCACCTCGGCGGTGCCGTCGATCTGTACCCAGGGCCCGTTCCAGTCGTCGCTGAGGACGACGAGGCTGACGCGCGGGTCCCGCCTGGCGTTGCGGGTCTTGGCCCGCTCCGGGTAGGTGGACATGACGATCCGGCCCGAGTCGTCGACCCCGCAGGTCAGCGGGGACGCCTGGGGGTCGCCGTCGGCGCGGCGGGTGAGCAGCAGGGCGTGATGGCGGGGACGTACGAAGTCCAGGAGCTCGTCGAGCGAGACGCGGGTGTTGGTCGCGATGTTCGGTGCCATGGACGGCAGCCTAGGGGGAGCGGGGTCCACCGAGGCTGACCCTGCCGGGGGTACGTTCACGCGGCGAGCGCCTCCGCCAGGCCGGCGTACACCGGTACGTCCCGCCGGACGCCGGTCACCTCCAGGACCCGGCTCGGTACGCCGTCGGGGGTCGCCACCACGCGGAGCTGGACGTGCGGCGGCAGATGGTGGCGGACGTCCGCGACGAGGCGGGCGCCCTGGGAGTCCATGAACTCGGTGCCGCTGAAGTCGAGCACCAGCAGCCGCAGCTCGCCGGCGCGGGCGTCGGCGGCGGCGGCCGACGCCGCGTACAGGGCGGCGCCGTTGCCGAGGTCGATCTCGGTGGGCAGGGTGAGCAGGGTGCAGCCCGGCAGGTCGCGCACCCGGCACGGGGTCGGGAAGGGGGTCACGGCACTCACCTGGCAGACGGCATATGGCAGACGGCAGACGATCGTCCGGTTCCGAATTCCGAAGAGGCCGCTTCCTGACCCGTCGGCCCATTCCATCACGCCCGCGGCCCCGTTCAAAGGTGTCCGGAAAGACCGTCAGCCGGGCGTCACCTCAGTGCAACGGAGCAGATAAAGTGCTGTCCGTCCTGTGCTCGCAGTCGGGAATGTGCTGCGGAGCTCTCCTGCGCACGGTCTTTTGTGGCCGCGCTCGCTGAAGAGGTTCGTGGTGACTGCGTCCGAGTTTTCTGGTTTGCACCGTTTTCCAGCTGGTTTCGAGCTGGCCGAAGCGCTGACGGTGGCCGCGCAGCAGCTGCACGAGACGCTCACTCCGGACACCACCCTGACCACCGCCGTGCGGCTCGCGGTGCGGCTGCTGCCGGGCGCCGAGTACGCCGCGATCTCCGTGATCGAACGGGACGGCGACCGTCGCACGGTGGCCTGGAGCGACGAGCCGGTCCGCGCCGTCGAGGCGTTCAGCAGCGACGGCGCCCGGCCGCCGTACTGGACCCGGCTGTGGAACGCCCCCGTGGTCCGGCTCGCCGACAGCGAGGCCGAGGAGGGCGGCGACGGTCCGGCCGGCCTCGGGCTGCGCTCGGCGCTGGCGCTGCGGCTGCGGGCCGACAGACGCAGCCTGACCGTGCTCACCGCCTACGCCCGCAAGCCGCACGTGTTCGACGACGTGGCGACCCGGATCGGCCGCCTGTTCACCGCGCACGTCAGCATCGCCCTGGACTCCGCGACGGTGCGCGAGCAGCTCACCGAGGCCATGCGCACCCGCGACCTGATCGGGCAGGCCACCGGGATCCTGATGGAACGGATGAACATGGACGCGGGGGAGGCCTTCGAGAGCCTCGTGCGCGCCTCCCAGCGGGAGAACATCAAGCTGCGCGACCTCGCCCGCCGGCTCGTGGACGCGCACCCCCCGGCGTGAGCCGGAGCCGGCTCACGCCGTCGGCAGGGACTCCCCCTGCACCGCCTGCACGTCCAGTTCCACCTTGAGCGTCGTGCCGATGGCGGCGATGCCCGCCTGCACGACCTGGTTGTAGTGCATGGCGAAGTCCTCGCGCCGTAGTTCGGTCGTGGCGCGGAACGCGGCCCGGGTGCCGCCCCACGGGTCGGCGCCGGTGCCCAGGTAGGCGAGGTCGAGGTCGACCGGGCGGACGACGCCGTGCAGGGCGAGTTCGCCGTGCACCGTCCAGCGGTCGGCACCGGCCGCCGTGAGGCCCGTCGACCGGTAGGTGATCCGCGGGTGCCGCTCGACGTCCAGGAAGTCGGGGGAGCGCAGATGCTGGTCCCGCATGCCGTTGCCGGTGTCGATGGTCGCGGCCCGGATGGCCGCTGTGACGCGGGACTTGGTGATGTCGTCCGGGGCGATCTCGATCGTGCCGGTGAAGTCCGTGAACCGGCCGCGCACGCTGGAGATCCCCAGGTGCTGCGCGACGGCCGCCACCGCGGAGTGCGCCGGGTCGATGGTCCACGGCCCCGGCGGCGGCAGCTCCGCCCCGCCCTGCCGGGACAGCGTCACCGCGCCGACCTCGGCCCGCCCGCTCGCGGTGACGATCGCGCTGGCGGCGGCGGGCACGTACCCGACCGCCGTGACGACGACGGTGTACGCCCCCGGCTCCAGCGGCGTCGCGTCCCGCACCGCGCCCTCGGCGTCCGCCTCGGCCCGCAGCACCTGCGTGCCCCTCGCGTCCGTCACGGTGACGACCGCGTGCGACACGGCCCATCCGTCCCGGGTGCGGATCCTCGCGGTCAGTCCCATGTCCTTCGTAACTCCCTGTACTGGAACCGGCCCGTGACGGGCACCCGCCACGGGCCGGATCTGATCCTCTTGGAACTACTCGCCGGGGTGGGCGAGTTCGATGTCGTGCCCGTCGGCGCCGGTGCCGGTGACGGTCAGCGCGGTCGCCACCGGCGGGTAGCCGGTCGCGATCACCGTGTAGTCGCCGCCGTTCAGGTCGGTGAAGGCGTACGCCCCGTCCGTCCCGGTGGTCGCGGTGCCGACGACGTTTCCGGCCGCGTCCACCAGCGTCACGCGCGCGTCGGCCAGCGGCCCGTGCGGCGCCCGTACGACCCCCTGCAGCTGGGCCCCCGCGTCCAGGTCGACCTCGACCCGGGTGACGCCGGTGCCGCCCACCTCGACGGGCAGCGCGCGTGGCCGGAACCCGGCCGCGTTGACGGCGACCGTCACGGGCCCGGGCACCAGCTCGGCGAAGCCGAACTCGCCCTGCTCCCCGGTGGTCTGGCTGGCCAGCAGGTCACCGCGCACATCGGTGACGATCACCATCGCGTCCTTCACCGGCAGCGCGTTCCCGGCGGCCCGCACCACACCGGTCAGCCCGCTGGTGCCGCTGAGCAGGATGTCGTACGACACCGGCTCCCCGCCCACGACCACGGTGGAGGCCTGCGGCTGGAAGCCGTCGGCGGAGGCGATCAGGACGTACGAACCCGTGCCCGGCGCGTCCACCGCGTAGGAGCCGTCGGCCTGCGCGACCGACCGGCCGAGCTGACGGCCCGAGAGGGAGATCAGCGTGACGGCGGCCTGCGGGACCGGCGCGTTCTCGGCGCCGCGGACATGACCGCGGACCGGGATACCGCCGGGGACCGGCGGTTCGGTGGCCAGGGCGACGGCGGCCGCGAGCCGCTGGGTGCCGTCGGGACCGGCCTCGGTGTCCGCCAGGACCGGCCGGCTCGGGAGCGGCTGACCGGCCGGAGCGGCGGCCTGGGCCGGGACCTCGTCGTCGGCGGCCTGCGCCAGCGCGCCCTTGGTCCTCAGCGGGACCTCCTTGATGAACAGCGCGCACACCAGCGCGAGCAGCGCGACCGGCGCGGCGTAGAGGAAGACGTCCGCGATGCCGTGGCCGTAGGCGCTCTCGAACAGGGTGCGGAGCGGGCCGGGCAGGGCGTCCAGGTCCGGGATGCTGCCGCTGGAATGGGAACCTGCGAGCGCGGCGGCCGACTTCGGGTCGAGGGCGGACGCGCCCTCCTCGACGTAGTCCGTGATGCGGTGGGTCAGCACCGCGCCCAGCGCGGAGACGCCGACGGCGCCACCGAGGGAGCGGAAGAAGTTGACCACCGAGCTGGCGGCGCCCAGGTCGCTCGGGGCCACCTGGTTCTGCGTGGCGAGCACGAGGTTCTGCATCATCATGCCGACGCCGAGGCCGAGCAGCGCCATGTAGACCGCCACGTGCCAGTACTCGGTGTCGTACCGGATCGTGCCGAGCAGGCCGAGTCCGCCGGTCACCAGCACACCGCCGGCCAGCAGCCACGCCTTCCAGCGCCCGGTGCGGGTGATGACCTGGCCGGAGACGGTGGAGGAGAGGAACAGACCGCCGATCAGCGGGATGGTCAGGACGCCGGACATCGTCGGCGACTGGTCGCGGGCCAGCTGGAAGTACTGGCTGAAGAAGATGGTGCCGGCGAACATCGCGATACCGACGAACAGCGAGGCGAGCGAGGCCAGCGTGATGGTGCGGTTGCGGAACAGCCGCAGCGGCACGATCGGCTCCGAGGCCTTCGTCTCGATCAGCAGGAAGATCGCGAGCAGCGCGACCGTGCCGCCGACCAGGGCGTACGTCTGCCAGGACACCCAGTCGTACTTGTCACCGGCGAAGGTCACCCAGACCAGCAGCAGGCAGACCGCGGCGGTGATGAAGAAGGCGCCCGCCCAGTCGACCTTGACCCGCCGCTTGACGACCGGCAGGTGCAGGGTGCGCTGGAGGACTATCAGGGCTATGACGGCGAAGGGGACGCCGACGTAGAAGCACCAGCGCCAGCCGAGCCAGTCGGTGTCGGTGATGACACCGCCGATGAGCGGTCCGCCGACCATGGCGGTGGCGAAGGTGGCGCCGAGGTAGCCGTTGTAGCGTCCGCGCTCACGCGGGGAGATCATCGCCGCGAGGATGATCTGCGCCAGTGAGGACAGGCCGCCCATGCCGATGCCCTGCACCGCGCGGAAAGTGATCAGCATCGCCGGATTCTGCGACAGACCGGCCGCCGCCGAACCCAGCATGAAGACCACCAGGGCCAGCTGGATCAGCAGCTTCTTGGAGAAGAGGTCCGCGAGCTTGCCCCAGAGCGGGGTGGACGCGGTCATCGCCAGCAGCGACGCGGTGACCACCCAGGTGTAGGCGCTCTGGCCGCCGCCGAGGTCCTGGATGATGTCGGGCAGGGCGTTGGAGACGATCGTCGAGGACAGGATCGCGACGAACATGCCGAGCAGCAGTCCGGTCAGCGCCTCCATGATCTGCCGGTGCGTCATCGGGGCGCCGGAGCCGTGCGAGCCGTGGGCGCCACCTCCGTGCTTGGCGTGGGCCCGCACACCGGCTGGTGTGGTTGTTGCCATGGGCTTCCTTTTCTCCTACGTGTTTGCGGGTGTACGGGTGCAGTCGTCGAAGCTCGCCCGGAGCCGGGTCATGAGCTGGATGAGCCGGCCGACCTCGTCGTCGCTCCAGTCGCTCAGTCGCTGGGCGAGCAGGTGTGTGGTCCGCCGGGACAGCTCGTCGAGCTGGTCCAGGCCGCTGGGGGTCAGGTGCAGGATGCGGGAGCGCTTGTCCGCCGGGTCCGGCAGGCGTTCGATCCAGCCCCGTCCGGCCACGTGCGCGACATGGCGGCTGGTGACCGACATGTCGACGCTGAGCAGCTCGGCGAGCCTGCTCAGCCGCATGTCGCCGTACCTGCCGAGCAGCGTGAGGACGGCGGCGGAGCCGCTCGGGCACTCGGACGGCAGGATCCGCCCCATCTCCCGTTTCACGGCCCCGAAGGCGCTGAACTGACGCGCCAGTTCCTCGTACTGCGCCCGCTCTGCCATGACCTCTCCCAGTTCAGTTGCTTAGAGCAACCATAGAAAAGTTGGTTGCCGCAGGCAAACTAAATCGGGGGTACAGCCATAAAAACTTGGCAAAGGCAAGTATTGCGACCGTAAACGTGCAGGTCGGGCCCTGTCCGACCCCCACTTGGGCCCGTCAGGCGTTTTCGCTAGGGTCTCGGGGCATGGCTAACAACCCGGGTCCCCAGGGCAACCCCGACCCCGCAGGCAACACCCAGATGTTCCGTGCCTTCGTCGACGAGGCCCCGCAGGGCAGGCAGCAGGCGGCCGCGCCGGCCGGCCCGCGCATCGGTCTGATCGTCGGCATCGTGGCGGCCGTCGCCATCGTCGCCGCGGTCGCCTGGCTCGCGCTGAAGTAACCGCCCCGTCACTCCCATCGGACCGAGACGTCCCGCGTCTCGACGTGCATGCCGAGCGGCACCCGCCAGGCGTCCACGCACACGGTCCAGGTCTGTTCCTTCCGCGCGCCGGCCGCGATCGGCGCTGGGAGTGCTTCGGTCGACTCGATCGTCCCCCAGTCGATGCCGAGCGCGCCGATGATGTGCGTGCCGAAGGTGACCGTGCCCGAACGCACGGCGCTGTCGCCGGTGTTGTGGAAGGTGACGGTCACCTGCTCGCACCACCGCTTGTCCGCGGGCGCGCGCACGGGCGTGCCCATGCTCATCTCGGCGGGTCCGGCAGGAGCCGGCCGGCCGGGGCCCGGCGTGGGACTCTCCGGGCGCGTGGGGGCCGGAGGCGGTGGGTCCGTCGTCGTACTGCCGGGATCCGTGCCGTCGCCGAAGGGGGGCGCCGTGCTGCCTTCGTCCGCCGGGGTGGGGGCGTCTTTCAGGGGCGGTGGGACCTCGCCCGGCGGCCGCTGCCCCGGGGTCGCGTCGGCCGCGGGGGCCGAATCCCGCGAACTTCCCGGCGAGTTGTCCGGTGAGTTGCGCCCCTCCGCCGTCCCGCCGGGCACGCGGGTCCCGTCGAGCGGAACCAGCGTGACCTTGCCCGGCGGTGCGCCCCCGGTCCCGGCCGCCCGGGGTGGGCCGCCCGCGGCGCCGACCGCGACGTAGCCGTCGTCGCCGCCCCCGCTGCCGCACGCGGCCAGTAGGCAGCCGGTGCACACGAGGGCCGCCGCGGCACCCAGCAGGGCACCACGGCGGCGAGGCGACTGTGTGCTGAACGCGCTCCATGCCCCACGCATCGCGCCAGTGTGACTGACGCTGCGTCAGAAAAGAAGAACTCAGTCGGAGATGAGGCCCTCGCGCAGCTGTGCCAGCGTGCGGGTGAGCAGGCGGGAGACGTGCATCTGGGAGATGCCGACCTCCTCGCCGATCTGCGACTGGGTCATGTTGGCGAAGAAGCGCAGCATGATGATCCGCCGCTCACGGGGCGGGAGCTTGGCCAGCAGCGGCTTCAGCGACTCGCGGTACTCCACGCCCTCCAGCGCGGTGTCCTCGTAGCCGAGGCGGTCGGCCAGCGAGCCCTCGCCGCCGTCGTCCTCGGGGGCCGGGGAGTCCAGCGACGAGGCGGTGTAGGCGTTGCCGACCGCGAGGCCGTCGACCACGTCCTCCTCGGACACGCCGAGCACCGTGGCGAGTTCGGTGACCGTCGGGGAGCGGTCCAGCTTCTGGGACAGCTCGTCGCTGGCCTTCGTCAGGGCCAGGCGCAGTTCCTGGAGCCGGCGCGGCACCCGCACCGACCAGGAGGTGTCGCGGAAGAACCGCTTGATCTCGCCGACGACGGTCGGCATCGCGAACGTCGGGAACTCCACGCCGCGTTCGCAGTCGAACCGGTCGATGGCCTTGATCAGGCCGATCGTGCCGACCTGGACGATGTCCTCCATCGGCTCGTTGCGGGAGCGGAAACGCGCCGCGGCGTAGCGCACGAGCGGGAGGTTGAGCTCGATCAGGGTGTCCCGGACGTAGGCGCGCTCCGGGCTGTCCTCCCCGAGTGCGGCGAGCCGCAGGAACAGGGAGCGGGACAGGGTGCGGGTGTCGAGGTCCGCGGAGGCCTGCGGGGCCGGAACATCCGCGGCCGCGAGGGCCGGGGCCGGTGCGGCCGCCAGGGCCGAGACGTCATCGATGGGGTCGAGCGCGTCGTGCGCGTCGAGCGCCTCGGGCGCTGTCTCGCTCTTGGTGAGCGTCAGCACCTTCGAGCTGCCCTGGTCTGCGGACATGCCACCCCCTTTGGGTCGCGGGACGGTCGCGGCGAACGCTCCTCGTTGCGGAGCGCAGCCTTCACCTGAATACCGGCGCCGGGGCACCGGCAAACGCGCTTCCCGCAGAATGTCACATGTCGGCAACGCGCTGTAGTGACATGTCGACATGCGAGATGCGAATACCCGCTGGCAGAAGGGGGTCTGACGGGTATTCGGGACGGAAACGCCGCCAAAGTGCCTGGTGAGCGATTCGCTCTCCACGGTGACGCGTCGAGCCCGCTTTCGGTTGTGCGCCGGTTCGATTCGCGGCTGCGCGGTGACCCTGTTCGCTCTTGCGTCGGACGGGGTTCAGGAGTTACGCGTCGATGCGGTTCGCCGAGCGCAGACGCTGGAAGCTGCGCGCGAGCAGCCGGGAGACGTGCATCTGGGAGACGCCGAGTTCGGCACTGATCTGGGACTGCGTCAGATTGCTGTAGTAACGCAGCAGCAGGATCCGCTGCTCGCGCTCGGGGAGCTGGACGAGCAGATGCCGTACGAGGTCGCGGTGCTCCACGCCGTCCAGGGCCGGGTCCTCGTAGCCGAGCCGGTCGAGCAGTCCGGGCAGTCCGTCGCCCTCCTGGGCCGCCTCCAGCGAGGTGGCGTGGTACGAGCGCCCGGCCTCGATGCAGGACAGCACCTCCTCCTCGGTGATGCGCAGCCGCTCGGCGATCTCGGCGGTGGTCGGGGAGCGCCCGAACGCGGTGGTCAGGTCCTCGGTGGCGCTGTTCACCTGCACCCACAGCTCGTGCAGCCGGCGCGGTACGTGGACGGTGCGGACGTTGTCCCGGAAGTACCGCTTGATCTCGCCGACGACGGTGGGCATCGCGAAGGTCGGGAACTGCACACCCCGGTCGGGGTCGAAGCGGTCGATGGCGTTGATCAGGCCGATGGTGCCGACCTGGACGACGTCCTCCATGGGCTCGTTGCGGGAGCGGAAGCGGGCGGCCGCGTAGCGCACCAGCGGGAGGTTGGCCTCGATGAGCGCCCCACGCACCCGGGTGTGTTCCTGTGTGCCCGGCTCCAGCGTCTTGAGCTGGCCGAAGAGCACCTGGGTGAGTGCCCGGGTGTCGGCGCCCCGGCTGCTGCGCTGGGGCGCGGGTTCGAGGGCGGGCGTCTCCGGGGCGGCTGCTTCTGGGGCGGGCGTCTCCGGGGCGGCTGCTTCTGGCGCGGGTGTCTCCTGGGGCGGGGCTTGAGGCGCAGTACTGGCCGGCACGGTCAACTCCACCTCGTGATCCATCAACTCATCCGTCAAAAGCGGTCATAGCATCACAAGACATGTGCACTGTGTGCAAGCACCGCATAATGCCGTGTTGAGGGCAAGTTGGGGCATAAGACGCATGTGAGCCCCCCGCTGTTACCGCGGGGGGCTCGTGGCCGTGGGTCTAGAACTCGTAGTCCGCGATCACCCAGGTGGCGAACTCCCGCCACAACGCGACGCCCGCCCGGTGGGCCGGGTGCTCCAGGTACAGGCCCAGGGCGGCCCTGTCGTCGAACGAGGAGTTGATGGCGAAGTCGTGGGCGATGGGCCGGTCGCTGAAGTTCCAGCCGAGCTCCCAGGAGCGGATCTCGTCGATCCTGCCGTCCAGCGCGCGGAAGGCCTCCACGCCCTCGACCACGCGGCGGTCGTCGCGCTCGACGCCCTCGTCGAGCTTGAAGAGGACCAGGTGGCGGATCATCACTCTCCTCCGTTGGCGATCCAGGTCATGAAGTCGCCGATGGCCTGGGCGGCGTCCGATATGCCCTCGAACCCTATCTGGACGTAGTCCGCGGCCTTGGCGGGATCGGTGATGATCACGTAGAGCGCGAAGACCACGAGTACATAGACGGCGATCTTCTTCGAATTCACCGCCACCGCGGCCTCCCCTGCGCCTGCTGTGCCCGTATGGAACGCCTGTTTGCCGGCGGCGAGTGTAGCTTCACGTCGTATTTGAGGACCAACGGCACGCTGAACGGAGACCGGGCACGAGGAGGCGGCCCGACGGCCGGCGCGGGATCATCGGTCCATGGACGTCACACTTCACCTCGCACAGGACCCCGAGGCCGACGAACTGCTCGGGCGCTCCCCGCTCGCCGCGCTGATCGGGATGCTGCTGGATCAGCAGATCCCGATGGAGTGGGCGTTCAAGGGGCCCGCGACCATCGCCGGCCGGATGGGCTCGGACGACCTGGACGCGCAGGAGATCGCCGCGTACGACCCGGAGGCGTTCGCCGCGCTGCTCTCCGAGAAGCCGGCCGTGCACCGTTACCCCGGGTCGATGGCCCAGCGGATCCAGCAGCTGTGCCAGTACCTCGTCGAGCACTACGACGGTGACCCGAGCGCCGTCTGGGAGGGCGTCGGCGACGGGCGGGAACTGCTGAAGCGGCTTCAGGAACTGCCAGGGTTCGGCAAGCAGAAGGCACAGATCTTCCTCGCGCTGCTCGGCAAGCAGTTCGGCGTGACCCCGCAGGGGTGGCGGGAGGCCGCGGGCGACTACGGTCCGCCGCAGGCCTTCCGGTCCGTCGCCGACATCACCGGGCCCGAGTCGCTCGCTAAGGTGCGGGCGCACAAGCAGGAGATCAAGGCGGCGGCGAAGGCGGCCAAGGCCGCGAAGAAGTAGGCCCGCGCGTCATTCTTCTGGCCCGTTCCGGCGTGCGCCGGGCTCGGTCGCGTTCCCAGCATGGAGCATGACCGAGCCACCGAGCGGATCCCCGCGGGGAGCGGAGTTCGACGACCGGCACGTGCACGCCACGCGTGACCCGCGCGCGCCGAGACCGCCCCACGAGGGTCCCGAACCGCCCTTCGAGGGCCCGCTGCACATGCTGTCCAAGGCGGCCTGGCAGGCGGTCCTCGTCACCGGCATCGCGTCGCTGATCCTGGGCGTCCTCGTCCTGATCTGGCCCGGCGCCTCGCTGGTCGCCGCCGGTGTCCTCTTCGGTCTCTACCTCCTCGTCAGCGGCGTCCTCCAGCTCGTCTCCGCCTTCGGCACGCACAAGACGACGGCGCTGCGCGTGCTGGCGTTCATCAGCGGCGCGCTGTGCATCCTGCTGGGGCTGTTCTGCTTCCGCGGCGCCATGCAGTCGATCCTGCTGCTCGCGCTGTGGATCGGGATCGGCTGGCTGTTCCGCGGGATCACCCAGACACTGGCCGCCGCCTCCGACCCCGCGATGCCCGCGCGCGGCTGGCAGATCGTCCTCGGCATCGTCAGCGTCCTCGCCGGCGTCGTCCTGATCGTCTCGCCGTTCGAGTCGGTCGCCGTCCTGACGGTGGTCGGCGGGTGCTGGCTCGTCGTGGTGGGCGCGGTCGAGATCGCGACGGCGCTGCGCATCCGGGGCCGCGCCCGCCAGGTCCCGCGCGAGGTGTGACGCCCGTGCCCACGACCGCCTGCGCACCGCCGCCCCTCCCCGGCATATCCCCCCACCGCCCGGCCCCGCGCCCCCGCCCCACCACCCGACGCTGCCTGACCGCGGCCTCGGCGCACCTGCCCGGTACGCCGCCGCGCTCGATCGCCGGCCCACCGCGCTCCCCCGGTGGGACACCTCCCGCCACGGGCAGGTCGCCGCGCGTCGGTGGCACCGTGCCTCAGACCACCGGAGCCTTGCCACGCCTCCCCGGCAGGTCGCCGTGCCTGACCGCGGTCTCGGGGCGAGGCGCCGCCGTGTCGGGCTTCCCCGGTACCGCCTCGGGGCGAGTGCCCGGTGCATCGCCCAGCCTCACCGGTGCCGCCGCCCGGCTCATCCCTACGCCGAGCGGGCGGATTCCGCCCGCCATGCGATGGACGTCGTACAACGGCCGGGGAGATGACCTGCTGTGAGCACGCCCCAGCAGTCCCGCCGCGCCGTGCGCCGACGCGCCTGGCCCCGGCTGCTCGTGCTGTTGCTCGTGCTGCTGCTGCCGGTGGCGCACGCACAGACGGCGGCGGGACCCGTCGCCGTCGTCGCGGGGGAGGCGGTCGAGGTCGACGTGCTCGACACGGCCCTGCGGCCGCCGGGGCGAGCCGGGCACCGGCCCGTGGTGGCGCAGCGGCCGATGCGGTCGGCCACCCCGCAGGAGCAGATCACGCAGGCCCACCCGGCGCACGCGCCGACCGGGCCGCCGTACCCGCTGCGGACCCTGCGCTCGGTGGTCCTGCGCTGCTGACCGCCCTGTGGTTCCCCCAGGTCAGTCGGTACGACGCAAGGAGTCACAGCCATGCCCTCGGATCCCTACGCCGTTCTGCGCGCACTCGTTCGCGCTGAGGCCATCCGCAACGAACCGAAGACGGAACTCAAGGACACCAAGCAGCCGCAGCGGCCGCCGAAGAAGCGGGACCGCTGAGCCGTGGGCGGAGGCGGGCCCTACCGCCTCCGCCGCGCCGTCCCGAAGATCGAGCGGGTGATCTCGCGCCCGATCTGGGTGCCGATCGAACGGGCCAGGGACTTGAACATGCCGCTGCCGACGACCTGCTCCACGACGGACTCCTCCCGCCGCGGCGCACCCTTCGCCGCCCGCGGCTCCGGCTCGGCCTCCGGCGTGGGCCGTCGGGCCTTCGCGGCCTCCAGCCTCTCGTACGCCGACTCCCGATCCACCGCCTGTGCGTAGCGGCCGAACAGCGGCGAGGACGTCACCGCCCCGTTCAGCGCGGTCGCGTCGATCGGGCCCATCAGTGACTCCGGCGCGCGCAGCCGGGTCGCGGCGACCGGCGTCGGGGCGCCCCTCTCGCTGAGGACCGTGACCACCGCCTCGCCGGTACCGAGGCCGGTGAGGAGCTCTTCGAGGTCGTAGCCGGAGTCGGGGAACGTCCTGACCGTCGCCTTGAGGGCCTTCTGGTCGTCCGGGGTGAAGGCGCGCAGCGCGTGCTGGACGCGGTTGCCGAGCTGCGCGAGGACGTCACCGGGCACGTCCTTCGGGGTCTGGGTGACGAAGAAGACGCCGACCCCTTTCGAGCGAACGAGCCGCACGGTCCGCGTGATCGAGTCCAGGAACGCCTTCGACGCGCCGTTGAAGAGCAGATGCGCCTCGTCGAAGAAGAAGACCAGCTTGGGTCGCTCGACGTCGCCGACCTCGGGGAGGTCGTGGAACAGGTCGGCGAGCAGCCACATCAGGAATGTCGAGAAGAGCTGCGGCCTGTCCTGTACGGCCGGCAGTTCCAGGACCGACACCATGCCCCGCCCGTCCTCCGCCGTGCGCAGCAGTTCCGCCGTGTCGAACTCCGGCTCTCCGAAGAAGGGGCCCATCCCCTGCGCCTCGAAGGTGGTCAGGGCACGCAGGATCACCCCGGCGGTGGCGGTGGACAGACCCCCGATGGCCTTCAGCTCGGCCCTGCCCTCGTCGGAGGTGAGGAAGGCGACGACCGCGCGCAGGTCCTTGAGGTCGATCAGCTCCAGGCCCTTGGTGTCGGCGTAGTGGAAGATCAGGCCGAGGGACTGTTCCTGGGTCTGGTTGAGCTGGAGGACCTTGGCGAGCAGGACCGGGCCGAAGCTGGTGACGGTGGCGCGCAGCGGGACGCCCTGGCCGATGCCGCCGAGGGCGTAGAACTGGGCCGGGAAGCCGGTCGCCGTCCACTGCTGGTGCACCTCGGCGGCGCGGGAGCGGATCTTGTCGTTCGGCAGGCCCGGCGCCGAGACGCCCGACACGTCGCCCTTGATGTCGGCCAGGAAGACCGGGACGCCCTGCGCGGAGAGCTGCTCGGCGATCAGCTGCAGCGTCTTCGTCTTGCCGGTTCCGGTGGCGCCCGCGACCAGGCCGTGCCGGGTGAGCATCGGCAACGGGATGCGGACCTGGGCGTCGGGCAGGCACCGGCCGTCCCAGAGCAGGGCCCCCAGATCCAGCGCGGGCCCGCCGAACGCGTACCCGGCGGCGATCCTCAGGGCCTCCTGCGGGAGGGCGGGAGCGCCGCCGGGGGCCTCGGGGTGGATGGCCGCGGGCACGGTCTCGCTGTCACTCATGTCAGACCTCTGTTCCGTTTCACCCGAATTGCCGCATCTTTTCCAGCGTTGCACTCCCTCTCCATGGCTGCGCCCGGAACGTCTTGACCGGTAGGCTTTCCGTGTGATCTTCAAGCGCATCGGAAACGGCCGGCCGTACCCCGACCATGGCCGGGACAGCACCCGGCAGTGGGCGGACGTCGCGCCGCGCCCGGTCCGCCTCGATCAGCTCGTGACGACCAAGCAGCAGCTCGACCTGGAGACCCTCCTCGCCGAGGACTCCACCTTCTACGGTGACCTCTTCGCGCACGTCGTGAAGTGGCAGGGCGATCTCTACCTGGAGGACGGCCTGCACCGCGCGGTGCGTGCGGCGCTCCAGCAGCGCCAGGTGCTCCACGCGCGTGTCCTGGAACTGGACTGACCGACCGCGCGGGCTCCCACGGCGGCACCGGCCGGTCACGGCTTGGCCCTTTCGGGTTCTCCTGAGCGGCGTCCAATGATCATCTAGTAGGCAGAGCCGCCCCGGCGCACTACGCTGCGCTCATGAGCATGCTGACTCCCCCTGGCATGGGCGGCCAGTACCGGATCACGGGGGACAAGTACCCACGGATGCGTCCACCCCGTCGGCGCGGCAGGCTCGTACTCGTCGTCACCGGGTCCGTCGTCGTGATCGGCGTTCTGAGCTGGGGAACCCTCCAACTGGTCGATGTCTTCACGGGCGGCGGCGACAGCGCGTCGGCCGCCGGCACCAAGGCGGGCTGCGCCACCAAGGCGAGCCCCTCGCCCAGCGCGGCCGCGGCAGTGGCCCTGCCGAAGCCCGGCGCCGTCACCGTCAACGTGCTCAACGCCACGACCCGCAGCGGTCTCGCCAAGAAGACCGCCGACGAGCTGAAGAAACGTGGCTTCAGAATCGGCGAGGTGGGCAACGCGCCGAAGCAGTGGGACAAGAAGGTGAAGGGCACAGGGCTGCTGATCGGGCCCACCTCGGCGCTGAACACCGCGCTGCCGGTGCTCGCCACCCAGCTGCCCGGCGCCGAGCGCAGCGCGGACCGGGCCCGCAAGGGCGCGGCGGTGGATCTCATCATCGGCAACGGCTTCAAGGAACTGGCGAAGAAGCCGGCCGCCGACCGGGCGCTGGCCGCCCTGACCGCGCCGCAGTCGGCGTCCACCGACACGAAGAAGAGCTGCTGAGCGCAGCCACCCGGCCCACGGAACGAGCACGCCGGCTGAAGGTGCCCTGAGTCCGTCTGCCGGGGCGCCCTGGCGTCGGCTGCGGTGCGTTCCTGGCCGCTGAGTCCGTCTGTTCGGGCGTGTCGGCCCCGGGTGCTCGGGTGCCGGCCATGTCAGCGGGCTCGGGTGCCGGCAGTGACCCGTCTGTTCGGCGTGTGCCGTTGTCCGCGTGTCCGGGGCCGGCTGGGTTCGTCTGCGCGGGCGGTTGAGACCGGGCGCTCTGGTGCCCTGCTGTGACGGCGTCTTCGGGGGCCGCCGCTTCCGTCTGTTCGGGGGCGGGCTGAGTGCGGGCGCTCTGGCGTCGGCATGTCGGCGTGCGCGGTGATCCGCGAGGTCCGTCTGCTCGGCGCGCCGGGGGGCGACGTCCGCCCCGTCGGAGTACCGCCAGATGCCCACCGCACGCTCCGGTGGTCGTTACCGCCGCGTACTCAGGTGGCCGCAAGGCCGAGCGCCCGAGCGCGGGCTGCTGCCGCGTGCTCGGGCGCGCGGAAGGACCGTCCGCTCGGAAGGACCGTGCGTGCGTGCGTCTACTCGGCCGCGCCGTACATCCGGTCCCCCGCGTCGCCCAGGCCCGGGACGATGTAGCCGTGCTCGTTGAGGCGCTCGTCGACCGAGGCCGTCACGACCGTCACCGGGGTGCCGGCCAGCTCGCGCTCCATCAGCTCGACGCCCTCGGGCGCGGCCAGCAGGACCACGGCCGTCACGTCGTCGGCGCCGCGCTTGATCAGCTCCTGGATCGCGGCGACCAGCGTGCCGCCGGTGGCCAGCATCGGGTCCAGCACGTACACCTGGCGCCCGGAGAGGTCCTCGGGCATGCGCGTGGCGTACGTCGAGGCCTCCAGCGTCTCCTCGTTGCGGATCATGCCCAGGAAGCCCACCTCGGCGGTCGGCAGCAACCGGACCATGCCGTCCAGCATGCCGAGGCCGGCGCGCAGGATCGGCACGACCAGCGGGCGCGGGTGGGAGAGCTTGACGCCGGTGGTGGTGGCGACGGGGGTGGAGAGGTCGACCTGCTCGGTGCGCACGTCGCGCGTGGCCTCGTAGGCGAGCAGGGTGACCAGCTCGTCGGCCAGACGACGGAAGGTCGGGGAGTCGGTGCGGCGGTCGCGCAGCGTGGTGAGCTTGTGGGCGACCAGGGGGTGGTCGACGACGTGGAGACGCATGGGCACAACAGTAACCGCGCTTCGGCGCGGCCACTCCCTGGCGTCAAACCGCCCATCCGGGGGAAGGTGAGAGGGACGGATAGGGGTGGTGTGCCTATGCCTGACCTGCCAGAGCTGCCCGACCACGCGTCCCGGTCGGACGCGGAGGCGCAGGAGATCGACACGGCGCGCAGGCGTCGACGGGCGCAGTTCCTGCGGGAACTCGCCGAGGCCAGGGAACTGCGTGACCGCGTCCAGCCGCGCCGCGCCAAGGCGGCCCGCCTCCGCCGCGCGATGCGCATGCGAACGTTCCGCTGGTAGTCCGCACGCCCCGCACCTGGGTGGGAAGAACCGCGCCACGTGCGGTCGTTGACGGGGTGGGGGTACGTGGCGACGGTCGAAAGCCGCGTACGATCCGCTGGTGGCGGCAACGAGTGTGCGGATGAGTGGTTCGCGGACGTGCGATCAAAACAGCCGGACACAGCGGGCCGAAGACGTCCCCTGAACGCCTTGTTTCTGCCACGATTCCGAGTGGGTGGGGCTCGGAGCCCGAGCTCTCCCCGCCCGCAGCCTCCGCCGGGGGGACCCCCAACCGGCACGCCTAAGACCAGTGGGAGAGTCACGGTGTACTTCGCCGCACTGCTCGCGCGCACCGAAGACGGGTGGGAAGCGAGCGACACAGAGCTCGACGACGTGGAGACCCTGTCGGATCTGGCCGACCTGGCCAGGGAATCCACTCCCGACGACGACACGGTGCTCGTCCTGATCGAGCAGGAGGACGCCTGGTTCGGCGTCGTCCGCATCGATGGTGAGGACGACCCTCGTATCTACGTCTCGGACGCCGCCGCCGCTGCCCGCAGCAGCTACGGCGAGATCCTGCTCACCGACGAACTGCTCGGCCGGGATCCCGCCGACGACGGCAACGACCTGGACGCCCTCGACCTGGACGGCACCGAGGACGGTGAGACCGACGGGGACGGCGAGGACGGCGAGGAGGACGGCGGCTCCGCCGACGCCGTGCCGCACGGCCCGGTCGGCGACGTCGGCATCCTCGACGACCTGGGTGTCACCAAGAAGGAGTTGCTGTCGCTGTCGGCGGACGCGGTCACCGAGATCGCCGACGCCCTCGGCGCCTCGGAGACGCTGGAGACCGTCCGCTGATCCCGTCGGCTCCCCGTACGACCCCGGATCCTGTGCGTGACCCCTGGCGGGCCGCGATGCGGCTCGCCCTGGACGAGGCCGGGCACGCGGTCCGGGGCGGTGACGTCCCCGTCGGCGCGGTCGTCCTCGCCGCCGACGGTACGACCGTGCTCGCCGCCGGACACAACGAACGCGAGGCCACCGGCGACCCGACCGCGCACGCCGAGGTCCTCGCGATCCGGCGGGCCGCGGCCGAGCTGGGCGAGTGGCGACTGACCGGCTGCACGCTGGTGGTCACCCTGGAGCCCTGCACGATGTGCGCGGGCGCCCTCGTCCAGTCCCGCGTGGACCGGGTCGTCTACGGCGCCCGCGACGACAAGGCCGGCGCCGCCGGCTCCCTCTGGGACGTCGTCCGCGACCGCCGCCTCAACCACCGCCCCGAGGTGATCGAGGGTGTGCTCGCCGAGGAGTGCGCCGGGCTGCTCATCGAGTTCTTCCGGGACCGCTGAGGGCCACTGCGAGGCGCCGGAAACGGATTTCGGAGCATGCCCCACCTTGCTGTAAGGTCTCCCTCGGTAGCGTGTCCGAGCGGCCGAAGGAGCTCGCCTCGAAAGCGAGTGTGGCGCAAGTCACCGAGGGTTCAAATCCCTCCGCTACCGCTCTTGGCCGAAGGGCCCGGTCCGATGGACCGGGCCCTTCGTGCTGCTTCCGGCGTCAGCCGACGCGGACGTTCTTCTCCACCGTGACCTGGTCGATGTCGGTCGTACGGACGGTGATCTTCATGGTCCAGACGCCGGGCAGCGGGAGCCGGAGCTTGTCCGTGCCCCAGTAGCCGCCCCGGTTCTCCAGCTCGGCGTCGATCGGGCCGACGTCCTGCGCGCGCAGGGTGAAGGTGAGGCGCACCTCGGGGACGGTGACGATGCCGCCGTCGGGGCCGAAGACGACGGCCTGCACCTGGTTCTGACCCACCCGGCCCGGGGCGAGGTCGAGCTGCACCTTGCCGTGGCCGTTCGGGGTGCCCACGTCGAAGGGCACCATGCTGCTGGAGGCCGTGGGCCGGCCGGCTTCGGCGGCCTCCGTCCGTGCCGCGGCCGACTCCGTGGCGGCCCGGCCGGGCAGGGTGATGGTGAGCAACGTGGTGATCACCAGGACCAGCACGCCCGTCACGAACTCGGCGAGCACGGAGCGGCGCAGGGCCCGACGGTGGTGGTAGTGCCCCGCGGTCGGCGCGGGGACCGGGTCCCGGTCCTGGCCGGTGGGGTGCTCGTCCCGCGCGGCGGCGTCGGCGCGCGCGGTGGCGTCGGCGTGCGCGGACCCGGCGGGGTCTCCCACCGCCGCGCCCACCGCCCCGCCCGCCTGGCCCGCGCCGGCCTGGCTCGCAACCGCACCCCCGCCCACCGCCCCGCCAGCCTGACCCGCGGCAGCCGGACTCGCGGCCGACTCGCTCGCAGCCGCACCTGCGCCCACCGTCTCCAGCACCCGCGCCTCGGCCTCCGCCCGCGCCGGTTCCAGCTCCGCCCAGCGCCGTGTCCACCGGCGGGAGAAGCCCGCCGCCGCCAGCAGCAGGGCCACCGCGGCCACCTTGGCGAGCAGGATGCGGCCGTACGTCGTGCCCGTGAGGGCGTCCCAGGAGCCCAGGCCCCGCCAGGACTGGTAGACGCCGGTGGCGGTGAGGACGGCCACCGAGGCGAAGGCCAGCCGGGAGAACCGGGTGACGGCGGCGGACGTGAGGTCGTGCGGGGCGCGGTAGAGGACGGTGAGCAGGGCCGTCAGACCGCCCAGCCAGACCGCCATGCCCAGCAGGTGCAGCACGGACGACGTCATGGCCACCGGCACCTGGATGCCGGCGGAGGCGTGTTCGACGGCGGCCCAGGTGAGGGCCAGCGCGAGGCAGAGCGCGATGCCGGGTGCGGGGTGGGCGGTACGGCGGGCCGGGTGGCGTACCAGGACGAAGGCCGCCGCCAGCAGCGCCAGCCGGATCAGCAGCGCCAGGCCGGCTCGGGTGGTCAGGGTGGCGCTGAGGACGGCCGGGTCGAGGGCGTCTGTCAGGCCCGTGCCGCGTTCGTAGGGGCCGCGAAGGAGCAGCAGGGCGGCCGTGGAGATCGCGAGGGTGAGCCAGGCGGTGGGGAGGAACCGGCGCAGGGCGGCGCTGGGGCCGCCGAGGACGGCGGACGTGAACACCGCGACGCCGATGAGGAGCGCCAGGCCTCCGTACGCGGCGTAGCGGGCGATGTTGTAGAGCGAGGCGGTCGCCGGGTCCTCTGTCGGACCGGTCACCGCGGCGGTCGTCGCCGACGGCTCACCGACCGAGAAGATGAACGCGCCCGAGACCGGATGGCTGTCCGCCGAGACGACCCGCCAGGCCACGGTGTACGTGCCGTCCGCCAGGCCGGTCGGGAGGCCGACCCGGACGGTGTCGGCACGGTCGCCGGGGTGCGCGGCGCCGCCCGTGTCGACCGGGCGGTTCTCCGGGTCGATCACCCGGACCGAGTCGTCGAGGAGCCCGACGGACTCGGTGAAGGTCAGGGTGAGGTGGCGGGGGGCCGAGTCGAGGACGGCTCCGTCGCCGGGGTCGGTGCGGCCGAGGGCGGCGTGCGCGGACGCGGGGGCCGCGCCGCCGAGGAGGAGCAGGGCCGGCACGGCGACCAGCAGCAGCGGCCGCCGAAGTCGCCGGAGGAGCCCGGCTGGTGGGAAAGCCTCGCCGTCGCTGCCGTCGCTGCCGTCGCTGCCGTCGTCGCAGCCATGCCGTGCTCCGCCGTCGCGCATCCCCATCGCTTCTCCGTCGTCGGATCTGCTTCCGGGATACGTACGGACGCGGGGCCCGATGTGCTCATCCGGAGGACATACGGATACGGGAGCCGATGTGCTCAGCCGGGAGCCGTAAGGACACCGCGCTCACCTTTGGCCCCCGCAGTTCCGTCAAGCGCGGACCTGCGCAGGCCCGCACCTCACCACGCCGCCCCGCGCCCTCACCACGTGGGCCGTGCCGTGATCCCGCCGTCCACCACCAGGTCGTGCCCCGTCACCCAGGACGCCAGGGGCGAGGCCAGGAACACGCACGCGTCCCCGATGTCCTCCGCCCGCCCCAGCCGGCCGAGCGGCACCGCGCGCTGCCAGCGCTCCACGCCCTCCGGCCAGGCCTGCGCCAGCCCTTCCCGGTCGATCAGGCCGGGGGAGACGGTGTTCACGCGGATGCCGTGGCTCCCGTACTCCAGCGCCGTCGAGCGGGCATGCATCACGACCGCCGCCTTGGAGGCGCAATAGTGCGCGTGTGCCGGTGCCGGTGCGCTCGCCTCGATGGAGGCGATGTGCGTCACCGAACCCCCTTCGCCGCGCTCCCGCATGACCTCGACGGCCGCCTGAGTGCACGCGAAAACGCTGGTCAGGTTGGTGTCCACGACCGTCCGCCAGTCGGTGGCGGTCATCCCGGCGAGCTCCTGCACGGGTTGCACGGCGGCGTTGTTGACCAGTGCGGTCAGCCGCCCGGCACCCCATGCGGCGGCCTCGCGCACCACCCGCCGGCACTCGTCCTCGTCGGCGAGATCGGCCTGGAGCACGACGGCCCGGCCGCCCAGGTCCTCCACCAGCGACGCCACCTCACGCGCCGGCTCCACCGACGTACGGCAGTGCACGGCGACCGCGGCGCCCTGCTCCGCGAACCGCAGGGCGATGCCCCGCCCGATGCCGCCGCCCGCGCCCGTGACGAGGGCGACCTGGCCCTCCAGCAGCCTCATGGCCGGCACAGTTCCACGATCCGGTCGGCCGCGTCAGGGTGGCGGGCGGTCAGCTCGGCGGCGTCGCCGTGCTCGTACCCCTCGTGGGTGAAACCGGGCGCCATCGTGCAGCCGAAGAACGTCCAGGAGCCGCCCTCGGCGACCCGCCCGCCCATCCAGGTGCCGGCCTCCACGGTGAACTGCGGGTGTTGGCCGCCGAGCACGTCCGGTCCGAGGACGGCCGTGCGGGAGGTGCCGTCGGGGGCGAGGAGCAGCAGCTCCAGCGGGTCGCCGAGGTAGAAGTGCCAGACCTCGTCGGTGGGCAGGCGGTGCAGGGCGGAGTAGTCGTCCCGCCGGAGCAGGGCGACGATGGCGGTGCCCTCCGGGCGCCCGTCGGGGCGGTCCGGTCCGGCCCAGGTCTGCCGGAACAGGCCGCCCTCGCGCGGGATCGGCTCCATGGCGTAGTGCGCGACAAGCTCTTCTGGAGTCACGCCGGGCAGGCTACCGGCCGGAGCAGGAACGCCAGTTGAGCGTGCTTCTCCGGCAGGTGCACGTCGGGCAGATTCACCTCCGGCAGTACGACCTTCGGACCGGCCACGAACCCCAGTCTCAGGAAGCGCTCGATCGCCTTCTCGTTGCGCACGTCCGGGTCGACCACGACGCGCCGGCGGCCCAGGACGAGCCACACGTACGCGGCCGCGGCACCCATCAACGACGCCGTCCAGCCGAGGCGGGATCCCCCGGCTCCGGCGGGCGCGAGGAGCAGATGGACGCCGATGTCGCCGGGCCGGACGTCGTAGCACTCGCCGACCCGGTCCGCCTGCGGCTCGTAGGTCTGGAACAGGGCGACCGGTTCGCCGTCCTTCACCAGCAGGTACGCGTGATGGGTGTCGAGGGTGTCCATGTGGGCGTAGATGCCGGCCACCTCGTCCTGGGTGAGTCCGTTCATGCCCCAGAAGACGGCGCGTTCCTGGCTCACCCAGCCGTGGACCACCTCGGCGTCGCCCTTCGCGTCGAGGGGCAGCACGCGTACGGTGCCGAAGCCGTCGACCACCTCTTCGTGGACGGCGGCGCGGTCGGCGTACGGGTCAGTCATCGTCGGTCTCCTTGGTGAGGCGGGCCCAGTCGGTGACGACCGGGACGAGGTCTCCCCTGGTCCACAGGGGGAGTTGGTCGCGGTGGTGCGCCGAGCCGGGCACGCCGGACGCGCCCAGCGGCACCACCCACAGGCTGTCCTCGCGCCGGGCCAGGTCCCAGACGTAGCGGGCGGCCGGGCCGCGCGCGGCGAGGTCGGTGAGGCCGGGGACGGCGGAGGTGCACAGCACGCAGTCGTGGTCGCCGGACAGGGCCGGCTCGGCGTACGTGTCGGTGGAGCAGGGCGTGCCGGGCAACGCCCGCCAGGGGGCGAGGCGGTGGGTGTCGCCCCATGTGCGGCCGGCCGGCGCGGCCGCGGCCTGCGCCGCGACCTCCTCCAGGGCCGCCCGGACGATCGCCGGGCGGTCGATGCCGTACAGCTCCTGGGCCGTCAGCAGGTTCTCCAGGGCGAACGCGGTCCGTCCGGTGAGCCCCAGCCAGGGGAGGAGGACCTCCGGGTAGGCGGGCGGCTCGGTCAGCGCGGCGAACGCCGGGTGGGCGACCAGGCGGCGGACGACGGCGCTGCGGACGGCCGCGTAGGCGGCGGCCGGTTCGCTCGTGGCGTCCATGCGGCGGTCCCAGCGCAGCAGCCGCTCGCGCAGGGCGGCGGCCTCGGGGGCGAGGCCGTCGAGGGCGGCGAGGAGGGAGAGGAGGGGCGCGGCGGAGGCGAGGTGGGTGTCCATGTGGATGGCGGACATGTCGGCCGCCGACCACTTCCGCTTCTCGTTCAGCAGCGCGGTGATCCGGGCGACGCGGTGCGGCGGGGCGAACTCGACGCCGAGCGGGGCGGACGGGCCGCGCTGGTTGGCCATCACCGCGATGCCGTCGGTCAGGCCCGCGCGGGGTGTGCCGTGCCAGCCGCGCCACTCGTGGCCGGGCTCCCAGGCGGGCACGGTCCGGACCCTGTTGGCCTCGGCCCGCACCGGCACCCGGCCCGCGACCCGGTGCAGGGTGCCGCCCTCGGTGTCGGCGGCCTGCACGACGTTGACCGGCTCCACCCAGGTGTCGAAGGCGCGATCGACGTCGGCGACCGTGCGGGCCCGCAGCAGCGGGAGCAGGGTGGCGAAGCCGGCGTCGGCGAGGACGCGGGGCGGGTGGCGGAGGCTGAGGGCGAGCGGGGGCTCGGGGTCGTCCGGGAGGAGCGTGCCGTCGTCCAGGCCCTCGGGCCCGCCGGCGATCACCGGTCCCCGTTCGGTCTCGATGACCTCGACCGGCACCGGCTCCGCACCGCGCACCTCGACGAACTCGGTCCTCCGGCAGGCGCGTTCCCATCGGCCGTCCGGGCCGAGGGCCTCCACGCCGGCGCCCGTCCGGCGCAGCCGCTCCCGGTAGAGGTCCTGGTAGTCGGCCATGGCGTTGGTGATGGCCCAGGCGACCGTGCCGGTGTGGCCGAAGTGGGCCGTGCCGGGGACTCCGGGCACGGCGAGGCCGACGACGTCGAACTCGGGGCAGCTCAGGCGTATCTGCTGGTACACGCCGGGCTCCTCGATGAAGCGGTGCGGATCTCCGGCGATCACCGCGTGCCCGGTGACGGTCCGCTCCCCGGCGGCCAGCCAGCCGTTGCTGCCGGAGGTGCCGGGGCCGTCCGTGGCGAACAGCGCAACCGCCTCCGGTCCCAGATGCCGGATCACCTCCTCGCGCCAGAGCTTCGCCGGGAAGCCCGCGAAGAGGATGTGCGTGGCGATCCAGACAGCGAGCGGGGTCCACGGCTCCCAGCGGCCGGGGGCGAGGCCCGCGTCGGCGAACTCGGGAGTACGGCTCGCGCCCTGCGCGAGGCCCTCGTTGACGCCGTCGACGTAGGCCCGGACCCAGTCGGCCGTGTCGGGGTCCAGGGCGTTGAAGGAACGTTCCGCCGTGTCCGTCAGGCGCGCCCGTCTCGCGAGCACGTCCCAGGGCACGGCGGCCGTACCGAGGAAGGAGGCGGAGGTGCCCTGGGCGCGGTGGCGTTCGACCTCGAGCTGCCAGGCGCGGTCGTGGGCCGTGACCCGGCCCTGGGCACGGGCGAGTTCGCGGGCGTCGGTGGCGCGCAGGTGGGGGATGCCCCAGGCGTCGCGGTAGATCTCGATGGTCACCTGGACATCACCCTGTCATTCCTTCAGCCCTTTAGGTTAGGCTTCCCTAAGTAAGTCGTGGCGGAATGGTACGCGAAATGTGAAGGAGCGCCATGGGGCAGGGGCACGGTTGGCAGGGCGCGGTCCTGAAGCTGATGGGCGCGAAGGACTTCGTCCTCACCGTCACCGGCGCCGAGGACGTCACGCCGGAGTACCGGCGGGTGCACTTCACCGACGGAGGCCTGCTCACGGCCAACGGCGTTCACCCCACGATGTGGGTCCGGCTGTGGTTCGACAACGCGGGCAAGTCGCACCAGCGGGCGTACACGCTGGTCGACGCGGACCCCGGGACGAGCACCTTCAGCCTTGAGTTCGCGCTCCACGAGGGGTGCGCCAGTGACTGGGCGCGGGCGGCGAAGGAAGGCGACACCATCGAGGCGACGGTCCAGGGCACGGGCTTCCAGCATCCCCGGCCCGAGCCCTCGCACGTCTTCGCGATGGGCGACCCCGCCTCGCTGCCCGCGCTCAACTCCCTCCTCGACGCGCTCGGTTCGGCACCGGCGACGATCTGGTTCGAGGGTGAGCTGGACGGCCTGCCGTGCCGCGCGGACACCGACCGGCACGAGATACGCCAGTTGCCCCGCCCGGGCCTGGTCGACGACGTGCGGGCCACGCTGCCGGCGCTCCTGGCGGCCACCGCGGACCCGTACGTCTGGATCGCCTGCGACGCCGCGACGACCCGCACCCTGGCGTCGTACGTCCGCAAGGACCTGTCGGTCCCGAAGGAGCGGATGCACGCGCTGGGGTACTGGCGGGCGACCTGACACCACCCACGTGACCGCACGACCCGGGGCCGGCCTCCAACCGGCCCCGGGTCTTTCGCGCTTCCGGGCAGCTCTTCCTCGGGCCGGCCGCCTTTCACTTCCAGGGCCGTTGAGCGGCCGGTCGTGTTGGTTTCTGTGAAAACCCCTGGCAGGCCGGGCTGTTGACCCTCGACGTCACGGTCACGTTTCCACAAACTACGACGTCATCCCTTGACGTATGCCCGGACATGCGGCTGTTATTACGCCACCTTCGTGTTCGGTCAGGTTGGTTTCTGATTGGTTTCGACCAATTTTCGGACCGGACCCCTGTCCCCAGGAGCCGTCATGCGCAGAACCCCTTCCGGTCTCACCCTCCCCGGCCCGAGCCGCCGCACCCTTCTGCGCGGCGTGGGCGGCGCGGCCGCTCTCGGCGCCGGCATACCCCTGCTGAGCGCCTGCGGCGGCAGCGGTGCGGCCGCCGACCCCAAGACGGTCACGCTGGGTTCGAAGGCCTCCGACCCGGTGCCGAAGAAGGCGTACGCGGACGTCTACGCGGCCTTCCGGAAGCAGTCCGGGCTCACCGTCGACGTGAACACCAAGGACTCCAACACCTTCCAGGAGCAGATCAACTCCTATCTCCAGGGCACGCCCGACGACGTGTTCACCTGGTTCGCCGGCTACCGGATGCAGTTCTTCGCGGCCAAGGGCCTCGCCACCCCGATCGACGACGTGTGGCAGAAGATCGGCGGCAACTTCCCCGACGCGATGAAGGCGCTCAGCAAGGGCGAGGACGGCAAGTACTACCTCGTGCCGCTCTACACGTACCCCTGGGCGATCTTCTACCGGAAGAGCGTCTTCGCGGAGAAGGGTTACGAAGTCCCCACCACCTGGGACGACTTCATCGCGCTGTGCAAGCGGATGCAGAAGGACGGCCTCGTCCCGATCGCCTTCGGGGACAAGGACGCCTGGCCCGCCCTCGGCACCTTCGACCAGATCAACTTCCGCAAGAACGGCTACGACTTCCACGTCGACCTGATGGCGGGCAAGGCCTCCTGGACCGACGCCAAGGTCCGCGCCACCTTCGACCTGTGGGCCGAGATCCTCCCCTACCACCAGGAAGGCGCCATCGGGCGCACCTGGCAGGACGCCGCCCAGACGCTGGTGTCGAAGAAGGCCGGCATGTACCTCCTGGGCACCTTCGTCGCCCAGCAGTTCACGAACGAGGCCGACCTCGCGGACCTCGACTTCTTCGCCTTCCCGGAGATCGACCCGGCCTACGGCCAGGAGACCGTCGAGGCGCCGACCGACGGCTTCATGATGAGCAGGAGCCCGAAGAACAAGGCGGGTTCCGTCGAGCTCATGGAGTACCTGGGCAGCCCGGCCGCCGAGGAGATCTACCTCAAGTCGGACCCGAGCGTCGTCGCCGCCTCGACGAAGGCCGACACCTCCTCGTACACCCCGCTCCAGAAGAAGGCGTACGAGATGATCGGCGCCGCGAAGAACCTGACGCAGTTCATGGACCGCGACAGCCGACCGGACTTCACCTCCACGGTGATGCAGCCCGCGCTGCAGAAGTTCATCCGCGACCCCAAGGGCGTCGACGGCCTGCTCTCGTCCATCGAGCGCCAGAAGAAGACGATCTTCGCGTCCTCATGACCACGGAACTCACCAAGGAGAACCCGGAGGCGGCCGACGCGCCGCCTCCGGGCGCCGCCCCGGTCGAGCGGCGGAAGGTGCCCACCGGCCACCGCCGCCTGCTCACCCGCCGCGACCGGCTCACGCTGGGCCTGATGGCGACCCTGCCGACGGTCCTGCACATCGCCCTGGTGTGGATGACCGCGCTCGCCTCGATCGCGCTCGCCTTCACCACCTGGGACGGCATCGGTTTCGACTCGATCCACTGGGTCGGGCTGCAGAACTTCAAGGAGCTGTTCGAGCAGAACCCGCAGTTCTGGCCGGCCGTCCAGCACAACGTCGTCTGGTTCGTGGTGCTGATCGTGATCCCGACGCCGCTCGGCCTGTTCCTGGCCGTGCAGCTGGACAAGCGGATCCGGTTCAGCCGCGTCTACCAGACGGCGTTCTTCCTGCCGGTGGTGCTGTCCATGGCCGTCATCGGCTTCGTCTGGCAGCTCGTCTACAACCCCGACACCGGCCTGATCAACAGCGTCATCGGGGCCAACGAGCCCGGCAAGTACATCGACTGGATCGGCGACCCGGACCTCAACCTCTGGGCGGTCCTGGTCGCCGCGTCCTGGCGGCACACCGGCTACATGATGATCCTCTACCTGGCCGGCTTGAAGGGCGTGGACCCGACGCTGCGCGAGGCCTCCGCGATCGACGGGGCGGGCGAGTGGCAGACCTTCCGGAACGTCGTCTTCCCGGCGCTGCGCCCGACCAACACGATCGTCCTCGTCGTCACCATCATCGAGGCGCTGCGCGCCTTCGACCTCGTCTACGTCTTCAACGGCGGCGCCGAGGGCACCGAGCTACTGTCCATCCTGGTGACCAGCAACATCATCGGTGAGTCCAGCCGTATCGGATACGGATCGGCGATCGCGGTCGTCCTGCTGCTGATCTCGCTCGTCGTGATCATCCCGTACCTGGTCAGCACCTTCCGGAAGGAGCGGCGGGCATGAGCGCCACCACAGTCGTCCCGAAGAACCGCGCCCCGATCCGCCCCGGCCGCGTCCTGCTGCACCTCGTCCTCGGCACCATGGCGCTGGCCTGGCTGGCCCCGCTGCTCTGGGCGGTCTACGCGGCCCTGCGCCCGTACGCCGAGACCAGCGAGAAGGGATACGTGTCCCTTCCGGACACGCTGAGCCTCGACAACTTCACGAACGCGTTCACGCAGTCGGACATGACGCACTACTTCGTGAACACGCTGGTGATCGCCGTCCCGGCCGTGCTGGTCACCCTGTTCCTGTCGTCGATGGTGGCCTTCTACGTCAGCCGCTTCGACTTCCGGGTCAACCTCGCCCTGCTGCTGGTCTTCACAGCCGGCAACCTGCTGCCCCAGCAGGTGATCATCACCCCGCTGTACCGCCTCTACCTCCTGGTGGACCTGCCCGGCGTCACCATGAGCGGCAAGCTGTACGACTCCGCCCTCGGCCTGGTCCTCATCCATGTGGCGTTCCAGTCCGGCTTCTGCGCGTTCGTGCTGAGCAACTACATGCGCTCGCTCCCGCACGAACTGACCGAGGCCGCGCTGGTCGACGGCGCGTCGGTGTGGCGCCTGTACTGGCAGATCACCCTGCCGCTGTGCCGCCCGGCGATGGCGGCCCTCGCGACCCTGCTGTCCATCTGGATCTACAACGACTTCTTCTGGGCCCTGGTCCTGATCTCCACCGGCGAGAACATGCCGATCACCTCGGCGCTGAACAACCTCTCCGGCCAGTTCTTCACCGACCCCAACCTGGTCGCCGCAGGCGCCCTGCTCACCGCCATCCCGACACTGATCGTCTACTTCCTGCTCCAGCGGCAGTTCGTCAGCGGCCTCACGCTCGGCGCCAACAAGGGCTGACGTCCGCCTTTTCGAGAGAGAACCACCGTGTCCCACTCCTTCACGCCGCTGGCCTCCGTGCCCGTGGACGTCTCCAGAGCCCGCGTCCACGAGGAGGGCTGGCAGTCCTGGAGCCCCAGCGGGGCCTATCCCCTCACCGGTCGGCCGTACCGCCCGACCAACGCCAACTGGGCGACCGTCTGCTACCGGCCCGGCGTCACCGCGCCCGCGGGGACCTTCCAGGGCGAGGGCCTGCTCGCCCTCGACCCGGGCGACGGCACCCCCGTCCGCCTGTGGGCGGCGACCGACCCGGCCCGCGAAGTCCCCTCGATCCGGCTGACGGTGACGGACGGCACGGCGGAGGTGAGCGCGGACGGCCGGGTGAAGGAGTGGACCGGCACGCACATCCAGTCGGTGCTGGCGGACTGGGCCGCGGCCCTCGGCCTCGCCGTCCCGCGCCCCGCCCCCACCGTGTGGTGCTCCTGGTACGAGTACTTCACCGCCGTCACCGAGGACGACATCCACGAGAACCTCCGCGCGATGGACACCCTCGACCTGCCCGTCGACGTCGTTCAGATCGACGACGGCTACCAGAGCGCACTCGGCGACTGGCTCACCCTCTCGGGCCGCTTCCGCTCCCGCGAGGGCATGGCGGCCGCGATCCGCGCCAAGGGCCGCCGCGCCGGCATCTGGACGGCCCCGTTCCTGGTGGACCCGGCGAGCGCCCTGGCCGCCGAGCACCCGGCCTGGCTCGTACGGTCCGAGGACGGCGCCCCCTTGCACGCCGGCCGCAACTGGGGCCACGACCTGCACGTCCTGGACAGCACGCACCCCGAGGCGGCGGCGTACCTGACGGAGGTCTTCCGCACCCTGAGCGACGAGGGCTACGACTACTTCAAGGCCGACTTCCTCTACGCGGGGGCGCTGGACGGCGTGCGGCACGCGGACGTGGACGCGCTGACGGCCTACCGCTCCGGCGTCGAGCTGATCCGCGAGGCGATCGGCGCGGACGCCTATCTGCTGGGCTGCGGCGCGCCGATGCTGCCGTCGATCGGCCTGTTCGACGCGATGCGGGTCAGCCCCGACACGGGACCTCACCGCCGCCCCGAGGCCGGCGACTACAGCCAGCCCGGGCAGGACCCCGCCGAGTTCACCGGCGCCGGACGCCAGTGGCAGCACCGCCGCCTGTGGATCAACGACCCGGACTGCCTGATGGCCCGTCCGGCCGTCGAGACCCGCGAGCGCTGGGCGGCCCACGTGGAGGCCACCGACGGCCTGATGGCCTCCAGCGACCGCCTGCTGTCACTGGACGAGTGGGGTGTGACGACGACGCGCCGCCTGCTCGCGGGCACGGGTCGATGACACGGGAGTGACGGCACTGGTCCGCAGCCGCCACCGCCGTTCGGACGGGCGGGAGGGGGGACCAGCGTGCCGCGGTGCCCGCCCGCGCCGGCAACGGTTCAGATGGGACGGGCGTGCGTGCCGGCCTGCCATGCGTGCCCCCGCATCGAGCGCGGGCCACGACGGAGCTGAGCCATGCCCGAACTGCCGGACGTCGAGGCCTTCCGGAAAGTGTTCGAGTCCTGCGCGTCGGGCAGGGTGGTGCGGCGCGTCGAGGTCCGGGACACGGGCGTCCTGCACGGCGTGAGCGCGCGGCGGCTGCGCGAGGCGCTGGAGGGCCGGCGGTTCGGCAAGGCCGAACGCCACGGCAAGTGGCTGCTCGCCCGCACCGGCGGCGGTCACACCCTCATGCTGCACTTCGGCATGACCGGCAGTCTGGTCTGCGAGCGTCCCGACCACGCCGCCGAACCCCACGACCGCGTCCTCTTCACCGTGAGCAGGGACCGTCAGCTCCGCTTCCGCGACCAGCGCAAGCTCCAGGGCCTCTGGCTGGCCGACGACGCCGGGGTCGCCCGGCTGCTCGACGGGCAGGGCCCCGACGCGATGGCGGTGGGCCGCGAGGAGTTCGGGGCCGCGCTCTCCGCCCGCCGCGGCGCCCTCAAGAGCGCGCTCACCGACCAGTCCGTCGTGGCAGGGCTCGGCAATCTGCTCGCGGACGAGATCCTGTGGCGCGCGGGGCTGCGACCGGCCGCCCGGGCGAGCGACCTCACCGAGGCCGACCGGCGGCGCCTGTACACCCGGATGCGTGCCACCCTGCGTTCGGCGATCGGCGCGGGCCGCGTCCCGCCCCGCGACTCCTGGCTCACCGGCCACCGCAACGACCCCGACCCGCACTGTCCCCGCTGCGGCACCCCCCTGCGCCGCTCCCGACTGGCGGGCCGGACCACCGTGTGGTGCCCGCGGTGCCAGCCGGGAGGCTCGTGACGGGGGCTGCGCGGTGTGTGACTCGCCGGTTGGGCGGTGGCATGGCGCGTCGGGGCCGGCGGCGCTGCCGCTCGGGCCGGCGTCAGCGGCCGGGAGCCGTGACACCCGCCTGCGCGTCTCGTCCAGGTCGCCGGAGGGCGCACCCGCGACACCGATGCCCGCGACGGGAGCGCCCTGACGGCGACGGGGGCGCCGCCCGCGAGGAACAGCGTGCCGGGGATGTCCTACAGGTGCGGCGCCTGCTGAAGGCGCTGACGGGAGTGGACGCCGCCTGCCACCTCACCGCCGAGGGCGGCACTCCGCACGTCCCCCATGACCAGCCATCGAGGCCGGTGCCACCGGCCACCTCCTCAAGACGGAACGCCCCGAGGAACTGTTCGCCGCCCTCCGCACCGCCGCCGACGGGGCCGAGGCGCCGACCGACGACGACATGGCGACCTGGCGGAGGACCCGGCCGCCTCGATCTGCCGACCGGCTCCTAAGCGGTGCCTGAGACGGCCCACGGCCGGCTGCCGAGGTCACCGTCACCTTCGGGCAGGAAGTTCTCGTCGTCCCCGAAGTCCGGGGCCTGGAAGGGGTTCGTCGTCGGAGGCGGCGATGCCGCGGCTCCGCCGCGGGGTTGCCCTTCCACGGCGGAGAACAGCGAAGTCGAATCGATGAGAGGTCTCTCCTTCGTTACGGGTCCCGGACGGGCCCCGGTGTGCCGTGACCGGGCACAGCGGTCCTACAGCTTGGTCATCTTGCTGTACGGGCTCAGGATGCGCATCTGCGCCGAGCCGAAATCGACGAGTGCCGCGATTCCGTCCTCGATGCCGATCACGCGGCCGAGGCCGTACATGTCGTGTGTGACCTGGTCGCCCACGGCGAAGTGCTCGGGAGTGCGAGTGACCGGGGCCTTGAAGGGGCTGGTAGGCAAATGACGCTTCGGTGCATCGGGCTTTGTCATTGCCCCCAGTATGCGCCTACGCGCGTCCCCCTGGGGAACGCCAGAGGGCCGGACCTTCACGGTCCGGCCCTCTGGGCTGGCGGAGGATACGAGATTCGAACTCGTGAGGGGTTGCCCCCAACACGCTTTCCAAGCGTGCGCCCTAGGCCTCTAGGCGAATCCTCCGCCGGAAACATTACATGACCGAGGGGAGTGCTCGCGAACTCGTTCCCGCACCTCAGCATCGGGTAGGCTGTGCGAAGCCCCTCACGCGGCGCTATCTGACTGAACTCCCCCAGGGCCGGAAGGCAGCAAGGGTAGGTTGGCTCTGGCGGGTGCGTGGGGGGCGTTCGCGTGTCCGGGGGCGGCGGGAGGCCGGAGATCCCCAGGATCGCCGGGCGGATCCCGTTGTCGGTGGGCGCCTATAACCTCGTATGCGTGTCGTCTCTCGCGCTGTACCGCCGCTATCGCCCGGAGTCGTTCGCCGAGGTCATCGGGCAGGAGCATGTAACCGACCCGCTGCAGCAGGCGCTGCGCAACAACCGGGTCAATCACGCGTACCTGTTCAGCGGTCCGCGGGGATGCGGCAAGACGACCAGCGCCCGGATCCTGGCCCGCTGCCTGAACTGCGAGCAGGGCCCGACGCCGACCCCCTGCGGGGAGTGCCAGTCGTGCCAGGACCTCGCGCGCAACGGCCCCGGTTCGATCGACGTCATCGAGATCGACGCCGCTTCGCACGGTGGTGTGGACGACGCCCGTGAGCTGCGGGAGAAGGCCTTCTTCGGGCCCGCGGGCAGCCGGTACAAGATCTACATCATCGATGAGGCCCACATGGTCACGTCGGCCGGTTTCAACGCGCTCCTCAAGGTCGTCGAGGAGCCCCCGGAGCATCTGAAGTTCATCTTCGCCACCACCGAGCCCGAGAAGGTCATCGGGACGATCCGCTCGCGCACGCATCACTACCCGTTCCGGCTGGTGCCGCCCGGGACCCTGCGGGACTATCTCGGCGAGGTGTGCCAGAAGGAGGACATCCCGGTCGCGGACGGTGTCCTGCCGCTCGTCGTGCGGGCCGGCGCCGGATCCGTGCGTGACTCCATGTCCGTCATGGACCAACTGCTCGCGGGCGCCGGGGCGGACGGTGTGACGTACGCCATGGCCACGTCCCTGCTCGGCTACACGGACGGGTCGCTGCTCGATTCGGTCGTCGAGGCGTTCGCCACAGGGGACGGCGCGGCGGCCTTCGAGGTCGTGGACCGCGTGATCGAGGGCGGCAACGACCCGAGGCGCTTCGTCGCGGACCTGCTGGAGCGGCTGCGGGACCTCGTGATCATCGCGGCGGTTCCGGACGCCTTGGACAAGGGGCTCATCGACGCCCCCGCCGACGTGCTGGAGCGGATGCAGGCCCAGGCCGGGATCTTCGGCCCCGCCGAACTCAGCCGCGCCGCCGACCTCGTCAACGAGGGCCTCACCGAGATGCGTGGCGCCACCTCCCCGCGCCTCCAGCTGGAGCTGATCTGCGCGCGCGTGCTGCTGCCCGCCGCCTACGGCGACGAGCGGTCCACGATGGCCCGCCTCGACCGCCTGGAGCGGGGCGTGAACTTCTCCGCGGGAGCCGCGGCGCCCGCCATGGGGTACGTCCCCGGACCCGAGGCCCACGGGGCGGCTCCCGCGAGCACGGCCGCGGCCGTACCGCCGGGCGGCGGCGTCGCGGCGGCCCGGGCAGCGGTGCGCACCCCGGCCCCGGAAGCGGCGGGGGGTGCCGTGCCTGGGGGACAGGCCGGGCCCGGCGACCAGCGAGGCGACGTACGGCCTGCCGCGACCCCCGGTGCGGGCGGGCCCGCCCAGCAGCCGCCCGCGGTTCCCGCGCCGACGGAAGCGCCGGGACAGGCCCCCGCTCCGGCCGCTGCCGCCCCCGGCGCCTGGCCCACCGCGGCCCCGGCCGGTTCCGGGCCCGCCGGCCGGCGACCCGGCGGCTGGCCCACCGCCGCACCCCCTGGTGGCGGTGACCGCCCCTCGACGGCACCCGCCCCTGCCGCACAGGCACCTGCGCCCACATCCACGCCCGCCTCGGCCCCGCCCGCCTCCCCGCCCCCGAGCGGCGGCCCCGACCCCCGCACGCTCTGGCCGAACATCCTCGAAGCGGTGAAGAACCGTCGCCGCTTCACCTGGATCCTGCTCAGCCAGAACGCCCAGATCGTCGGCTTCGACGGCACCACCCTCCAATTGGGCTTCGTCAACGTCGGCGCCCGCGACAACTTCACGAGCAGCGGCAGCGAGGACGTGCTGCGGCAGGCGCTGGCGGAGCAGTTCAACGTCCACTGGAAGATCGAGGCCCTCGTCGACCCCTCGGGCGGTGGCGCGCCGCCGCCGTCGCCGGGCAGCGGCGGCGGGGGCGGTTACGGCGGCGGGGCAGCCGGTGGCTCGGGCGGCGGTGGCGGAGCCGCGAGCTACGGCGGTGGCGGCGCCACGAGCGGCGGCTACGGCGGTGCCACGCCGGGAGGCACCGGCGGCGGCACCACGACCGCCCAGCGCCCGGCGTCGACGCGGCCCGCCTCGGCCGCACCCGCCCAGGCCGGCGCGTCGTCCGCCCCGGCAGCGGCGCCCACCCATACTCCCGCGCGGCCCTCCGCGCCGGAGCCGCCTCCGATCTCGATCGAGGACGACATCCCCGAGGACGACGACCCCGACCTCGACGAGTCGGCCCTCTCCGGCCAGGAGCTGATCGTGCGGGAGCTGGGGGCGACGGTGATGGACGAGTTCTCGAACGACTGAGGCGCGTGCCGCCACCCCCTGGCGCGCATCTCCCGGCGGGACCCCTCGCCCCGAGGGGGTCTTTCGGAGAAACCCACAACTGCTCACCCCGCCCTCCTTCGGCATCCCCCACAAACCCGCCCGACCCGCTCCCGTTAGGCTGACCCCGTGAAGGTCCTCGTCATCGGTACCGGCGCCCGCGAACACGCCCTGTGCCGCTCCCTGTCCCTCGACCCCGCCGTCACCGCGCTGCACTGCGCCCCCGGCAACGCCGGCATCGCCGAGGTGGCCGAGCTGCACCCCGTCGACGCCCTGGACGGCGCGGCCGTGTCCGCCCTTGCCGTGCGGCTCGGCGCCGACCTCGTGGTCGTGGGCCCGGAGGCCCCGCTGGTCGCGGGGGTCGCGGACGCCGTGCGTGAGGCGGGCATCGCCGTGTTCGGCCCCTCCCGGGAGGCCGCGCGCCTGGAGGGCTCCAAGGCCTTCGCCAAGGACGTCATGGCCGGGGCCGGCGTCCCGACCGCCCGCTCGTACGTCTGCACGACGGAGGCGGAGGTCGACACGGCACTCGACGCCTTCGGCCCGCCCTACGTCGTCAAGGACGACGGCCTCGCCGCCGGCAAGGGTGTCGTCGTCACCGCCGACCTCGATGCCGCGAAGGCGCACGCCGCGGCCTGCGACCGTGTCGTCATCGAGGAGTACCTGGACGGCCCCGAGGTCTCCCTCTTCGCCGTGACCGACGGCGAGACGGTCCTCCCGCTGCAGCCGGCCCAGGACTTCAAGCGCGCGCTCGACGACGACGAGGGCCCGAACACCGGCGGCATGGGCGCGTACTCCCCGCTGCCCTGGGCCGACCCGAAGCTCGTGGACGACGTCCTGGAGAGCGTCCTCCAGCCGACCGTCGACGAGATGCGCCGCCGCGGCACCCCCTTCTCCGGCCTTCTCTACGCCGGACTGGCGATCACCGGCCGGGGTGTGCGGGTCATCGAGTTCAACGCCCGGTTCGGCGACCCGGAGACCCAGGTGGTCCTGGCCCGCCTGAAGACCCCCCTGGCCGGCATCCTGATGGCCGCCGCCACCGGCAACCTCGCGAGCCTCGAACCGCTGCGCTGGAGCGACGACGCCGCCGTCACCGTGGTCATCGCCTCGCACAACTACCCGGGCACCCCCCGGACGGGCGACCCGATCACCGGCCTGGACGCGGTGGCCGAGCAGGACGCCCCGCACGCGTTCGTCCTGCACGCGGGCACCAAGCGGGACGGCGACTCCGTCGTCAGCGCGGGCGGCCGGGTCCTGTCCGTCACCGCGACGGGCGGCGATCTGACCGAGGCCCGCGAACGGGCGTACCGCGCCGTCACCCGCGTCCACCTGGACGGCTCCCAGCACCGGACGGACATCGCGGCGAAGGCGGCGGCGGGCGCCTAGCCCGGACCCCGTCCCGATCCCGACATCAGCCGCCTGACCAGGTACTCCGCAGGCCCCGGATTCCTCTTGGATCCGGGGCCTGATCCTTGCCCTGCGTCATCCACCTTTCCCCAAAGCCATTCCATCGAGTGACCGATGTCCTATCCGGCTGACGGGGGCCGGGGCCCCAACTAGGGTGCGGCGCAAGCGTTCCGGCACTTGGCCCACCGGCATTGCGATGTCAGTGGTGGGTGCCACAGTGGGGGAGTGAGCAACGCCAGGACTGCCAGCAATGCCAGGACGGGAAGGGGGTGAGGTCCGGACGTGACCGGCATCGGTGTGGAGACAGGAACACAGAGCGCGCGCCACCGTGCGCTGGCCGTGCTGCGGGTCCGCAGCCGGGCACTGGCCGTCGCGGTGCTGCCCGCGGCTCTGGCCGTGGTCCTGCTGGCGGGCGGTTCCACCGGCCATCTCGTCGGCGCGGGGTGGGACGGCGCCCGCTGGGCGGTGAGCGCGGTCGCGCTCCTCGTGCTGCTCTCCGCCAGCGGCTTCGCGCTGCTCCTCGCCCGCGCCCGCCCCGCCATGAGCCCTACGGTCCAGGTCGCCGAGCGGGCGGCCCCCGATCTCTACCGGCTGGTGCGCGACCTCGCCGACCGCCTCGACGTCCCCGTGCCCTCCGCCATAGCGCTGACCCCGGACTGCGACAGCTGGCTGGAGGACCGCACTCATCCGGCCCACGGCCCACCGGCCGAGCCGGACGGCCGCGACGAGATGGCGGGCCCCGTGCGTCGGAACGGCCATCGCCGTACGACGGCCAGTCCCGTCCTCGTCATCGGCTCCCCCTTCCTGTGGTGGATGCGCGTCGGCGAACTCCGCGCGGTCCTCGCCCCGGTCGTCGCCGGTACGGGTCCCTCGGCGCACCCCGACATAGCCGCCGCCCGGCGCTTCGTGCGGGCCCTGGACGCGGCGGTCGCCGTGGCCTCGGCACCGGGCCGCCGCCCCGTGATCCGCACGGTGTACGCGGCCGCCGGGCGGCTGGCCCGTCTGCTGTTGCGGAGCTGCCGGGAGCACGCGGCCGAGATGGAGCGCGGGGTCGCCGCGGCGGCGGCCGAGCGTGCACAGGCTGTGGATTACGGGCTGCGGATCGTCGCGCAGGAACAGGTCGGGCTGGCGTACGCCGGCTGGGACCGCCTGCTCACCCGGGTCGCGCTGCCCGCCTGGCGGATGGGCCGCTGGCCGTCCCGGCTGGACGCGGGCGTCGTCGCCGCCCTCACCGAGCTGTCCCGGCGGGACCGCCTGGCCGAGGGCTTCGCCTCGCGCCTCGGTGAGCGCCCCGCCTGCGACCTCCTCGAAGAGCCCGGCCTGGTGGACGAGGCAACCTCGCTGCTCGCGGCCCGCCTCTTCCACGGCGGCCCGGCGGAGTCCGGCCCCGACTGGTCGCCGGTGGCCTGGCAGGAGTATCCGGACGAGGTCGTCGACCGCAAGTGGCGCACAGACGCCGCCCGCCTCCACCGCGTCCTGGACACCCTCGGCGTACGCCGCACCACCCGCGACACCGACCACGGCCCGACCCTGGCCCGAGTCCTGAACCACCTGACGGACCCACCCTCGATCCCGGACCACGACGCCCACAGCGCCGGGCCCATGGACCCCGACACCCGTCACACGGACACGGCTTCCACCACCGACCCGGCCCCGCCCCTGGACCTGGACGCGATCCCGGACCCGGACCCGGCTGTGGACGCCGTGACAGACCCGACCCCGGCCCCGGACCTGGACGCGGCCCTGGACCTCGACGCGGTCCCGGCCCCGGCTTCGGACGCCGCAACAGACCCGGCCCGAAACCCGGACCTGGACGCGGCCCTGGACCTGGACGCGGTCCCGGACCCGGACCCGGCTGTGGACGCCGTGACAGACCTGGACCTGGACGCGGGCCTGGACCTCGACGCGGTCCCGGACCCGGACCCGCCTCGGGACGCCGTGACAGACCCGGCCCCAGCCCCGGACCTGGACGCAGTCCCGGATACATACCCGGACCCGGGCCGGACCTCGGACACGTCCACAGACCCGGAGGACCTCAAGGACCTCACACACCTCACGGATCTCAAGAACCTCACGGACCTCACGGACCTGGAGGAACCGGAGGGCTTGGGCGATCTCGAAGACCACGAACCCTTCGGAAACTTCGAGGACCCGGAGGACCCGCCACCCAGCGACCCCCGCAGCGCCGCCCTCGCCGCAGGCCTCAGCGCGGAGCTCGCCCGGGAGGAGGCGACCGGCACCCCGCCCCGCACGACCGCGCCCGTCCCCACCCCGGACGCCCTGTGGGACGACGGCGCCCTCCCCCTCTTCCCGCTCCAACCCCCTCGCACCCCGCGCGAACTGCTCGCCGACCACGTCACGGCGATGGTCTGCTGCGCCGCGATGGACACCGCCGGCGCGACCCCCGGCCTGGACTGGCTCGACGGCCCGTCCCTCCTGGTCAAGGGCGAGCGCGCCGCCGACCTGACCCCCCGGGTCCTGAGCCTCATAGAGGACGGTGACCCGGCACCGCTCAGAGCCTGGCTGGCCGAGGTCGGGATACGCGCGGAGAAGCCCGTACGACTCGTCTGAGCCGGGCGCCACCGACCACCACTACCGCCTCACCCCTTCCGGCCCCGCCTCTGCGGAGTCCCTGCTTCCGCTTTCGGTCAATTCGAAACGAACAGTGACGGAGTCCGTGCGTAATGTGATGTGCTGGGTAATGAACGCGCACATGGCAATCGCACTCGACATAAGACAGTCGTACAAACGCGACAGCAGGGCGCGCCAAACCAGCGCGAAGCGGGCAAAAACAGAGAACATCGCACCGCGCCACGCCACAGCACACTCACCGCCGCCGAGAGCGACCGCACCACCAGAACGAACGGCGCCGAGGGAGGGGAACGACCATGGGGTCGGAGCAGATTCGACGCTGGGAGTCGGGAGCACTGGCACACGCCGTGACGGATCCTTTCGGCCAGGGCCCGCTTCCCTGGCTGCGCGGCAGCGAGACGTACTTCGACGACACCGGCCAGGTGGTCCCCTGGTACGTGGACCCGGCCCCCGGCGCCCAGCAGGCCCCGGGCACCACGGCTCCCCGTGTCCCCGCCCCGCGCGCCGGCGGCCCCCGCGCCGCCGACGACGTGCGCCGCCAGATCAAGGGCTTCGTCTCCACCGGCGCGGTCGCCCCCGGCGAGGCCGTCGACCTCCATGTCACCGTCGACCCGCCCCAGGAATTCGCCGTCGACGTCTACCGCATCGGCCACTACGGCGGCGACGGCGCAGCCAAGATCACCACCAGCCCCCGCCTCTCCGGCATCGTCCAGCCCCCGCCGCTCACCGCCGACCGCACGGTCTCCTGCCATCACTGGTGGCTGTCCTGGCGGTTGCAGATCCCGTCGCACTGGAGCGTCGGCGCGTATGTCGCCGTCCTGACCACCGCCGACGGCTACCGCTCCCACGTGCCCTTCACGGTCCGCGACGACCACCCGGCCGACCTGCTGCTGCTGCTCCCGGACGTCACCTGGCAGGCGTACAACCTCTATCCCGAGGACGGCCGCACCGGCGCGAGCCTCTACCACGCCTGGGACGAGAACGGCCGGCTGCTCGGCGAGGCCGACGCCGCGACGACAGTCTCCTTCGACCGGCCGTACGCCGGCGCGGGCCTGCCCCTGCACGTGGGCCACGCCTACGACTTCATCCGCTGGGCCGAGCGCTACGGCTACGACCTCGCCTACGCCGACGCCCGCGACCTGCACGCCGGCCGCATCGACCCCACCCGCTACCGGGGCCTGGTCTTCCCGGGCCACGACGAGTACTGGTCGACCAACATGCGCCGCACGGCGGAGCTGGCCCGCGACCAGGGCACCTCCCTCGTCTTCCTCTCCTCCAACTCCATGTACTGGCAGGTGGAGTTGGGCCCGTCCCCCTCCGGCACCCCGGACCGCCTCCTGACCTGCCGCAAACGCAAGGGTCCGGGCAGGGCGTCGCTGTGGCGGGAGATCGACCGCCCGGAGCAGCAGCTGATCGGCATCCAGTACGCGGGCCGGGTCCCCGACCCGCATCCGCTGGTCGTCCGCAACGCCGGTCACTGGCTGTGGGAGGCGACCGGCGCGCACGAGGGCGACGAGATCGACGGCCTGGTGGCCGGTGAGGCCGACCGCTACTTCCCGCGCACCCCGCTGCCCGACCACGACGAGCGCATCCTGCTCGCCCACTCGCCGTACACCGACAGCGAGGGCGTCCTGCGCCACCAGGAGACGTCCCTCTACCGGGCCCCCTCCGGCGCCCTGGTCTTCGCCGCAGGAACGTTCGCCTGGTCCCCGGCCCTGGACCGCCCCGGCCATGTGGACCCACGCATCCAGCGCGCCACCGCCAATCTCCTCGACCGCATCTGCAAACGCGACTGATCGGCCCGGACGCCTGACCGGACCGACCACCGGCCCTCATGACCCGCTGTCCGCACCCATCCCGGCATACGGGAGAATCGACCCACTTGGACAGACCACGGGGAGGAACCGTGTCCGGATTCGTCGAAAAGCCCGAGCCGACCGAGGTTCCGGGCCTGGTGCATCTGCACACCGGCAAGGTGCGCGAGCTGTACCGGAACGAGGCGGGCGACCTCGTGATGGTCGCCAGCGACCGCATCTCGGCCTACGACTGGGTGCTGCCGACCGAGATCCCCGACAAGGGCCGCGTCCTCACCCAGCTGTCGCTGTGGTGGTTCGACCAGCTCGCCGACCTGCTCCCCAGCCACGTCCTGAGCACCGAACTCCCAGCGGACGCCCCCGCCGACTGGGCGGGCCGCACCCTGGTCTGCAAGTCGCTGCGGATGGTCCCGGTGGAGTGCGTGGCCCGCGGCTACCTCACCGGCTCCGGCCTCGCCGAGTACCGGGAGACCCGTACGGTCTGCGGCCTCGCCCTCCCCGAAGGCCTCGTCGACGGCTCCGAACTCCCCGCCCCGATCTTCACCCCGGCCACCAAGGCGGAGGTCGGCGAGCACGACGAGAACGTCTCCTACGAGGAGGTCGCCCGTCAGGTCGGCGCCGAGACCGCCGCCCAGCTCCGTCAGGCCACCCTCGCCGTCTATTCGCGCGCCCGCGACATCGCCCGCGACCGGGGGATCATCCTCGCGGACACGAAGTTCGAGTTCGGCTTCGAGGGTGACGACCTCGTCCTCGCCGACGAGGTCCTCACCCCCGACTCCTCCCGCTTCTGGCCGGCCGAGCAGTGGGAGCCGGGCCGCACGCAGCCGTCGTACGACAAGCAGTACGTCCGTGACTGGCTGACCTCGCCCGAGTCCGGCTGGGACCGCGGGAGCGAGCAGGCCCCGCCGCCACTGCCGCAGCACGTCGTCGAGGCGACCCGCGCCAAGTACGTGGAGGCGTACGAGCGTCTGACGGGCCTCAGCTGGTCGTAGCGGAACGAAAAAGCCCCCCGGTCGAAGACCGGGGGGCTTTTCTCAGAGCGGACGACGAGGTTCGAACTCGCGACCTCAACCTTGGCAAGGTTGCGCTCTACCAACTGAGCTACGTCCGCAGTGCGCCGTGGCGCGTCAGCAACTATACCCAACCTCGCTCGCGGGCGAGACGCACAGCCGCATGCCGGTTCTCCACACCGAGTTTGGACACGGCCGACGACAGATAGTTCCGCACGGTGCCCTGGGACAGCGCCGCCCGCTCGGCGATCTCCGCGACCGGCGCCCCGTCGGCGGCCAGCTCCAGTACCTCGGCCTCCCGCGCGGTGAGCGGCGAGTCCCCGGCGGAGATGGCGTCCGCGGCCAACTCGGGGTCGACGTAACGGTTCCCGGCGTGGACGGTACGGATGATCTCCGCGAGCCGCTGCGCGCTGACCGTCTTCGGCACGAACCCCCGCACGCCTGCCGCCAGCGCCCGCTTCAGATGGCCCGGCCGGCCGTGGCTGGTGACGATCAGCGTCCGGCAGCCGGGCAGTTCGGTCCGCAGCGATGTGGCGACCTTCACACCGTCGGCGCCCGGCATCTGGAGATCCAGCACGGCCACATCGGGTTCGTGCGCCCGTGCCATCGCCAGCGCCTCCGGGCCGCTCGCCGCCTCGGCGACCACCAGGAGGTCGTCCTCCAGAGACAGCAGGGCGGCCAGCGCACCCCGGATCAGATGCTCGTCGTCGGCGAGCAGCACGCGTACGGTCACGACGCCACCCGCACGGCCGGCGTCAACGGCACCTCTGCCACCAGCCGGAACAGCCCCCGCCCCGCGGGCCCGGCCTCCAACATCCCGTCGACCGCGGCCAGCCGCTCCCGCAGCCCGGCCAGACCCGAGCCACCGCTCGTGGCCGCGACAGCCGTCACTCCGTCGTTCTCCACGGTCAGTACCACCCGCCCCTTGAGCATCCGCAGTCCCACCACACATCGTTCGGCATTCCCGTGCCGCAGCACATTGGTGGTCGCTTCCCGTACCACCCACCCCAGCGCCGACTGCACCTCGGCCGGCAGTTCCGCCGCCGTGTCCTCCCCGGACACCTCGCAGGCGATCCCGGCAGCCGTCAGCACGCCCTGCGCGCCGGCGAGTTCGACCCCGAGGTCGGCCTCCCGGTAGCCCCGCACGACCTCCCGCACCTCGCGCTGCGAATCCTGCGCGATCCGCTGCACCTCGATCATCTGCTCCACGGCCTCGGGCCGCCCGCGCCGCGCCAGCTGCACCGCCAGCTCGCTCTTCAGCGCGATCACGGCGAGGTTGCGCCCCACCACGTCGTGCATGTCCCGCCCGAACCGCAGCCGTTCCTCCGCGACGGCGAGCCGGGCCCGGGTCTCGCGAGCGGCGTCGAGTTCGTAGACGCCGTTGAGCAGCCAGACGGAGAAGACGGACGTGAACGCGAGGAAGCCGGTCGCGAACAGCGCCGCCAACGCCGTGACAAGCGCCTGGGAGACCGGACTGCCCAGCGCGACGGCCGTCGAAGCGGTCCCTGCCGAGAAGCCGAGCACCAGGCCCACCACCCGGCGCCGGTCGCGGACACCGAGGGCCAGTGCGCCCACGCCGAACGACAGCAGGGCGGCGGTCAGAGTGCCGAGCGCGGTGGCGGTGTCGTCGTCGGCCGGCCGGCGGTCGAGGACCACGAGCACGAGGACGACGGAGGCCGCGGTGAACACGCCCAGCGCCCCCATCATCCGCAGGGGCTGGGGACGCAGGCCGCGCACCCAGTCCAGCGCCCAGACACTGACCAGTGAGCAGAGCGCCGCGTGCCCGCAGATCAGCAGGAACAGCCAGCCCGCGAGCGGCAGCCCCACCCCGCCGAAGAGCGGCAGTCCGCACAGCCCGACCTCGACCACCGGGAAGAAGTGGAACGACCACCGCGTGTACGTCTCCACCTTCGCCGGTGTGCTCTTGCTCCGCCACCATCTCCCCGGCCTGGACATCCGACCGCCACTCCCGTCCGTCAGCGCCGCGGCTCCCACCGGAACCACCGCTGTACAGCAAACACGGCGAGGCAGGTCCAGGCCAGCGCGACGGCCAGGGCCCCCAGCGCCTCGTAGGCCGGCAGATCCCCGGTCCACGCGCCGCGCACCAGCGTGATGACCGGCGTCAGCGGCAGCAGCTCGCACACCGAGGCGACCCGGTCGGGCAGCACTTCGAGAGGGACGGTCACGCCCGAGCCGAGCATGGACACGAACAGCAGGGGCAGGCTGGTCACCTGTGCGCTCTCGGCGGTCCTGGTGAAGGTGGCGGTGACCGCGGCCAGTGCCCCGCACAGCACGAGCCCCATCAGCACCCCCACGACCGCCAGATGGGGCGCGGGCGGCGCACCGAGGTCGAGCAGCACCGTGCCGCCGACCGCCATCAGCACACACTGGGCCAGCCCGATCGCCGACGCCGGCAACGCGGTGGCGAGCAGGATCTCCTTGTCCCGCAGCTCACCGGTGCGCAGCCGCTTCAGGACGAGCTCCTCCCGGCGCACGACATAGGCGCTGGTCAGGGCCGAGTAGACGGCGAAGAGCAGGGAGAAGCCGACGGCGGCGGGCAGCAGCACCGTGCCGACCGTGAGTCCGGCGTCCGCGAGGTCCATCTCGTCGATGGCGGCGCGCACGCTGAGCGGCAGCAGCAGCGGTACGGCCACCGCCGTGACGAGCGTGGCACGGCTGCGCCCCAGCAACGTCAACTCCGCCCGGGCCAGCGAGGTCATCCGGCCTCCGGCCGTGGTGCTGCTCATGCCGCCCTACCTTCTTGAGTGCGTCCCTGGAGTTCGCGACTCTGGGACAGCGCGGGTGGGGCAGGGATGGGTTTCATGCTTGCTGCCCTTG
>NZ_JBHWJQ010000021.1:0-129604 GCF_042731435.1 Streptomyces sp. NPDC059861 | reverse complement strand
CTGGCCCCCGGGTGCGCTGGGGGGGCCCGGGGTTTTACCTCGTCCCCGGGTGGGGGGCGGGGCGGGCCCCCGGGCCGGGGCCCCCGCCGTCCGCACCAGGGACGCGAATTTCGGGAGGAATCGGCCGTGCACGTCCAGGAATGGCTGGAGACCGTACCCGCGGTCGCCATCTACGCGCTGGTGGGAGTGGTCATCGGCCTGGAGAGTCTGGGCATCCCGCTGCCGGGCGAGATCATCCTGGTCTCCTCGGCGCTGCTCGCCTCCCAGCACGGCGACATCGACCCGTTGGTCCTCGGCGCGTGCGCCAGTGCCGGCGCGATCATCGGTGACTCGATCGGCTACGCGATCGGCCGCAAGGGCGGCCGCCCGCTGCTCGCCTGGCTCGGCGGGAAGTTCCCGAAACACTTCAGCGAGGCGCACATCGCCACCGCGGAGCGCTCCTTCGAGAAGTGGGGAATGTGGGCCGTCTTCTTCGGCCGTTTCGTCGCCCTGCTCCGCATCTTCGCCGGCCCGCTCGCGGGCGTGCTGCGGATGCCGTACTGGAAGTTCCTGATCGCCAACGTCTTCGGCGGCATCCTGTGGGCGGGCGGCACCACCGCGGTCATCTACTACGTGGGCGTCGTCGCCGAGGCGTGGCTGAAGCGCTTCTCGTGGGTGGGACTGGTGCTGGCGGTCCTGATCGGCCTGACGTCCATGCTGATCATGAAGCGCAAGGCGAAGAAGGTGACGGAGTCGAAGCCGGTGGCCGAGCCGGAACCTGTCGGCGCCGGGGAGTAGACCCACCTCAGGGCGCGGGGAACTGCGCGACCGACCCCCTGCGCCCGCACACCGCCGACCACCGTCACCCGGCGTGCGCATCCCGGTGTGCCTTGCCAAGCTCCGCGTACATCGTCCCGTTCAGCGTCACGCCCTCCCGCTCCTCGGCACTCAGCTCCCGCCGTACCTTGGCCGGCACCCCCGCCACCATCGACCCCGGCGGCACCACCATCCCCTGCGGCACCAGCGCCTGGGCCGCGACGAGCGACCCGGCCCCGATCACGGCGCCGTTGAGCACGGTCGCCCCCATCCCGATCAGGCAGTCGTCCTCGACGGTCGCCCCGTGGACCACGGCGTTGTGCCCGATGGACACCCGCTCGCCGACCCTCACCGGGAAGCCGGGATCGGCGTGGAGCGTGCAGTTGTCCTGCACGTTGCTGCTCGCGCCCACCGAGATCCGCTCGACGTCCCCGCGCAGCACGGCTCCGTACCAGACACTCGCGCCGGCCCCCAGCGTCACGTCCCCGATCACCGCGGCCGTCGGTGCGACGAACGCCTCCTGATCGACCCTCGGCTCCTTGCCGCCGATGCCGGTGATCAGTGCCTGGTGCGTCATTCCCAGCTCCCTCGTCGTCGAGTACGAGGGAACGGTACGCCACGCCGTAGGGCGAAGATCACAGGCCCAGGCCCTCATGGGCGCACCCCGCGCTGAGTAACGTGAGCGGGTGCCCAAGCGCAAGAACACGTTCTCGTCCTGGCGCCGCCGCCAAGTGCAGCGGGCCGTCCACACGGGCTGGGCGTGGGTGCAGCGCACGGCGTCCGTCACCGCCGAACACCCCGGACGGTTCCGCTTCGGCGCGATGGGAACCGGTACCAGGCTCGCCTTCCCCCTCGGCACGGTCTTCGGCGAACCCTGGATCCACCTGGGCGCCCACTGCATCGTCGGCGAGCAGGTCACCCTGACGGCCGGTCTGATGCCCGACCTCGACCTCGGCCCGGAGCCGATCCTGCGCATCGGTGACGGTGTGGTCCTCGGCCGGGGCAGTCACGTCATCGCCGACACGACGGTCACCATCGGCAGCGACTGCTATTTCGGTCCGTACGTCTACGTCACCTCCACCAACCACTCCTACGACGACCCGCACCAGCCCATCGGCAAGCAGTGGCCCAGGATGGAGCCGGTGGAGGTCGGCCCCGGCTGCTGGATCGGCACCGGCGCGGTGATCCTGCCGGGCGCCCGGATCGGGCGGAACGTGGTCGTGGCCGCCGGCGCGGTGGTGCGAGGGGTGGTGCCCGACCATGCCGTGGTGGCGGGGGCGCCCGCCCGGGTCGTACGGCGCTGGACGCCCGTCGACGGCTGGCAGCCGCCGCTGCGGACACCGGCGCCGGTGCCGATACCGGCCGGTGTCACCCCCGACGAGTTGCGCGCGCTCGCGGACCTCGACGAGGAGACGGTGGAGCGGCTGGCGGAACTGGAGCCGGAGGCCTGACTCAGCCGGTCGCGAGCAGCAGGGTGCCGACCAGGGCCAGTCCGGCGCCCGCGGCTTGCACGGCGCGCAGCCGCTCGCTGAGGAAGCCGCGTGCGGCCAGTGCCGCCACCACCGGGTAGAGCGAGGCGAGGACGGCGGCGACGGTGACCGGGCCATGCTGGGCGGCGATCGCATACGTCCCGTTGGCCGCCACGTCCGCCAGGCCGACGAAGGCCAGCGCCGGGAGCGAACCCCACGGGAAGCCCTCGGCGTTCAGGGCGGGAGCGCCACGCCGCACCGAGACGTACAGGGCGGTGCCGCCCGCGACGACGTTGGTGACGCGCTGGACGAACAGGGCGAGGAACAGGCCGGTGAGCGTCGTCGACGCCTCCGCGATCAGGGCCATCACCGCGCCGAACCCGAACGCCGCGAGCAGGGTGAGCAGGACGGCCTGCCGCTGCACCGGCGCTCCCCTGAACTGCGGCCCGCCCGCGAGCACCACCCCGGCCACGGCGACCACGATTCCCGCCACCTGCAACAGGCCCGGGCGCTCGCCCAGCACCAGACCCACGCCCACCGGGACCGCGACGCCGAGCGATCCCAGCGGTGAGACCACGCCCATCGGGCCCAGGGCGAGCGCCTTGTAGAAGGAGAGCATCGCCACCGGGCCCACGAGGCCGGCGGCGACCGCGAACCAGAGCTGCGGTCCCACCTCGCTCCAGGCGCCGGTCGCGACGACGATCGCACCGAGGACGGCCACCGCGATCGACTGCGAGACGACGACCACGGTCAGTGCGGGCGTACGCCGGGTCAGCAGCCCGCCGCCGAAGTCGGCCAGCCCCCACAGGAGGCTGGTGGCCAGGGCGAAGAGTGCCGTCATCGAGTCGCCTCGCAGTACAGTTCAGTGAACGATTTGGTGCACCACAGCATAGTTCAATGGATTGAACCCTGTCATCTAGAATATTTGACTAAACTAGGTGACTCACCGGATGGACGGAATGTGTCGGACCTCGACCTGCTGACCCAGTCACTGGCCCGGAACGTCAAGCGCTGGCGCGCCGAGCGCGGCTTCACCCTCGACACCCTCGCCGCCCGTGCCGGGGTCAGCCGCGGCATGCTGATCCAGATCGAGCAGGCCCGCACCAACCCCAGCCTCGGCACGGTCGTCAAGATCGGCGACGCGCTGGGCATCAGCATCACCACCCTGCTCGACTACGAGCAGGGCCCCAAGGTCCGGATCGTCCCCGCCGACCAGGCCGTCCGGATGTGGCACACCGACGCGGGCAGCTACAACCGGCTGCTCGCCGGTACCGAGGCCCCCGGCCCGCTGGAGCTGTGGGACTGGCGGCTGATGCCGGGCGAGAGCAGTTCCTCCGACCCGCACCCCGCAGGCACGGTCGAACTCGTCCATGTCACCGCCGGCGAGCTGACCCTCACCGTCGACGGTGTCGACCACTTCGTCCCGGCGGGCGCCAGCGCCTCCTTCGACGCCGGGGTGCCGCACACGTACGGCAACACGGGCGGCGAACCGATGGAGATGGTGCTGGCCGTGTCGGTGCCGCCCGTGCACTGAGACGCGCCGTCACCGGTCGCGCGGCGGCTGTTAGCGTGCCGCCATGCGCGCACCCATCGGACGCTTCGACCAGGCGACGCCCGCCCCCGACTGCCTCGACGAGCTGATCGGCCCGGTCGCCGACGCCGTACGGCACTGGCGCGGCAGCGTCCCCGCCGAGCAGATCATCCACGTCGAGACCGACCCGCGATGGGCCGACACCGAGGTCTTCGTGGAGCACTACGGCCAGGAGTTGCTGGAGCAGTCCGCGAACTGCGTGGTCGCCGCGGGCAAACGGGGCGGCGAGACCACGCTGGCCGCCTGCGTCGTGCTCTCCACCACCCGCGTCGACGTCAACGGCGTCGTCCGCCGCCAACTCGGCGCCCGCAAGGCCTCCTTCGCCCCGATGGACACGGCGACCGGCGAGACCGGCATGGAGTACGGCGGCATCACCCCGATCGGGCTGCCCGCCGGCTGGCCGCTGCTGGTCGACTCGGCCGTGGTCGACCTGCCGTACGTCCTTGTCGGCAGCGGCCGGCGGCGCGGCAAGCTGCTGGTGCCGGGCAAGGCCTTCGCGGAACTGCCCGGCGCGGTGGTCCTGGAGAGGCTGGGGACCGCCTGACCCCGGGTGTCACGCCGTGGCGTGATGGGCCAGCGGCAGATGCGGGTCCGCCTCGCCGGGCGTGTGCGCCGGATCGGCGTGCACCAGGGCCGCGGTGAGGCGCGGTACGGCGTGCAGCAGGGCGTGTTCCGCCGCGACGGCGATCGCGTGAGCCTGCCGTACCGTCACCTCGCCGTCCACGACGACCGCCACCTCGGCCCGCAGCCGGTGCCCGATCCAGCGCAGCCGCAGCTCACCCACCGCCAGCACGCCCGGCACCGTCCGCAGCGCCTGCTCGGCCCGGTCCACCAGGGCCGGGTCGACGGCGTCCAGCACCCGCCGGAACACCTCCCGGGCCGCGTCCCGCAGCACCAGCGTGATCGCCGCGGTGATGGCCAGCCCCACGATCGGGTCGGCCGGCGACCAGCCGAGTGCCGCGCCGCCCGCGCTCAGCAGCACGGCCAGTGACGTGAATCCGTCCGTGCGCGCGTGCAGTCCGTCCGCGACCAGCGCCGCCGAGCCGATCGAGCGGCCGACGCGGATCCGGTAGCGGGCCACCCACTCGTTGCCCGCGAAACCGACCAGGGCCGCCACGGCGACCGCCGGGATGTGCTGCACCGGCCGCGGGTCGAGCAGCCGGTCGATCGCCGTCCACCCCGCGAACGCGGCCGACGCGGCGATCGTCAGCACGATCACGATGCCCGCCAGGTCCTCGGCGCGCCCGTAGCCGTAGGTGAAGCGCCGGTTCGCCGCGCGCCGGCCCAGCACGAAGGCGATCCCGAGCGGTACGGCCGTCAGCGCGTCCGCGGTGTTGTGCACCGTGTCGCCGAGCAGTGCCACCGACCCGGACACCACGACCACGGCGGCCTGCGCGAGCGCGGTCGCACCGAGCACCGCGAGCGAGACCCAGAGCGCGCGCATTCCGCGAGCCGAGGACTCCAGGGCGGAGTCGACCTTGTCGGCGGTGTCGTGGGAGTGCGGGGTGAGGAGGTGCCCCAGCCGATGCCGCAGGCCGGTGGGGGAGTGGTGCTCATGCTCGTGGTGGTGTCGGTCGCTCACGGGGATCCCCTTCCGGTGCGCGGCGGTGCCGGGCGCGCGGTGGCCTCGGTGGTGGACGTACCCGGATCGGGGAGTCATTATGTGCGTATGAGCGCACGCATGCACCTGTCATCTGCGCAGGATGCGCATCCGCGCACCCCCGGCGAAGAACAGTTCACGCTCGCCGCCGAACTGCTCGCCCTGCTCGGCGACCGCACCCGCCTCACACTGCTGCACGCGCTGAGCACGGGCGAGGCCGACGTCTCCACGCTCACCGAGGCCTGCGGCGCGGCCCGGCCCGCGGTCAGCCAGCATCTGGCGCGGCTACGGCTGGCGGGGCTGGTCACCACGCGCAAGCAGGGCCGCCGGGTGATCTACTCCCTGCGCGACGGCCATCTGCGCAGGGTCGTCGACGAGGCGCTGAACCTCGCCGACCACCGGCTCACCGGGCGGCCGGAACACGACTGACGACCGGCTGACGCGCCCGGCCGGCTCAGAGGCCGGGGTCCATGCCGAGGTACTGCTCCGCGAACGCGGAGGCGGCGAGGGGTGAGGTGACCAGGCGGCGCAGCCGGGCGAGGGTCGTGCCGGCTCGGTACGGGTCGCCCGAGGCGGTGCCGTGGTAGACGTCGGACAGCCACTGGGAGAACTCCTGGTAGTCCCAGACCCGGGCCAGGCAGCTGGCCGAGTAGCCGCGCAGCCCGCTCACGTCGCCCTTCGTCAGGTGGGCGACGAGGGCGTCGCCCAGCAGGAACGCGTCGTGCAGCGCGAGGTTCATGCCCTTCGCGGCGATCGGCGCCGTGAGGTGGGCCGCGTCACCGGCCAGGAACAGCCGCCCGTACGCCATCGGCTCGACCACGTAGTTGTGCATGTCGAGCACCCGCTTCTCGATCAGCCGGCCCTCGGTGAGCGGCGGGGCGTCCCGCGCGCCGAGCCGCTCCTGGAGCTCGGCCCAGACACGCTCGTGGGACCAGCTCTCCGGGTCGTCGCCCGGTGGGCACTGGAGGTAGTACCGGGTGACCTCGGGGCTGCGGGCCATGTGCCCGGCGAAACCGCGGTGATGGATGCCGAACACCACGCAGTCGGAGGACGGCGGGGCCTCGGCGAGCAGCGCCAGCCAGCCGATGCCGTAGTCGTGTCGCGAGACGTGGAACCGCTCCGGGGGCAGGGCGCCGCGCGTCACGCCGCGTGCCCCGTCGCAGCCGGCCACGAAGTCGCAGTGGATCACCTGGCGTTCGCCGGTCTCCGGGCAGAGGTACGACACCGCCGCCCGGTCGGTGTCCAGGTCGTGGAGCCGGACGTCCCGCACGCCGAAACGTATGTCGCCGCCGCGCACGTCGGCGTACTCCCGGACCAGGTCCGTCACCAGCAACGGCTGCGGGTAGATCCAGTGGTGCTGCCCCGTCAGTTCGGCGTACGACAACCGGTGGCGCCCGCCGGCGAAGCGGAACTCGCACTGGGTGTGCCGCTGCGCCCGCTCCAGCAGGTTCCCGGCCAGGCCCCGCCGTTCGAGGCCGCGCACGGCCCACTCCTCCAGAACCCCGGCCCGTGGCCGCTGTTCGATGAACTGCCTGCTCTCCACCTCCAGCACGACACAGTCGACGGACGCGGCCCGCAGGATGTTGCCGAGCGTCAGGCCGGCCGGACCGGCGCCCACGACGACGACCGGAGAGCGTCGCGGTGCGGGGGAGTTGGGGTGGGGGGAAGGTATGGCCACGCGTGCATTATGACGGTGGCCTGTCAGACGGACGAGGGTGAGCGTCCCGGCGCGGGCCTCCCCGGATGCCGCGCGCTACCCGAGGCGCGGTATCTCGATCGCGGGGCACCGGTCCATCACCATGTCGAGACCGGCGGCGCGGGTGCGCTCGTAGGCGGCCTCGTCGACGACGCCGAGCTGGAACCAGACCGCCTTCGCCCCCTTGGCGACCGCCTCGTCGGCGACCGCGCCCGCCAGGTCGGCGTTGACGAAGACGTCGACCACGTCCACGTCGAAGGGGATGTCGGCGAGGGAGGCGTAGCCCTGCTCGCCGTGCACCGTCTCCGCCTTGGGGTGCACCGGCACGATCCGCTTGCCGAACCGCTGGAGCACCTCGGCGACGCCGTAGGCCGGCCGGGACCGGTTCGACGACAGGCCCACCACCGCCCAGGTGTCGCCGAGCTCGGTGAGAATCCTGCGGACCGTCGCGTCGTCGCCGTACACCAGGGGCCTCCTTCGGCCAGTCGCCTCGTCGTCAGCTGGTGCAACGGACGAGCGCACGCCAGGATTCCCGGAGCCGGGCGCGTGCCGGATCTCCGTCTTTGGAGGCGGTCCACCGCGCTGACCGGAACGCGTGTCGTGCGAACGGCCGTCGGCGCGCCTAGGCTCACTGGCGTGCTGCGCCTCATCGACGCCCGGACCGGAGAACCCGTCGACGCCTCCCTGGCCCGGCGGGGGCTGACCTGTGTCGAGGCCCACGTACCCGCCCTCGACCCCACCGCCCTGCGCGTCCTGCTGGTCGCCGACGTGCTGGTCCGCGCCCTGGAGCTGGGTGGTACGCCGGTGTGGGGGCTGCTCTCCGGGGAGCGGGACCGGGCGGAGATCCGGGCCGCGGCCGTCGCCCTCGGTGTCCGGCCCTTCGAGGACCGCCACGACGCCGGGGCCGGGCTCGGGGAGCGTCAGGTCATCCATGTGGTGGGGGAGGGCGGGGTGAACCCGGACGGGGTGTGCGTCGCGGTGGCCCCCGCCTCCGACGGTCCGGGAACGCCGATCGGGGACGACCCCGCGGTGCTGCGGCTGGCGCTGCTCTCCCGGCGCCGCGGCGATCCCGCGCGCGTGGACACCCAGGCTCTCGACGAGGCCCGCGACACGCTCGCCCGCTGGCGCCGTGCCGTCGCCGACTGGGCGCGCCGCCCGTCCCGGCCGGTCCCCGAAGAGGTGCGCGGAGAGCTCCGCGCCGCCTGGGAGGACGACCTGGACGTGCTCGCGGTGCTGCGCGTCCTGCGGCACGTGGCTGGCGACCCGGACCTGCCGGACGGCGCACGCTTCGAGACCTACGCCTACGCCGACCGGCTGCTCGGACTCGAACTGACCCGCGACCTGGGAGCGCCGGCATGACCGCGCGCGCGGGAGGCGGCCCGCTGCGCCGACTGGTCGTGCTGCGGCACGCCAAGTCCGCCCGGCCGCCGGACGTCGCCGACCACGAGCGCCCGCTCGCGCCCCGGGGCCGCCGGGACGCCCCGGCAGCCGGTCGCGCACTCGCCGAGAGCGACTGCCTGCCCGACCTCGCCCTGTGCTCCACCGCCGTACGCGCCCGCCAGACCTGGCAGCTGGCGTCGGCCCAGTGGGCCACCCCGGCGCCGGTGCACTACGACCACGAGCTCTACGGCGCCGAGGTACCCGAGCTGCTCGCCGCCGTGCACGAGATGCCACCCGAGGTGCGGACGCTGCTCCTCGTCGGGCACAACCCCGGCCTCGAGGAACTGGTCCTGGCGCTCGCCGGGGACGGCGTCGGCGACGCGCTGGACCGGGTGCGGGTGAAGTTCCCCACCTCGGCGGTCGCCGTGCTGGCCGCGCACGGGAGCGCATGGGACGCGCTGCGGCCCGGGGCGGCGCTGCTGACGGAGATGCTGGTGCCGCGGGGGAAGAAGAAGTAGGGCGGCCACCCGGGGGGCTTCGCCCGTCGTCGGGGCACGCGCGCGCAGCGCATAGGCTGGCCGAATGCAGGACGAGTACCGCACGGTCGCCCGCCCCGGCGTGCACGAGACCGAGGTCAACCGCTCGCGTTTCCTGTGCGCCCTCGCCCCGGCCGGCACCGAGCAGGAGGCGCGGGACTTCGTCGCCGCCGTGCGCAAGGAGCACGCCGACGCCACGCACAACTGCTGGGCGTACGTCATCGGCGCCGACGCCGCGATCCAGAAGGCGAGCGACGACGGCGAACCGGGCGGCACCGCCGGGCTGCCCATGCTGCAGATGCTGCTGCGCCGCGACATGCGGTACGTCGTCGCCGTCGTCACCCGCTACTACGGCGGGGTCAAGCTCGGCGCGGGCGGCCTAATCCGGGCATACGGCGGAGCGGTCGGCGAGGCCCTGGACGACCTCGGCACTCTCACCCGGCGCCGTTTCCGGCTGGCCACGGTGACCGTCGACCACCAGCGCGCGGGCAAGGTCCAGAACGACCTGCGCGCCACCGGGCGCGATGTGCGGGACGTGCGCTACGGGGAGGCGGTCACGATCGAGATCGGGCTTCCGGACGCCGACGTGGACGCCTTCCGGTCCTGGCTCGCGGACGCGACCGCCGGGACCGCGGGGTTCGAGCTCGGCGGGGAGGCGTACGGCGACGCCTAGTCCGGGCACCTTCCGTGGTAAACGCGGGTCAAATGCCCGTAACGGACAGGAGTCGAGCCGGTCATGACGGGCGATACAGGAGTAACCGCCCGTGGTGTCGGACCCGGCCGTTAGTCTCGGGGATCATGAGACTGCTGCACACTTCCGACTGGCATCTCGGGCGGGCGTTCCACCGGGTGAGCATGCTCGGCGCCCAGGCCGAGTTCATCGGCCACCTCGTCACGACCGTGCGCGAGCACGCCGTCGACGCCGTGGTCGTGTCGGGGGACGTGTACGACCGGGCGGTGCCGCCGCTGGCCGCGGTGGAACTGTTCGACGACGCCCTGCACCGGCTCGCCGACCTCGGGGTGCCGACGGTGATGATCTCCGGGAACCACGACTCCGCCCGCCGTCTCGGGGTCGGCGCCGGGCTGATCGGGCGCGCGGGGATCCATCTGCGCACCGACCCGGCGGCGTCCGGCACACCGGTGGTGCTTCAAGACGGGTTCGGCGACGTGGCGTTCTACGGCCTGCCGTATCTCGAACCGGCCCTGGTGAAGGACGAGTTCGGGGTGGAGAAGGCCGGCCACGAGACGGTGCTCGCCGCCGCCATGGAGCGGGTCCGCGCCGACCTCGCCGCACGCGCCCGCGGCACACGGTCCGTCGTCCTCGCGCACGCCTTCGTCACCGGCGGCGAGGCGAGCGACAGCGAGCGGGACATCACCGTCGGCGGGGTGGCGGCCGTGCCCTCCGGTGTCTTCGACGGCGTGGACTACGTGGCGCTGGGGCATCTGCACGGCTGCCAGACCCTCACCGAGCGGATGCGGTACTCCGGTTCCCCGCTGGCGTACTCCTTCTCGGAAGCCGGGCACCGCAAGAGCATGTGGCTCATCGACCTCGACGCGCACGGGGCGGTGACCGCCGAGCGCGTCGACTGCCCGGTGCCGCGGCCGCTCGCCCGTCTCTGCGGCCGGCTGGAGGAGCTGCTCGCCGACCCGGCGCTCGCCCGCCACCAGCAGGCCTGGGTCGAGGCGACCCTCACCGACCCGGTCCGGCCGGCCGATCCCATGGCCCGTCTCACCGAGCGCTTCCCGTACACCCTCAGTCTCGTCTTCGCCCCCGAGAGGGCCCCCGACGAGCCCGGGATGTCGTACGCCGGACGCCTCGCGGACCGCAGCGACCAGGAGATCGCGGAGGACTTCGTGGCCCATGTGCGCGGCGCGGGACCCGACGGGCACGAACAGGCCGTGCTGCGGGACGCGTTCGACGCCGTGCGCGCCGACCTGACCCTGCGGGAGGTGGCCCGGTGAGGCTGCACCGCCTCGGCATCACCGCCTTCGGCCCCTTCGGCGGCACCCAGAGCGTCGACTTCGACGAACTGTCCGCCGCGGGCCTCTTCCTGCTGCACGGACCGACCGGCGCGGGCAAGACCTCCGTCCTGGACGCCGTCTGCTACGCGCTGTACGGCTCCGTGCCGGGCGCCCGGCACAGCGGCCAGGGCACCGCCCTGCGCAGCGACCACGCGGCGTCCGGCACGCGCACGTCCGTGACGCTCGAACTGACCGTCGCCGGGCGCCGGTTGGAGATCACCCGGCAGCCGCCCTGGGAGCGCCCCAAGAAACGCGGCACGGGCACCACGCTCGACAAGGCCCAGACGTGGCTGCGTGAGCACGACGCCGGCTCCTGGAAGGACCTCAGCCGCTCCCACCAGGAGATCGGCGAGGAGATCACCCAGTTGCTGGGTATGAGCCGGGAGCAGTTCTGCCAGGTGGTCCTGCTGCCGCAGGGCGACTTCGCGCGGTTCCTGCGCGCCGACGCCGAGGCCCGCGGCCGGCTGCTGGGCCGCCTCTTCGACACCCACCGCTTCGCGGAGGTCGAGAAGCGGCTCGCCGAGCGCCGACGCGCCACCGAGGCGGACGTCCGCGACGGCGACACGGAGCTGCTCGCCGACGCCCACCGCATGCAGCAGGCGGCGGACGGCGCCATGGAGCTGCCCGAGCTGGCACCCGGCGACCCGCACCTGGCCGAGGCCGTACTGGCCGCCGCCGCCGTCGCCCGGAGCAGCGCCAGGGAACAGCTGACGGCCGCCCGCTGCCGGCTCGCCGCTGCCGAGACCGCTCAGACCGGGGCCGCCCGTGCCCTGGACGACGTACGCGAAGTGGCCCGCCTGCAGCGGAGGTTCGCGGACGCGCGGGAGCGGGCCCGGCTGCTGGCGGAACGGGACGAGGCGCATCGGACCGACCAGCGGCGCATGGAACGGGGCCGGAAGGCGGAGGCGGTCGCGCCCGCGCTGGAGCTGCGGGAGTCGGCCGACGCCGAGCACCGCGCGGCGGCCGCGGCGCAGGCACGCGCGTGTGCCGCGCTGCCGCAGGGCTTCGCCGACGCGGGCGCCACCGGGCTCGCCGCCGCCGCCCGGCGGACCGCCGAGGAGCTGGGCGGACTGGACGCCGCCCGCCGGGCGGAGCGGCGGCTGGCCGACGTCCGCGCGGAGCGCGCCGACCTGGACCGGCAGGAGCGCGCCGACGAGGACGTGCTGCACGAGGCCGAGACCTGGCTCGCCGGGTGGGAGGCGACCCGGGCCGGCCACCAGGGCCGTATCGACGCCGCCCAGGAGGCGGCCTCCCGGGCCGAGCAACTCGCCGTCCGCCGCGAGCCGGTGCAGAAGCGGCTCGGCGCCGCACGGCTGCGCGACCAGCTGGCCGGGGACACCGAGCAGGCCCGGAAGCAGGCCCTCGCCTCGGGGGAGCGCGCCCTGGAGGCACGTGCGCACTGGCTCGACCTCAAGGAACAGCGCCTGAGCGGCATCGCCGCCGAACTGGCCGCGGGCTTGAAGGACGGCGAAGCCTGCGCCGTGTGCGGGGCCACCGAACACCCCGCCCCGGCGCGGAAGGTCGCCGGGCACGTCGACCGGGAGGCGGAGGAGCGGGCACTCGCCGCCTACCAGCGAGCGGAGGAGGCGCACGCCGAGAACGAACGGCGGCTGGGCGTCGTACGGGAGGCCCTGGCCGCCGCGGCCGCCGAGGCGGGTGACACACCGACCGGCAGGCTCGCCGAAGAGGCCGAGGAACTGGAGCGGCTGCACGTGCGGGCCCGGCGGGAGGCGTCCGGGCTGCACGCCGCGCGCGAGGAGCTGCGCAGGGCCGAGCAGGAGCACGGGCGCAGGACCGCCGCGCGCCGGGAGGCCGAGCTGAGGACGGCGTCCCGATCGGCCCGCCGCGACGCCTTGGACCGCGAAAGGGCCTCCCTGGAAGGGGAGCTGACGCAGGCGCGGGGCTCGGCGGGCAGCGTCGCCGCGCGCGCGGCCGAGCTGGAGCGCCGGGCCGCGCGGCTCACGGAGGCCGCCGAGGCCGTACGACACGCCGAGGACACCGCCCAGCGCCTCAAGGACGCCGACGCCCGCCTCGCCGACGCCGCCTTCCGCGCCGGTTTCGACACCCCGCAGGCCGCGGCCGCCGCCCTGCTGGACGCCGCCACCCATCGCGAGCTGCAACGACGGTTCGACGCCCGGCAGACCGAGGAGGCCGCCGTCCGCGCGGTCCTCGCCGAGACCGACACCGCGGCCGCCGCCCAGCGGCCGCCCGCCGACCTCACCGCGGCCGAGGAGGCCGCCGCGGCGGCGGACCGGCGGGTGCGCGACGCCGCCTCCGCACGCGACGCCGCCGAGCGCCGCTGCGCCGAACTGGACCGGCTCTCCGCGCGGGCCGCCGCCGGGGTACGACGGCTCGGCCCCTTGCGCGAGGAGTACGACCGGGTGGCACGGATCGCCGGGCTCGCGGCCGGCACCTCCGCCGAGAACGAACGCCGGATGCGCCTGGAGTCGTACGTGCTGGCGGCCCGTCTGGAACAGGTGGCGGCCGCCGCGACCGCACGGCTGCAACGGATGTCGTCCGGCCGTTACACCCTCGTCCACTCCGACGACCGGTCCGGACGCGGACGCAGCGGCCTCGGGCTGCATGTCGTCGACGCCTGGACCGGACGGGAGCGCGACACGGCGACGCTGTCGGGCGGCGAGACGTTCTTCGCCTCGCTCGCGCTCGCCCTGGGCCTCGCGGACGTCGTCACGGACGAGGCGGGCGGAGTGCGGCTGGACACCCTCTTCATCGACGAGGGCTTCGGCAGTCTCGACGACCAGACGCTGGACGAGGTGCTGGACGTGCTCGACTCACTGCGGGAGCGGGACCGAAGCGTCGGCATCGTGAGCCATGTGGCCGATCTGCGGCGGCGTGTTCACGCGCAGTTGGAGGTGGTCAAGGGAAGGTCGGGGTCGGTGCTCCGGCAGCGGGGCACGGGCTGAACCGGGCTCACTGGCCCAGGCGGCGCCGGGGGAGGGGCGAGGAGTAGACGACGCTCGTCGTCACCGAGCCCAGCGCGCCGATCCTGCCCGACACCTCCTCCAGGTGGCGCATGGAGCGGGCGGCGACCTTGATGACGAAGCAGTCGTCGCCCGTCACGTGGTGCGCCTCCAGGATCTCGGGGGTCCCGGCGACGAGGTCGTGGAACGGCTTGTAGTTGCCGGTCGGGTAACGCAGCCGGACGAACGCCAGGATCGGCAGCCCCAGCCGATCGGGGTCCACGACGGCGGCGTACCCCTGGATGACGCCCGCCTCCTCCAGCCGCCGCACCCGCTCGGTGACCGCGCTCGCGGACATGGAGACGGCACGCGCCAGCTCGGCGAGACTGGCACGGCCCTCACGCTGGAGGACGTCGAGGATGCGCCAGTCGGTGGCGTCCGGGGAAAACGCGGCCATTTCGGATGGATACCAGGGAAAACCCCGGCCGATCAAGGGGTACGCCGGGGATCGGTCCTTCAGGGAGCTGATCGACCGGACGTACATTTCAGGCGGATCAAGCCCCGCCCCGTCTCGGAAAGGCCGACCCGATGAGCAGCACCACGACCGCCGCCAACCCCGTCCTGCGCGTCGCCCCCGCCGTCCCGGCCGCGGCAGCCGCCCACTTCCGGGCGAGCCTCGCCTTCCACGCCGACGTCTCCGACGTGGCCGCCGGGCTCACGGCCGAGGGCGATCCCGGGTTCGTCGTCGTGGACTCCCGCTCGACGGAGTCGTGGGACCAGGGACACATCCCCGGCGCGGTCCACCTTCCGACCGCGCTGATTCCCGAGCAGGCCGGGCAGCTTCTCGACAAGTCGGTGCCGGTGGTGACGTACTGCTGGGGCCCCGGATGCAACGGCGCGACCCGCGCCGCGCTCGCCCTCGCCGAACGGGGCTACCAGGTCAAGGAGATGCTCGGCGGCTTCGAGTACTGGGTCCGGGAGGGCTTCGCGTACGAGACCTGGCAGGGCCGCGAGCGCCGGGACGCCGACGCGCTGACGGCGCCGGTGAAGGCGGGCGACTGCGGCTGCTGAGGGCCGGGGACCTCGGACGCAAGGGACGAGAGGGGTCGCCCAGGGCTCGGCGGTGCCCAAAACCATGTGCGTCCCGTCTGCCGGTTGCCCATCATGGTCGACCATGCCGCACTTGCCTCATCCCTCCCCCGAAGACCTCCGCCGTGACCCCCTGCCGCTGCGCGGCCGCACCGCCCTGGTCACCGGGGCCAGCCGGCGCGGCGGCATCGGGCACGCCGTGGCCCGACGCCTCGTCGCCCACGGCGCGAGCGTCTATCTCCACCACCACGTGCCGCACGACGCCGCCCTGCCCTGGGGCGCCGACCGGATCGAGGACGTCGTCGACTCCGTGCGCGCGGTGGCCGTCGAGCCCGATGCGCGGGTCGTCGCCGGGCCCGGTGACCTCGCCGATCCGACCGCGCCCGCCGAGCTGGTCGCCACCGCCGCAGCCGCGCTGGGCGGACGGCTGGACATCCTCGTCGCCAACCACGCCCGCAGCGGATCCGACGGGCCGCTGGACGCGATCGACGCCGGCATGCTCGACGCGCACTGGGCGGTCGACACACGGTCGGTGGTGCTGCTGGTCCAGGCCTACGCGCGACTGCGGGAGCAACTGCCCGCGCGAACCCCGGGCGGGCGGGTGCTGATGATGACCTCCGGCCAGGACATCACGGGCGGCATGCCCGACGAGATCGCCTACGCCCTCCAGAAGGGCGCGCTCGCCTCCGTCACGCGCTCGCTGGCGACGACGCTCGCCGAGCAGGCGGTCACGGTGAACACCGTCAACCCGGGCCCCGTGGACACGGGCTACCTGACCGGCGATGCCTACGCGGCGGTCGCCGCGCGCTTCCCCGCCGGGCGGTGGGGCATGCCCGACGACCCGGCCCGCCTCATCGCCTGGCTCGCCACGGACGAGGCGGACTGGGTCACCGGTCAGGTGATCAACTCGGAAGGCGGCTTCCGGCGTTGACGTGAACCGTCCATGAGCCTCAGAGGCGGGACAGCTCGTCCACCAGGTCGTCCAGGCCCAGGGAGCCCTGGGAGAGGGCGGCCATGTGCCAGGCCTTCAGGTCGAACGCGTCGCCGTGCCGCTCCCGGGCCTTCTCCCGGCCCAGAAGCCAGGCGCGTTCGCCCAGCTTGTAGCCGATCGCCTGGCCGGGGATCGTGAGGTAGCGGGTCAGCTCGCTCTCCACGAAGTCCGCCGGGCGGCTGCTGTGCGCGCCGAAGAACTCCTGCGCCAGCTCGGGCGTCCAGCGCTCACCCGGGTGGAAGGGCGAGTCCGCCGGGATCTCCAGCTCCAGGTGCATGCCGATGTCGACGATGACGCGGGCAGCCCGCATCATCTGCGCGTCGAGATAGCCGAGGCGCTGCTCCGCGTCGGTGAGGAAGCCCAGCTCGTCCATCAGCCGCTCCGCGTACAGCGCCCAGCCCTCGGCGTTGGCGCTGACGCCGCCGATGGTGGCCTGGTAGCGGGAGAGGTCACCGGCGACGTGCGTCCACTGCGCGAGCTGGAGGTGATGGCCGGGGACACCCTCGTGGTACCAGGTCGACACCAGGTCGTAGACCGGGAACCGGGTCTGGCCCATCGTCGGCAGCCAGGTGCGGCCCGGACGGGAGAAGTCCTCCGACGGGGGCGTGTAGTACGGCGCGGCGGCGCTGCCGGGCGGGGCGATGCGGGACTCCACCTTCCGTACCCGCTCGGCGAGTTCGAAGTGGGTGCCGTCCAGCTCCCGGATCGCCTGGTCCATCAGGCCCTGCAGCCACTCCCGGACCTCGTCGACGCCCTCGATGTGCGTGCCGTGCTCGTCGAGGTGGGCTAGCGCCACCCACGGCGTCCGCGCGGCCGGGAGGATCTTCTCGGCCTCCTGCTTCATCTCGCCGAGGATGCGGTGGAACTCCGACCAGCCGTAGGCGTACGCCTCGTCCAGGTCGAGGTCGGTGCCGTTGAAGTAGCGCGACCAGCGGGCGTACCGCTCCCGGCCCACCGTGTTCGGCGCGCCCTCGACGGTCGGCGCGTACACCTCGCGCATCCAGTTCCGCAGCTCCACCACGGCCGCGGTCGCCCCACGGGCGGCCTCGTCCAGCTCGGTGCGCAGCGCGTCGGGCCCGGCCGAGGCGAAGTCCTCGAACCAGCCGCGCCCGCTGCCGTCGGTGTCCGCCCACTCGCCGAGCTGGTCGATGAAGGTGGCCGTCGGACGCGGTGCCGCGTACAGCTTGCGTTCCAGGCCCAGCGTGAGGGACTCGCGGTAGCCCGCCAGAGCGGCCGGGACCGCGCGCAGCCGCTCCGCGAGGGCCGCCCAGTCCTCCTCCGTCTCCGCCGGCGTGACCGTGAACACCTCGCGCACCGGGTGCACGATCGTCCCCAGGTTGCCGACCGAGCGCAGGCCCTCGTCGGCGTCGTGCACGGCGAGCTCGGCGGTGAGCCGCTCACGCAGCAGGCGTGCGCAGCGGCGCTCGATGTCACTGTCCGCGCCCGGCGCGCGCTCGGCTTCGTCGAGCTTCGTGAGGGTCGCCCGCGCCAGCTCGGCGAGCGCCTCCTGGCCCGCGGGCGAAAGGTCGGGCAGGCGGCTCGAACTCTCCTTCACGCCGAGATACGTACCGGTGACCGGGTCGAGGGCGATGAGCTCGTCGACGTAGGCGTCGGCGACCTCTCGGGGCAGCGGGCTGTTGGTGTCTGACATGTGGACCATCCTCGTACGAGGGGCCACTGTGCGTCACCCCGATTGTGCCGAGGGCGAAGGCGGCAGCAGAGGGCCGCAGTCCCACCGCTGGAAGATCAACCGGGTCTCGACGCGCGCGACTTCGCGGTGGGCCGTGAACTCGTCCAGCACCAGCCGCTGCAGATCCGCCATGTCCGCGACGGCGACATGCACGAGGTAGTCGTCGGGACCGGTGAGGTGGAAGACGGTCAGCGACTCCGGCAACGCCCGGATCCGCTCCACGAACGGCCGCACCAGCTCCCGTCGGTGTGGCCTGACCTGCACGGACAGCAGAGCCTGCAACCCGCGTCCCAGCTTGGCGGGATCCAGCCGCAGCTGGTGCCCGAGGATCACGCCGGCGCGGCGGAGCCGGGTCACCCGGTCCAGGCAGGTCGACGGCGCGACGCCCACCTGGGCGGCGAGATCGCGGTAGGTCGTCCGGGCGTCGTTCTGCAGCAGCCGCAGCAGATCGACATCCACCGGATCCAGTACGACAGATTCGGCCACTGGCCGAACGTAGCACGGGTTCCGCCCCCTGTGACCCGGTCGGTGTTCACCCTGCGGGGCATGGAGACGAGAGCGCTGGACAGCGGGGACGCTGCCACAGGAGAAGCGAACCGGATGGCGTCGGCCGAGAGCCCGGCCAGGAGGTTCGCCACCGAAGCGGTGCACGCCGGGCGGGACGATCTTGCCAGGCAGGGCCTGCACGCCCCGCCCATCGACCTGTCCACCACCTACCCCTCGTACGACAGCCGGGCCGAGGCCGCCCGCATCGACGCCTTCGCCACCACCGGCGCCGAACCGGACGGCCCGCCCGTCTACGCCCGGTTGGGCAATCCGACCGTCGCCCGCTTCGAGACCGCCCTCGCCCGGCTCGAAGGCACCGAGTCCGCCGTCGCCTTCGCCAGCGGCATGGCCGCGCTGAGCGCGGTCCTGCTCGTACGGGCCTCCCTCGGCCTGCGCCATGTCGTCGCCGTACGGCCCCTGTACGGCTGCAGCGACCACCTCCTCACCGCCGGACTGCTCGGCTCGGAGGTCACCTGGACCGACCCGGCGGGCATCGCGGACGCGCTGCGCCCCGACACCGGGCTCGTCCTGGTCGAGTCCCCGGCGAACCCGACCCTCGCGGAGGTCGACGTACGGGCCGCCGCGCACGCCTGCGGATCGGTCCCGCTGCTCGTCGACAACACCTTCGCCACACCCGTCCTCCAGCGCCCCGTCGAGCAGGGCGCCCGACTGGTGCTGCACAGCGCCACCAAGTACCTCGGCGGGCACGGTGACGTACTCGCCGGAGTCGTCGCCTGCGACGAGGAGTTCGCCGGGCGGCTGCGCCAGGTGCGGTTCGCGACGGGCGGGGTGCTGCATCCGCTGGCCGGCTATCTGCTGCTGCGCGGACTCTCGACCCTGCCCGTGCGGGTGCGGGCGGCGTCCGCGAACGCGGCCGAACTGGTCCGCCGCCTCGCCGCCGACTCGCGCGTCGCCCGCGTGCACTACCCGAGCATCGGCGGCGCGATGGTCGCCTTCGAGGTGCACGGCGACCCGCACCAGGTCATCGCCGACGTCCGTCTGATCACCCCCGCCGTCAGCCTCGGCAGCGTCGACACCCTCATCCAGCACCCGGCGTCCATCAGCCACCGCATCGTGGACGCGGACGACCGCCGGGGTGCCGGCGTCAGCGACCGGCTGCTGCGGATGTCGGTGGGGCTGGAGGACGTCGAGGACCTGTGGGCCGATCTGGACGCCGCCCTGGGGGAGGAGCCGGCACCGGCCCGGGTGGCGGCAGGGGTGTGGCACGCCTGAGCGGCCCGCCCCGCGCCTCGGGGACGGCTCGGTGTGTGTCCCGCACCGTCCCCGAGGCGCCCGTCACCGCGCCCGTCGCCTCACTCCCGGACGATCCGCTCGCCGAGCCGCTCCCCGTCGTACGGCAGGCCCGAACGGACCGCCGTCGCGTCCAGGCGGGCCGTGATCACCAGGGTGCCCTCCTCGATCTGGTAGTCGAGGGGCAGGCCCAGCCCGCGCATCGCGGCGACCATGCCGGTGTTGGACGACTGCGTCACGGCGTACACGCTCTCGCAGCCCGCCTCGACCGCCATGGACACCAGACGGCCGAGCAGTTCGGCGCCGATGCCACGGCGCTGCCAGTCGTCCTCGACGAGCAGCGCGACCTCCGTCTCGTCCCCGTCCCACAGCAGGTGGCCGAGCCCGACGATCCGGCCCGACGCGGTCTGCACGGCGAGCGTCCGGCCGAAGCGCGGGCTCAGGAGGTGGTTGAGGTAGCGGTCGGCGTCCCCGACCGGCCCGTGGTAGCGCATCGAGAGGGTGCGCGGCGAGCACCGGTCGTGCATCGCCTTCGCGGCCTCGACGTCACCGGTGTCGGCCCGGCGCACCGTGATGGCGCCGCCCTGCGGCAGGGTCAGTACGTCCTGGCTGCCCGGGATGCGCGGCCCGAGCCGGGCGTCCAGCTCCACCAGCGCCCGTGCCCGTGCGAACTCGGTCGGCGTGAACGGCAGATACGGCCGCTCCACGGTGATCACTCCGCCTTCCGGTGCCCGCAACCGCAGCACGGTGTCCTCCAGAACGCCCTCCACCGGCACACCGTCCGCCGCGCGACCGCCGCCCACCGGGACCGCGGGCAGCGATCGGATCGTGCACCGGCCCAGCAACTGCCGGAGCGCGAGCGGCAGTTCCGCGGCGTCCAGTGCCGTGCGCGTGGCCAGGCCCAGGACCCGGGTCGGGGCGTCCACCAGATCGTGCGCGTCGGCCCGCTCGATCCAGGTGCTCGTACCGCCGGCCTGGGCCGCCGCCCGCGTCAGCTCGGCCGCCGCGAGCCCGGCGGGGGCCCGCAGCAGGAACTCGTCCACCGTGCCGTCGCCCAGCGGATGTGTCTGCAGGCTCAGGATGTCGACCCGGTGCCCGGCGAGCTCCGTGCAGAGCGCGGCGAGCGAACCCGGCTCGTCCTTCACCGTCGTGCGCATCCGCCAGAGCGCGGCCTCCCCGGACTCGGGCCGCGCGTTCGCCGGGGTGGGCGCGGACGGCCCGGCCTGCCGCTCCGAAGAGGGCGGCCGGGCGCCGGTATCGCTGGTCGGCGGTGCGTGCCCGTGGCGGCGTGACCACCAGGTGTGGAACGCCGCCGTGGCGAGCAGGGCGATCGCGGAGATCACCAGCAGTGCCGGGCCGTCGGGGCCGTGGCCGATCAGGTTGGCCACGGCGTCCGCCACCGCGACGGCCGTGAACAGGGCGGCGAGCTCCACGAGGTCCCGTCGCCAGTGGTGCACGGGGCGGCCGTGTTTCGCACGTGTCACATCAGACATGTCTCGACTCATGCACCCACTGTGAAGGAACGGTGTTGCGTGATCACGAACGCTTTGTGACTGATCGGTAAAGCATGAATCTGCCCTATTTGTTGTTCTTTTTACAACTGTGTGGCCGCGCGGTGACGACCTGCGAGGACGTACGTGCTCAACTGCCCCCCGGTACCAGCCTGCCTACGTCATGCGGCCACCTCCTCGCCCAGCGCACTGCGCAGCCGGCGTGCCTGCCTCACCAGACGGGAGGAGCCACGCCGGGCCGCTGCCTGGGCCAGGTGCGGCAGGTCGCCGCGCGCCCCGGACCGCTCGGCGCACTCGGCCGCCACCGCCAGCAGTTCCCCGAGGCCCCGGGCGGGCGTGGCCGCCTCGCCGTTCGTGAGGTCGGCCAGCAGGTCGGGCAGCGTCCGGCACAGGATGCTCCATATCGTGGCGCTGGCGCCGGTCGCCGCCGCCGTACGCATCGACTCGGCCAGCCGCTGTGTCTTCACCGCACGGCACCGGACCAGCTGCCCGAGGTCCGCGCCGAGCCGAGCCGCGTCCAGCTGTCCGCGCGCGGCCAGCACCAGCAGCGCGTCCACCGCCGCGAGCCGATCCTCCGGATGCCGCGCCCCGAGCCCGTAGGCGACACCGAGATGGACGGCCTCGCCCGCCTCTCCGCCGGACTCCGCGAGCGGCGGCAGCGCCGCGGCGGCACCCCGGAGGTCGTCCACGGCGAGTTCGGACAGACCTTGCAGCAGCCGCGCCGCCACCAGCTCACGCCGCTCCGGGAGCATGGCCGACCAGTGCTGCCGTACGTCGTCCTCCCAGTGGTGGCACCAGCGGTGTTCCTCGTGGACGCTCAACGGTCTGCCCAGGGAGCGGAACTCCGCCGGGAAGTCCTCCTGCAGTTCGAGGACTTCGCCGAGCTCCACCAGGACGCGCCGCCCCGATGCCCGTCGCCAGGTGGTCGGCATCTCCGGGGCACCGGAGGTCAGCCAGGCGGCGAGCCGTGTCCCCTCCGCCGTGCCGAGAGCCGCCGCACGCCGGGCCGCCGACCCGGCCGCCGCCCGGTCCCCGCGGCGTACCCGGAGCAGGGCCTGCGCGAAGTCGGTGTCCGCGACCCGGGCACCCAGCCGCGCGTAGGTGTGGAGGCGTTCGACCAGCTCGGCCGGTTCCAGCAGGCCGGTGCTCCAGGTGGGAGTCGAGAGCAGGAAGGGCAGCGGATCGGTGCGCATCCGGTACGCCACCTCCCCCAGGCGGCACTCGAACGCGCGGAAGAGGGCACTGTGCACACAGTCACGGACATTCGCACCACGCTTGACGCGCGTGTGCAGCGTGGTGGTGCGGACCGCGCCGCGCAGCGTGGCGAGGAGCAGATCCAGGCCGCCGGCGGCGTCGGACACCGCGCCGTAGGAGTGGCCGAAGCCGTCGCCCGACGCGGGGCCGTGGGCGCTGTCCCACCAACGCCGGGCGACCACCGGCTCCAGGGCCGTCAGCAGGGCCTCGCTGTCCCGGTACGCGTGCCGCACCAGACCGTCCAGGGCCCGCTCGAAATCGATGACGCCCGGCTCGGAGGCCAGCGCCGCGCCCACCTCCTCGGCCAGCTCCACGGCGGACGCGGCGGCGGGGGCCAGACGCGTCGGCCGTGGTGCCGGGGGCAGCAGCTCCTCGTGGTCCGACGGCTCGGGGCCGGCCGGCGCCGCGCCGAGCGTCTTGACCGCCCTGGCGCGCAGGCCGGGGCTCAACTGCGCGGCGGCGATGGCCAGATCCGCCCGCGCCGGCACCGAGTCGACCTTCCTGACGTGCCGTTCGGCCAGCTTCAGCGCCCGCTCCTGGACGTCCGTGTCCTCGTGTCCGAAGGCCTGCGCCACGGCGGGCAGCAGCTCCCCGGCCGCGGAGGCCTCCCGCGTCAGCACCTTGCCCAGCAGCACGAGCTGGGCCCGCACGAGCTTCCGCTCGGTGCGGAACAGCACCGCCTCCGACACCGCCGCCAGCTGCCGCGGCGCCAGCTCGCCGTCCAGGGCGAGGGCCCCGAGGACCGACTGGGCGTACGAGGCCACCGTCGACGTGGCGTCCGACGCGAGCGCCAGCCAGTCGGGCAGGCGCTCCCGCTCCTCGTCCCGGGTGAGGGCGAGGCACTTCAGCAGCCGCAGGAACGCCCGCTGGTCGGCGGCCGTGCCACCCCGCAGCAGCCGGGCCACGCACGCGTCGACCGTCGCCTCACGGTCGAGTGCGCCCTCCACGGTCAGCCGTGCCAGCGCGCCGATCCAGCTGTCCGGGCCGTCGTGGCCCGGCCACTGCAGCCGGTTGCCGATGTCGTCCGTCTCGAACAGAGCGGCGATGAGCTCCCGCAGATGCGGGTCCTGCCGCAACCGGTCGAGCAGCGTGCCCCCGCGCTGCCACGAGCCGTGCAGGTGATCGACCCAGCCCCTGACGTAGGCGTCGGTCGTCGGCACCGGGCAGCCGGAGAGCCGCACCAGACCGGCCATGAGCTCGAACGGCACCCAGGCGGAGACCGGGCGCTGCGCCAGCCGGTGCGTCACATCGGCCAGCCAGTCGGTCTCCCGGTCGCCCAGGACGTGCAGCAGCACGCCGGGCGGGACCTGCGACCAGCGCAGGTCGGCGGCGGCGATCCAGCTCGCCACTCCCGCCGCGCCCGTCTGGCACGCCGCCCCGGCCGCGTGCAGGGCGGGATACGCGCGCCGCGCGGCCGACTCCCAGGGAGCCGCCCGCAACTCCTTGCGCAGCTCCTTCAACTCGGGGAAGTGCGCGCGTCGTTCGGCGTCCGTCAGCCCGTCGAGCAGGCCCACCACCTCGGCCGTACGGCCGGCCCGCACCAACTCCAGCAGCGCACTCATCGCGCACCCCCGTCGACCCGCTCCGGCTGTCCTGCCCGCGCCACGGTGGCCCCGCGCCGCCCCATGCGCACCGCCAGCGCGTGTTTGCACGGCCCGCGTCCGCCCCGGTACTTCGCCCACCACAGGCAACTGCAGCTCAGCACCCCCGCCGCCTGCTCCCGCACCCGGTGTATGTGCCCGTCCTCCGCCGTGACCGTGGCGACCGCGCCGTCCAGGGCGACCGCACCCGCCGCCACCAGCCCGCGGGCGGATCGCAGTCGTGGGTTGTGCCGCTCCACGCGATCGGCCTCGTAGGGCAGTTCGCGATGGAAGTAGGCCGTCTCCGCCACGTCGTACCCGACGCGTCCCGAGGTGCCGAGGCGTACCAGCGCCGCCCGGACGCGCTCGGCGGTCAGCCCGGAGGCGACCGCGAGATCGCGGACGTCGACGCGCGGCTCCCACGCGAGCAGCACCGAGATCAGCTCCGCGTCCTCGGCGGCCTCGTCGGTCGCCAGCGCGTCCAGGACGCCGCCCTCGCCGGAGAACCCGCGTGAGGCGTCGGGGGACAGCGTCAGGGTGAGCCGCATGCCGGGCAGGACGACTTCCCAGGCCGCGGCGGTGGCGGCGGCGTCGCCGGCGACCGCGGGGCCGTACACGCGCAACGACGTGGCGTGCCGCAGTACCCGCTGGAGCGCGATGAGCCGCTCCGGGCCGGGCAGGCAGACCGCGCCGGGCACGGCCCGGGTGCTGGGCCGCAGCCCGTGACCGGCCGGCACCACCCAGCGGGCGCCGGCCGACGCGGCGCGCCCGCCGCCCCGGGGCAGCGCCCGCAGGAACCGCACGGCCTCGGCGGCCGGCAGCTCCGCCCGCAGATCGAAGCCGGCGGCGATGACCTGGGCCTCGGCGAAGCCCCGCAGCCAGCGGTCGGGCAGCGGCACCTTCTTCTCGACGACCGGACCGTCGAGCGTGGTCACCGCCAGCTCGTCCGGGCCGACCCGCAGGTGGAGCGGATCGGCGGAACCGATCCGCGACAGGGCCTCGCGCAGCGGGTTGTTGACGTCGACGTTCGTCGTGCCGTGGCCCACCGCGTCGCCGTCCAGGCCCGCTTCCAGGACGTCCAGGCGCGCGTAGACCCCGCCGCAGCCGGAGAACGACTCGAAGCGGAGCCGGTCGCCGTTGCCCGTCACCACCGGGTCGAGCGAGGCGCGCAGCTGCCGCTGGTAGTACCGCGCGGCCGCCACGTCCGCCACCGCGAGCAGCCCCGCCGCAGCCACCTGAGGTGATGTCAGAAAGCCCGCGAAGAACTGCGGATGGTCCTGCACGCCCGAGGGCGTCGCACCTCGTGAGGTCTCCAGACCCAGGCGCTGTCCGTCCGCCGCGGACTCCAGCACGGAGGGTCGCCGATAGGTCACGGCCTGCAAAGATCGCGTCATGGGAAAACCGTAGAGGCGGCCACTGACAATCAGTCTGACCTGCGAAAATGCTGCTCCCGCAGGCCAGTTGGAGGAGGGAGGGAACGTGCCGCGCACCGGGGGATGACGCCGGTGCGCGGCACGTCGCACGAGGGTACGGAAGCCGATGCCCTGGACGGGAACTCCTGCCCTGGACGAGGGCTTCTGCCCGGAAGCCCTACTGACCGACCCGCCCGGGTCGCAGCACCTTCGTGAACAGCACGGTGCCGTCCTGCTCTCGCAGCCGGACCGTGAGTTCGGCGCTGTCGCCGTCGATGTCGACCTCGCCGAAGAACTGGTAGCCCTCGGCGGGGGAGACGTTGGCCGTGGTCGGCGCCTTCACGAACACCCGTTCCGGGCCGAAGGTGTTGTCGAGCGTGTTCGCCGGGAATGCACCGGCGTTGAGCGGGCCGGACACGAACTCCCAGAACGGCTCGAAGTCCGTGAACGCCGCGCGCGACGGCTGGTAGTGCTGCGCCGAGGTGTAGTGCACGTCGGCCGTCAGCCACACCGTGCCGGTGATCCGACGGTGCTTGACGAACCGCAGCAGCTCGGCGATCTGCAGTTCACGGCCGAGCGGGGCACCAGGGTCGCCCTGTGCGACCGCCTCGATGTTCGGCCTGCCGTCCCCCGTGTCCGGCACGACCAGGCCGAGCGGCATGTCGGAGGCGATCACCTTCCACACGGCCCGCGACCGGGACAACTCCCGCTTGAGCCACTCCAACTGCTCGCGGCCGAGGATGCCCTGGGCGTCGCTGGCCTGGTCGTCCGTCGAGTTGGCGTTGCGGTAGGTGCGCATGTCCAGGACGAAGACGTCCAGCAGCGGGCCGTAGCGCTGCACCCGGTGGACCCGGCCGCCGGGGTGGCGCAGCGTCGAGATGGGGAAGTACTCCGAGAACGCCTGCCGGGCGCGTGCCGCGAGCACGTCGACGTTCTTCTCCGTGTACCGGGTGTCGGCGAGGATCTCACCCGGGTACCAGTTGTTGGTGACCTCGTGGTCGTCCCACTGGATGATCGAGGGGACCTGGGCGTTGAACGCGCGCAGGTTCTGGTCCAGGAGGTTGTAGCGGAAGTTGCCGCGGAACTCCGCCAGCGTCTCGGCGACCTTCGCCTTCTCCTCGGTGGTGATGTTCCGCCAGGTCCGCCCGCCGGGCAGCGGCACGGTCTCCGTGAGCGGCCCGTCGGCGTAGACGTTGTCGCCGCTGCAGAGGAAGAAGTCGGGGTCGAGGGCGGCCATCGCGTCGTAGATGCGGTAGCCGCCTATTTCCGGGTTGATGCCCCAGCCCTGCCCGGCCAGGTCTCCGGACCAGACGAACCGCACTCCGTCCCGTCGCCGGGCGGGTGCCGTACGGAAGGTGCCGGCGACCGGCTCGCCGGCACGGCGCGGGTCGTCCGGGTCGGCCAGCAGCACGCGGTAGTGGATCTGCTCGCCGGACGGCAGGCCGCGCAGCAGGGTCGTGCCGGTGAAGTCGGAGCCCTTGCCGAGCAGCGGGCCGTACCACCGGTGCGGGTTGCGGAACGACTCGGTGGCGGAGGTCTCCACGATCATCCGGGCCGGGCGGTCGGAGCGCACCCACACGAGCCCGGAGTGCGCGGTCACGTCGCCCGTCTGCACGCCCCAGGCGGCCTTCGGGCGTCCCGACAGGGCGAGGGCCGGCGCCGCGCCGAGCCCGGCGGGCAGGGTCAGGGCCGCCGACGCGGCGAGAGAGCCGCGCAGGACGCTGCGGCGGCCGGGCAAGGACGGGTGTGGCATGGGTGCGCCTCCAGGACAGGACGGAACCGGCCAGTTGCGATGCCACAACTACTGGGGCGCCGCAGCGCACACGCAAACCAGGAGTGAACAACGCACCCCGGGTGACACAGGAAGCGGTACGGGAGGGCTGGCGTGACGGGGCGCGGCGGCAGCCGGGGCGAGGCTCCCCGACTCTCGTCGGCTACCCGCCACTTACCGCATCCGCCATCACCCGCACCCCCTCCCGTATCTGCCCCGGCGGCACCTGCGCGTACCCGAGGACGAGCCGCACCGCCGCCTCCCCATCCTCCGAGAGACCCGCACGCGCGTACGTGCACTCCGACAGCGCCCGTACGGCGACCCCGGCCGCCCCCACGCGCGCGAGGAACCGCTCCTGCGGCCCGTACCGTTTCGGCAGTGTCGCGATGACGTGCAGTCCCGCGGCGATCCCGGACACCTCGGAGCCGGGGAAGTGCTCGTCGAGCGCGGAGACCAGCGCGTCACGCCGTTCGCGGTACGCGCGTCGGCAGCGCCGTAGCTGGCTGTCGTAGTCCCCGCGCTCCAGGAACCGCGCGAACAACGCCTGGTCGAGGGTGGGATGGCCGAGGTCGAGGGTCCGCTTGCGGGCGATGACGTCGGCGGCCAGCCACTCCGGGACCAGCAGCCAGCCCAGCCGCAGTCCGGGGGCGAGGGACTTGCTGACCGACCCCGTGTAGGCGACGCGTTCGGGGTCGAGGCCCTGGAGCGCGCCCACGGGTGCCCGGTCGTAGCGGAAGTCGCCGTCGTAGTCGTCCTCCAGGACGATGCCGCCCACCGACCGCGCCCAGTCGAGGAGTTCGGCGCGGCGCCGCGCGGAGTACGCGATGCCGGTCGGGTACTGGTGCGCCGGCGTCGTCACCACGGCACGCACGCCGGACGACCGCAGCGGACCCAGGGCGAGCCCCTCGCCGTCCAGCGGCAGCGGCACGGAGGTGACGCCGGCCGCGGCGTACATGCCGTCGTGCTGCGGGCTGCCGGGATCCTCGACGCCGATCACGTGCGTGCCGCGTGCCCGCAGCACCAGGGCGAGCAGTGTCGTCGCCTGGGTCACGCCGGAGACGACCACGATCCGCTCCGGGTCGGCGACCACGCCCCGCCGGCGGCCGAGCAGTTCGGCCAGTGCGGTGCGCAGCCGGGGCAGCCCGCGTGGGTCGGGGTAGCCGAGGCCGTGGTGGGGCAGCTCCGCAAGCACGTGGCGCTGCGCGGCCGCCCAGGCGGCGCGCGGGAACAGCGACAGGTCGGGTGTCCCCGGCACGAAGTCGGCGCGCGCCCCGGCGGTACGGGGGGCGAGATCGCGCGCGCGGGGGTGGGCGGCTCGTGCCGCGTCACCCACCCAGGTCCCCGCGCCCCGGCCACTGCGCAGGTAGCCCTCCGCAGTCAGCTGCTCGTAGGCCTCCGTGACCAGCCCGCGCGACACACCCAGGTCGGCCGCGAGGTCCCGGCTGGACGGCAGCCGGGTGCCCGGCGCGAGCCGCCCGGCACGGACCGCCGACCGCAGCGCCGCCTGCAACGAGCGGCCACGCGCGCGTGCGGGCGCCGCGGCGGCGGGCAGCAGCAACTCCCAGGCCGCGGGGCCCCGGTGTTGCGCACCGTCGGTCTGCGAGGGCTTCATGGAGGGGGACACTAGCTGGCGCGGGGCGCGGGGGCCCTGGGCATGGAGGGGCACTGCTCCCATGACCGCCCCGCAAGCAGTCCTCAGGGCGTCTGCCGTGCGGTGGGCCGGCTGCCGTCGAGAAGCACGCGTGCGACGAGCGCGGGGTCGTCGTTCATCGGGACGTGACCGCAGCCGGGCAGCCGGACCAGCCGGGCCTTGGGCAGGATGTACTTGGCGCGGATGCCCTGCCGTGGCACCAGCAGCCGGTCCCTGCTGCCCCAGGCCACGGTGACCGGGATCCCGGTGATGTCGTCGGTGAACCGCACGTCCCGGCCGCTCCGGAGGGTCTGCGCGAACCCTTGGGCACGGGCCAGCGCGAGCGTCTCGGCGACCACCGCCTCGGGCGAACGGCGGGCCGGACGGGCGTAGATGGCGCTGGTCAGCAGTGTGCGGCCCACCGCTGGCCGGGCGAGCGCCTGGACGACGGGCGGCGGCATCCGCCGGGCGATCTGCCGCATGGCCGTGAGCACGGTGAAGGCGTAACGCCGCTCCGCCTGCGACCAGAACCCGGCGGGCGACAGCGCCGTCACCGACCGCACCAGCTTGTCCCGGCCGAGCTGGAGGGCGAGCAGGCCGCCCAGCGAGTTGCCCGCCACATGCGGCCGTTCGAGCCCGAGCGCCTCGCACAGCGCGGCCAGCACGGAGGCCATGGTCGGCAGGTCGTGGGTCAGCCCGTCCGGGAGCGCCGGGGACTCCCCGCACCCCGGCAGGTCCACGGAGATCACGTCCCGCTCTACGGCCAGAACGGGGACGACCGGGTCCCACACCTGCCGGTGGTGGCCGATGCCGTGCAGCAGAACCAGCGGTTCACCGGAGCCCACGCGCGTGTACGCCAGGCTCATGCTGCGCGGGCCGTGCGGGGTGGGGACCGTGAAGGAGACGGTGGCGGACATACAGCTCCTCGTCGGGGACTCGGTGCCGGACATGGTGTAGACACCTTGTCAGCAACGGCTACCGACGGGTAGCCCCCGGTCGCCGTCAACCGCATGGCCGAACGCACCGCCGCAGACACGGCGTTGCCTACGCGCGCAGGAAACGGCCGCACGCGCGTCCGCGGCGAAACCGCCTGGACACGGCGTGACGTGTCGGATGGGATTGCGGGGTGACCGCCGACATCGCCACCGAGGTCTTCGAAGAGCACCGCCCGGTCCTCCTGGGCGTCGCCTACCGCATGCTCGGCCGCGTCGCCGACGCGGAGGACGTGGTCCAGGACGCCTGGCTGCGCTGGTCCGGCGCCGACCGCGCCGACGTGCGCGACAGGCGCGCGTACCTGGTGCGCGTCACCACCCGCCTCGCCCTCGACCGGCTGCGCCAGATCAAGGCCCGCAACGAGGCCTACGTCGGCCCCTGGCTGCCCGAGCCGTATCTCACCGAGTTCGGGGACACAGCCCCCGACACCGTGGAACGTGCCGTGCTCGCCGATTCCGTCTCCCTCGCCGTCCTCGTCGTACTGGAGTCGCTGTCACCGCTGGAGCGGGCTGTCTTCGTGCTCCGCGAAGCCTTCGGCTACCCCTACGCCGACATCGCCGCCATGCTCGACCGCGCCGAACCCGCCGTACGGCAGCTGGCGGGCCGGGCCCGCCGGCACGTCGAGGAGCGGCGCCCGCGCTACGACGTCGACCCGGCCCAGCGCCGCGACCTCACCGAGCGGTTCCTCGCGGCGGCCGGGGACGGAGATCTCGACGGCCTCATGGCGCTGCTCGCGCCCGACGTCCGCCTCGTCGGCGACAGCGGCGGCAAGTCCAAGGCGCCGCTGCGGGTGCTGGAGAGCGCCGACCACGTGGGCCGATTCCTCGTCGGCGCCGCCGGAAAGGGCATTCCTGGCATGTCCTACCGCTTCCTGGAGCTCAACGCCGGCCCCGCGGTCCTCGTCCTGTCCGGCGGCGAACCCGACGCCGTGCTCCAGGTGGACGTCGTCGACGGACGTGTCCAGACCGTCTACGTGGTGCGCAACCCCGACAAGCTGCGATCACTGGCCACCGCCTAGACGCCGTCGTGTCACGTATGTGGCGAGGTGCGAACGGCCCGTGAACGCTCGGCAGCACCTCTCTGTGTGGCTCCCGGGCGATCAATGATTGGTCTTGACCAAGGGTGGGGGCCGTCCTATGGTCGCAGATAAGTACAACAACCTTTAATAAACAAGGGCGCTAAAACGCCGCCGATCACGGCGATTGCGGAGGACAGGGTGGGGACCACGCAGCTGGAATCGGTGCCGGAACCTAAGTACTGGCATCTCAAGACCGTGCTCACGGAGGCACTCGACTCCGAGTTCTCGGTGGGCGAGATCCTGCCCAACGAGCGCGACCTCGCCGCCCGCTTCGGCGTCGCCCGAGCCACGCTCCGCCAGGCCCTGGAACAGCTGGAACTGGAAGGAAGGCTGCAGCGCCGCCGCGGTGTCGGCACGACCGTCGCCCCGCCACGCGTGGGAGTGGCCGTCGGCACCGAGCAGCACGACTGGCCGGGCGGGTCCGGTGACGCCTGGCAGGCCGTCGACTGCGTCGTCGCGGCTCCGCCGGCCGCGGTCGCGGACGCCCTGGAGACGGGCCGCGAGGAGCCCGTGCACATCGTGCGCCGCACCCGTACGACCCACGGCCAGCCCGTCGCCGCCGAGCTGCTCTACATCGCCGAGTCGTCGGTGCCCGACCTGTCGGCCATCGACGCCCCGGCAGGACCGGCACGCGCGCGTGCGGTGCTGCGTGAACTGCAGCGCCTGGAGCTGGAAGGTCAGGACCGCGCGGTCGAGCTCGGCTCGGCCCGCGCCGACGACGCCAAGGAACTCGACCGGCTGCCGGGCGCGCCGGTCCTGGTCGTCACCACCCGCTTCCACGCCGACGGCCGCACCGCGGCGGTCTCCGTCGCGACGTACCGCGCGGACACCTGCCGGCTGACCTTCGGCGACTCGGGCGGAGTGGAGATCCACGAGGGCCCGGAGCGCAAGGCCTCCTGACCGCGGCAGGGATCTCTCTCGTACGGAGCCCCCGAGGACTTCCTCCGGGGCTACGAACGTTTCCTCAGCCCTTGGGCGCCGTGGGCCCGCGAGAGCGCGGGCCGGGGCGCCGGGGGCCCGGACGTCAGCGGGGCGCCGGGGCGCCGGACCTCAGCGGCGCGCGGTCACCGTGCCCTCCACCGCGAACAACTGCTCCTCCACGTGGTCCAGGGCCAGCCGCAGCGCCCCGGTCGCCACCGCCGCCTCACCCAGCAGCGACAGCGTCACCTTCGGCGGCCGCAGGCAGTAGCGCGCCAGTTCGCGACGCAGCGGCTCCAGTACGCCGTCCAGGCCCGCCGCCCAGCCGCCGATCACGACCAGCTCCGGGTCGAGGGCCAGGGCGAGCGCGGCCACGTCGTGCACGAGCCGCTGGATGAACCGTTCGACGGCTGCGATCGCCCGCTGATCACCCTCACGGGCCTGCGCGAAGACCTTGGCGACCGCTTGCTCGTCCAGCGGATGCAAGGGCTCGTCCGTGGTGGACAGCAGCGTCTCCGGCGTCGCCTCCCGGCCCAGCAGATGCAGTGCGCCGATCTCGCCCGCCGCCCCGCCGTATCCCCGGTGCAGCCGCCCGCCGATCAGGGCGCCGGCACCCGGGCTGAGTCCCGCCAGCACGAACACCACGTCGTCGGACTCGATGGCGGAGCCCTTCCAGTGCTCGGCGACCACCGCCGCGTTGGCGTCGTTCTCCACCAGCACCGGGCACTTGAAGGAGCGGCCCAGCCGTTCCCCGAGCCGCAGCCCCGTCCAGCCGGGCAGCGCGGTGCCCAACCTCACGGTGCCGTCCGCCTCGACGATCCCCGGCGTCGCCACCCCGACCGCCCGCAGCGAGCCGCGCGCGATCCCGGCCCGGCGCAGCAGTTCGGCGACGGCGGTGCGCAGCCGTTCCAGTCGTTCGTCGGCGGGCGCGGTCTCGTCGATGTCCTTCGCCTGCGCGCCGACGATCCGCCCGTCCAGGTCCGCGAGCAGCGCGGCAACCCGGTGCGGCCCGATCTCCAGCCCCAGTAGATGCCCGGCCTCGGCCCGGAACCGGAACCGGCGCGCCGGTCGCCCCTGGCGTCGCGTGGCGCCTTCCTCGGCCGCCATCTCCACCACGAGACCGGCTTCGATCAGCCCCTCGACGACCCCCTCTACGGTCGGCCGGGACAGGCCGGTGACGCGGGTGATCTCCGTCAGCGTCGCGCAGTCCGTGGCACGCAGCGCGTGCAGCACCACCGCGGAATTGATCCTTCGCAGCAGCGAGGGATCCCCGCCGGTCAGCCGCCCCAACGTCCGTCCTCCCAGCTCGTGCGCGTGTTCGCCGGATCGTACTCGGCACCGGCGGGCAGCGGCGAGTGCCGGAGCCCTCGAATCCGGCGGGGATTCGGATCAGCCGGGGGAGACGAACCCCGACTCGTAAGCCGTGATCACCGCCTGGGTGCGGTCCCGCGCACCGAGTTTCGTCAGCACCGCGCTGACGTGTGACTTCACCGTCTCCGTGCCGACGACCAAGTGCCCGGCGATCTCCGCGTTCGACAGGCCGCGGGTCATCAGCCGCAGCACGTCCGCCTCACGCTCGGTCAGTCGCGCCCGCTCCAGTGCCGCCCGGGCCGCGCGATTGCCGCCGCTGTCGCCGTACTCCGCGGCCAGCTGCCGTACCGAGGCCGGGAACAGCAGTGAGTCGCCCTCGGCGACCAGCCGCACCGCGTGCACGATCTCGGCCGGCCGGGCTCGCTTCAGCAGGAACCCGGAGGCACCGGCACGCAGCGCCGCGTACACGTACTCGTCGTTCTCGAACGTGGTCACCACCAGGATCTTCGGCGGCTTCTCGACCGTCCGCAGCACCGCGCGCGTGGCCTCGATGCCGTCCAGCAGCGGCATCCGTACGTCCATCGCGACCACGTCCGGCCGCAGCTGCCGCACCAGCGGGATCACCGCCGCCCCGTCGGCCGCCTCGCCGGCGACCTCGATGTCGGGCTGCGCCTCCAGCACGGCCCGCAGGCCCGCCCGTACGAGGGGTTCGTCGTCGACCAGGAGAACGCTGAGCGGCATCCGGCCAGCGTAGATCAGCGCAGCGGCAGCTCCGCACGCACCCGCCAGTCCCCCTCGGCCGGCCCCGTCCGCGCCCGCCCGCCGAGCAGGGCCGCGCGCTCGCGTATGCCCCGCAGGCCGCTGCCCTGCCCCGGGCCGGGTGTCGCCCCGGGCAGCGGATTGCGGACGTCCAGCGTCAAAGTGCCGTCCGCCACCTCGATCCGGACCAGGACCGGAACGGCCCCCGCGTGCCGCAGGACGTTGGTCAGCGACTCCTGGAGGATGCGGTAACCCTCGCGCGAGACGGGCCCCGGCACGGCATCGACAGGCCCGGTCACCTCGGCGTCGACCTTCGCGCCGGACGCGCGTGCCGACTCCAGCAGCCGCTCGGCGTCCACGAGGGTGGGGCGGGAGCTCACCGGCCGCTCCGCCTCACGCAGTACGCCCAGCACCCGCTCCAGATCCTCCAGGGCGGCGCGCCCGGTCTCCTCGATGGCGCCCAGCGCCCGCGCGGTGAACGCCGGATCGCCCGCCGCCCGCGCCGCGCCCGCCTGCACCACCGCCACCGTGAGCGCGTGGCCGATGGAGTCGTGCAACTCGCGGGCGATACGCGTGCGTTCCAGGAGTTGCTCCGTGCGCTCCTCCAGCGTGGCGAGCCGCTCCGCCGCGGAAGGGCCGAGAAGCCGGCGTGCGGCCGCGGTGACCACATGGCCCAGGCCGAGCACCGTCACGTACAGCGCGATCAGTGGCAGGGGCGCCAGCAGCCAGTAGACCCAGGGGGGTTCGACAGTCCACAGCAGGGGGTTGTCGTCGTGCTGCGGGTGCCCGAGCGCGGTCGTGACCAGATCGACGGAGGTGAGTGGCAGCCAGATCGTCGCGAAGGACGCCGCCGCGCCGAGAGCCAGCCGGATCTCCAGCCACAGCGCGGTGCGCCATCGGTCCCGCCAGGTCGACGACGGCGCCGTGGAGATCCCCGAATCCGGCTCGCCCGGCGTCAGCAGCAACTGTGCCTGCACGCCCTCGCCCATCCGCACGGCCGGGATCATGGCGACCGGGATCACCAGCAGCGCCGGCACCCAGGGCCTCGACATGTCGATGAAGAGCCACACGCTGACGAGGAACACGGGCACCCACAGGTGCAGCCAGCGTGTGTATGTCGTCCCCCGCAGCAAGGGGCGCAGCAATCGGCCCATTTCGTCATCGTGCCAGCCACCACTGACAACACACCTCCCCCGGGCGGGGGAGACGATTTCCACGTGCGGGGGAGGAGGACGGCCCGCCCACCGGCCAGGCTGCTGCCATGACCAGCATCCACGTCCAGGACCTCACCAGGGAGTACGGCCCCCGACGCGCCGTCGACCACCTCACCTTCACCGTCCGGCCCGGCCGCGTCACCGGCTTCCTCGGCCCCAACGGCGCCGGGAAGTCCACCACCATGCGGCTCGTTCTCGGCCTCGACCGGCCCACCGCCGGCACCGCCACGGTCGGCGGCCGCCGCTACACCACGCTCCTCGAGCCCCTGCGTACGGTCGGTGCCCTGCTCGACGCCGGCGCCGCCCACGGCTCCCGCACGGGCCGCGACCACCTGCGCACCCTGGCGGCCGGCAACCGCATCCCGGTACGCCGCGTGGACGAGGTGCTGGAGGAGACCGGCCTCGTCCCGGCAGCACGCCGCCGCGTGAGGACGTACTCCCTGGGCATGCGTCAGCGCCTCGGCATCGCGGGGGCGCTGCTCGGCGACCCGGCGGTGATCATGCTGGACGAGCCGTCGAACGGCCTCGATCCCGAGGGCATCGTCTGGATCCGCGGCCTGCTGCGCCGGCTCGCCGACGAGGGACGCACGGTCCTGGTCTCCAGTCATCTGATGAACGAGACCGCGTCGTTCGCCGACCACCTCGTGGTCCTCGGGCGCGGGCGGCTGCTCGCGGACATGCCCATGCGGGAGTTCATCGACGCGCGCGTGCAGCCCTGTGTCCGGGTGCGCACCAACGACCCGGCCGCCCTGAAGGACGTACTCGGACGGCACGGCTACGCGTCCACCGAGACGGAGGACGGCGCGTGGACCGTGGACCACGCGCGCGTGGAGGACATCGGCCGCCTGGCCTCCGAGGCGCGGGTGCCGATCCTGGAACTGACCGCCGCCGCAGGCACGTTGGAACAGGCCTATCTGGACCTGACCGCCGCCGAGACCGAGTTCACCGCCCAGCCCCAGGAGGCCTGACCATGCCCTTCGCTCCCGTCCTGCACGCCGAGTGGCTGAAGATCCGTACGCTCCGGTCGCTGTGCGGCGCGCTGTTCGCGCTGTTCGCCGTGTCCACGGCGTTCTCCGCGCTGGGCGGTACCTCCAGCACCTCGGACCCGGAGTTCGACCCGCTGTCCAACGCGCTCTCGGGCATCCTGCTCGGTCAGGTCGCCGCCGTCGCCTTCGGCGCCATGGCCGTCTCCGCGGAGTACCACGGGGGCGCGCTCCGCGTCTCCCTGGCCGCCGTGCCGCAGCGCGGGCGCTGGTTCGCGGCCAAGCTGACGGCCATCGCCGTACCGGCGTTCCTCGTCGGGCTGCTCACGACCGGCGCGTCCCTCGCGGCGGGGCGGAGCGTGATGGGCGAGGCCGCAGGCGGGCTCACGGCCGGTGAGCAGGCACGCGGCGTGCTCGGTGGTGGTGTCTACCTCATGCTGATGGCGTTGTTCGCGGCCGGGTTCGCCGCCCTGCTGCGCAGCGGCAGCGCGGCGCTCGGCATCCTCATCCCGTTCCTCCTGATCGTGTCGTTCGTCATCGGCGACGCGGCGGGCAAGGCGGTGGAGTTCATGCCGGACCGGGCCGGGTGGATCGTCCTGCAGGAGACATGGGACGGCACTCTCGGACCATGGACGGGGCTGGCGGTGACCGCCCTGTGGACGGCGGTGGCGCTGGCGGCGGGTGCGTGGAGCGTTCTGCGGCGGGACGCCTGACGCGGCGCCAATTGTCAGTGGTGCCGGGTTTACTGGGGTCATGAACATCGCGCGGTGCCTGGACACGATCGACCGGCTGTGCTCCCGCCCCTTTCCGGCGGAGCACGGCTGGTCGGACGTCGGCCGAGGAGGACCGGGCTACTTCATGGCGGAGATGGCGGAGTGGGCGGCCGCGGACCGCGACCGCGCACCCGGGGAGCCCACCGCCGACGACGTCGAGGCCTTCCGGGAGGGGATCGCCCAGCGGCTCGACGAACGGTGGGGAGAGCGTCCCCCGTGGGCGATGCTCACCCTCCGGGTGCGCGCCGAGCGGGGCGAGGAGATACCGGAGCCGTGGGCGAGCATCAGCACCTTGGCGGACGACCTGCGCATTTGGGAGGCGGCCGGTACGGGCCGCTGGGTCGCCCTCGGAGTCGCCCAGGGCGACGAGACGGCCCCGGCCCGCCTGCTGGCGGTCGTGACGGAGGTGGACCCCGAGTGACCGGCTAGCCCTCCGCGGCCACCCGAAGCCGTGCGAACTCCTCCGCCATCGTCCGAGCCGTCCAATGCGCGTTCAATCCGGAAGGGTTGGGCAGCACCCACACCCGGGTGTCCCCGATCGTCCGCTCCTGCGGCCCGATGCGCGCCTTGCGGTCGTCGAAGGCGGCCCGGTACGCGGTGACGCCCACGACCGCGAGCCAACGCGGCCGCAGCCGCGCCACCTTCAGTGCCAGCAGCCGCCCGCCCTCGCGGTACTCCTCGGCGCTCAGCTCGTCGGCCCGGGCCGACGCCCGCGCCACCACGTTCGTGATGCCGAGCCCGTACGAGGGCAACTCGTCCTGCTCGGACGGCTTCAGCAGCCGGGGCGTGAAGCCGGACAGATGCAGCACCGGCCAGAAGCGGTTGCCGGGACGGGCGAAGTGATGGCCCGTCGCCGCGGTCATCAGACCGGGGTTGATACCGCAGAACAGCACGCACAGGCCGTCCGCGACCACGTCAGGGACGAGACGGTCGCGGGCGGCCTGGAGCTCCTCGGGAGTGAAGCGCGTCAGAGGATCGCTCCGGGCGTGTAGCCCGCGGCCTCCGGGCGCTGCTTCACGATCTCCTCGATCCGGCCGACCACGGCCGAGACCTGGTCGGCTGCGGCACCGGTGAAGGACAGCTTGTCGGCCATCAGCTCGTCGAGCGCGGCGCGGTCGAGCGGGACGCGCTCGTCGGCGGCGAGCTTGTCGAGCAGTTCGTTGCGCTCGGCGCCCCGCTCACGCATCGCGAGGGCGCACGCCACGGCGTTCTCCTTGATCGCCTCGTGCGCGACCTCACGGCCGACACCCGCGCGCACCGAGGCCATGAGCACCTTGGTCGTCGCCAGGAACGGCAGGTAGCGGTCCAGCTCGCGTGCCACGACCGCCGGGAACGCGCCGAACTCGTCGAGCACCGTCAGGAACGTCTCCAGCAGCCCGTCCAGCGCGAAGAACGCGTCGGGCAGCGCGACCCGGCGCACCACCGAGCAGGAGACGTCCCCCTCGTTCCACTGGTCGCCGGCCAGCTCACCGGTCATCGAGGCGTAGCCGCGCAGGATCACCATCAGGCCGTTGACGCGCTCGCAGGAGCGGGTGTTCATCTTGTGCGGCATCGCGGAGGAGCCGACCTGACCCGGCTTGAAGCCCTCGGTCACCAGCTCGTGCCCGGCCATCAGCCGGATCGTCTTCGCCAGCGACGAGGGGCCGGCGGCCAGCTGCACGAGCGTGGTGACGACCTCGTAGTCCAGCGAGCGCGGATAGACCTGGCCGACCGAGGTGAAGGCCTGCGAGAAGCCCAGGTGCCCGGCGATCCGCTGCTCCAGCTCGGCGAGCTTGCCGGCGTCCCCGCCGAGCAGGTCCAGCATGTCCTGCGCGGTGCCGACCGGGCCCTTGATGCCGCGCAGCGGGTAGCGGCCGAGCAGCTCCTCGATCCGGCCGTGCGCGACCAGCAGCTCGTCGGCGGCGGTCGCGAACCGCTTGCCCAGGGTGGTGGCCTGCGCGGCGACGTTGTGCGAGCGGCCGGCCATCACCAGCTCGGCGTACTCCCCGGCGAGCTTGCCGAGGCGCGCCAGCACGGCCACCGTGCGGTCGCGCATCAGCTCCAGCGAGAGCCGGATCTGCAGCTGCTCGACGTTCTCGGTGAGGTCGCGGGACGTCATGCCCTTGTGCACGTGCTCGTGCCCGGCGAGGGCGTTGAACTCCTCGATCCGCGCCTTCACGTCGTGCCGGGTGACCTTCTCGCGTTCCGCGACGGAGGCCAGGTCGACCTGGTCGAGGACGCGCTCGTAGTCGGCGATCGCCGCGTCGGGCACCTCGATCCCGAGGTCCTTCTGGGCCCGCAGCACGGCGAGCCAGAGCCGACGCTCCAGCTTCACCTTCTCCTCGGGCGACCAGAGCGTGGCGAGCTCGGCGGAGGCGTAGCGTCCGGCGAGGACGTTGGGGATGCGGGGCTTGGCGGGAGCAGAAGTCACGTAACCGGATTCTACTGGCGGTTTGTGCAGGCCAGCGCCACGGGTCGGTTCGTCGGAACCTACGAGGCGATCGTCAGCCGCCGGACTCGGCCAACTCGGCCGACACGTCGGCGTGGCAGGGCTCCGGCGCGCACCAGCAGGCCGGCGTCCGTCCGCGCAGGTCCGGGACCAGGTCGAGCAGCTCCGGGCGCTCCAGCAGATACGCCCGGTACATCGCCATCGCCTCGGCCCGGGTGCCGTCCCGTCGCCTCGTGGCCGTGTCATGGCGAACGGGTTGTGCAGCGGGTGCCGAGGCAGGTCCCAGCCGCCCAGCGTCAGCGCCGGCCGACGTGGACGACCTCCTCGGGGGCGTCCTCCAGCAGCGGACCGAAGTCGTGGATCCGGCCCCTGAGGTCGATCACCCGCGTCGTCACGGGCGCCCTACGCCAGATCCTCGTACGGCAGCAGGTCGGGCCGCTTCGGCGGGCGGCCGTCCCCGGAGGAGCGGCCGGTGAGCCTGCGTCCTATCCACGGGAGCAGATACTGCCGGGCGAACCGCACGTCCGCGACCCGCCGCGTGGCCCACCTGGGCGGCAGCGTGGCCGCCATCGGCACCCGCCAGTCCGGGTCCTCGGCCTCGTGACCGAGTTCCTGCCAGACCGCCTCCGCGACCCGGCGGTGCCCCTCGGCCGTCAGATGCAGCCGGTCGACGTCCCACAGGCGCGGGTCGCTGAGCGAGCCGGCCCCGTACAGGTCGACCACCACCGCGCCGTGCCGCGCGGCCAGCTCGTCGACGCAGGCGAACAGTTCCTCCATCCGCGGCCGGAACCGCTCCAGCACGGGGCCCTGCCGTCCCGGGCTGCGCATCAGCACCAGCTGTTTGCAGGCCGGGGCCAGCCGTTCCACGGCTTCCTCCAGGAGCCCGCGCACCCGTCCCATGTCGCACTTGGGCCGCAGGGTGTCGTTGAGTCCGCCGACCAACGTGATCACATCGGCGCCCATGGCGGCCGCCACGGGCACCTGCTCGTCCACGATCTGGCTGATCAGCTTGCCGCGCACGGCCAGGTTGGCGTACCGGAAACCGGGCGCGCGGGCGGCCATCCGGGCGGCGAGCAGGTCGGCCCAGCCCCGGTAGGTGCCGTCGGGGAGCAGGTCCGACATGCCCTCGGTGAAGGAGTCGCCGACCGCGACCAGGCTGCTGTATGTGGGTGAGGGGTTCGTCTCCATGGCGTCAGAGATGGTATCCCGAGGCGCATACCCGTCGGTCGGTCACCCTCCCGCTGCCCGGCGCCTCCCCAACCCCAGGGTGGTTCCGCGTCGAGGTCGCCCCCGGCCCCCGGCACGCCCCAGCCCTCACGGTCATCCCCGCCCCGGTGCGCCCCCCGCATCACGCCCACTGCCCGAACAGCTCCCGCAGTACGTCCTCCATGGTCACCAGGCCCGCCAGCCGCCCGTCGGAGCCCAGGACGGCCGCCACATGCGTACGGCTGCCCCGCATCGCGGTGAGGACGTCGTCCAGCGGCGTGGACTCCCGTACGCGCGCGATGGGCCGCATGTCGCGCAGCCGGAACGGCATGTCCCGCGGGGAGGCGTCCAACGCGTCCTTCACGTGCAGGTAGCCGACGATGCGCCGCCCCTCGTCCACCACGGGGAAGCGGGAGAACCCGGACCGGGCCGACAGCCCCTCCAGCTCCTCAGGAGTGACCCCCACGCTCGCGTACACGACGCGCTCCAGCGGGAGCACGACGTCACGCACGGGCCGGCGGCCCAGTTCGAGCGCGTCGTGCAGCCGCTCCTGCGCCCGGTCGTCGATCAGCCCTGCCGCTCCGGAGTCCTTGACGATCCGCGCCAGCTCGGCGTCCGAGAAGGTCGCCGTGACCTCGTCCCTGGTCTCGATCCGCAGCAGCCTCAGCAAGCCGTTCGCGACGGCGTTGATGGTGAAGATCACCGGCCGCAGCGCCCGGGAGAGGGTCACCAGCGGAGGCCCGAGCAGCAGCGCGCTGCGCACCGGCTCGGCGAGCGCGATGTTCTTCGGCACCATCTCGCCGAGCAGCATGTGCAGATAGGTCGCCAGGGCCAGCGCGATCACGAACGACACCGCGTGGCCCGCGCCGGTCGGCACACCCATCGCGTGGAACACCGGCTCCAGCAGATGGGCGATCGCCGGTTCGGCGACCACACCGAGCACCAGCGTGCACAGCGTGATGCCGAGCTGCGCGGCCGCCATCAGCGCGGACACGTGCTCCAGCCCCCACAGCACGGCCTTGGCGCGCCGGTCACCCTGCTCGGCGTACGGCTCGATCTGCGAGCGGCGCACGGAGATCAGCGCGAATTCGGCACCCACGAAGAAGGCGTTCACGACCAGCGTCGCCAGACCGATCAGCAGCTGTACGACGGTCATGGCCGCGCCCCCTTCTCGTCCGTCCCGTCCGTCCCGTCCGTCTCGTCGTCGGGCGGCGCGTGCAGGAGCACGCGCGCGGCCCGACGGCCCCGGGCGTCCAGGACGTCCAGCCGCCAGCCGGCGACCTCGACGCTGTCGCCGACGGCGGGGATGCGGCCCAGTTCGTTCGCGACAAGGCCGGCCAGCGTCTCGTAGGGCCCTTCAGGCGGCCGCAGGCCGACGCGCGCGAGCTGGTCCATGCGGGCGGCGCCGTCCGCGGAGTACAGGGCGTGACCGTCGTCGTCGGCGCCGACCGGGGCGAGGTCGGGGGTCTCGTGCGGGTCGTGCTCGTCGCGCACCTCGCCGACGACCTCCTCGACGATGTCCTCCAGGGTCGCCACGCCCGCCGTACCGCCGTACTCGTCGATGACCACGGCCATCGTGCGCTTGCCGGACAGCCGGTCGAGGAGCCGGTCCACGGTCAGCGACTCGGGGACGAGCAGCGGCTCGCGCATCATGTCGGCGACCCGCACCCGGGGCCGGCGCTCCGCGGGCACGGTCAGGACGTCCTTGACGTGGGCGGTGCCCACGACCGAGTCGAGGCTGCCGCGGTAGACCGGGAACCTGGACAGGCCCGTCGCACGCGTCGCGTTCGCCACGTCCTCGCAGGTCGCCTGCGCGTCCAGGGCGACGACCTGCACGCGCGGGGTCATCACGTTCTCCGCGGTGAGGTCCGCGAGGTTCAGGGTCCGCACGAACAGCTCGGCGGTGTCCGGCTCCAGTGCGCCCTCCCGGGCGGAGTGGCGGGCCAGCGCGGCCAGCTCCTGCGGCCCGCGCGCGGAGGCCAGCTCCTCGGCGGGCTCGATGCCGAAGCGTCGTACCAGGCGGTTCGCCGTGTTGTTGAGATGGGTGATGAACGGACGGAAGATCGCGCTGAACCAGCGCTGGGCGTTGCCCACCCGCCGGGCCACGGCCAGGGGCGAGGAGATCGCCCAGTTCTTGGGCACCAGCTCGCCCACCACCATCAGGAACACCGTCGACAGGGCCGTGCCCAGGACCAGTGCGATCGACGAGGCCATGGAGGAGGAGACGCCCATGCCGCGCAGCGGGCCCGCGATCAGCCGCGCGATGGACGGCTCCGCGAGCATGCCGACCACCAGGTTGGTGACGGTGATGCCGAGCTGGGCACCGGAGAGCTGGAAGGTGAGGTTGCGTGCGGCCTTGAGGGCGCCGGCGGCGCCACGGTCGCCGCGCTCCACGGCCCGTTCCAGATCGCCGCGTTCGACCGTGGTCAGCGAGAACTCGGCGGCGACGAAGGCGCCACAGACGAGCGAGAGCAGGATCGCCACCAGCAGGAGGAGCACTTCGGTCATCGGGTCACCTCCGTCCCATGATCCGGCAGGGCGGTGAGGATCGCGCGATGTCTTGCACGGGGAGGCTCGCCCATGGGCGGACGCTCACACCTTTCGGATAAGGGCCGGTCCGGGGAGAACCGAGTGGCCGCTTCGGGGTAAATGATCGGCAAAGGATGTCAGGACAGGGTCAGCGGCTTCACCCAGCGCCGCCACTGCTCCTCGGGCGAGTACCCCGCCGCACGCCACGCGTGCTGCCCGGTCTCGTTCTCGGTGAGCACCATCGCGTCCCCACGCCGTCCGCCGAGTTCCACGAAACGTTCCTCCGCGGCGGCCAGCAGTGCGCCGCCGATGCCCTGGCGGCGATGGGCCGGGTGCACGGCGAGCCGGTAGAGGTGGCAGCGCCAGCCGTCGAAGCCCGCGATCACCGTGCCTACCAGCGCGCCCGCTCGCTCGGCCAGGATCAGCGCATTCGGGTCGCGGGCGACCAGCCGTTCGACGCCGTCGCGGTCGTCGCTGATGCTGGTGCCCTCGGCGGCGGTCTTCCAGAAGGTCAGCACCGTGTCCAGGTCGTCGGGGGTGGCGGCCCGTATCCGCAGGTCGGTCATGGCGTGATCCCACCACCGGCCGGGACCGATCCGCGCCTGATTTCCAGCATCCGGGCAAACACGGGGCGGCCCACGGCGCCGACGGGCACCCGTCCGTCACCCGTCCTCACTCGTGCGCGATCGCCGCGAGTACGTTCATCCGGGACGCCCGCAACGCCGGCAGCAGTGCCGCCGCCACCCCGACCACCGCCGAGCCGATCACGACGGCGACGATCGTGCCCCACGGGATCGCCAGCGCGGTCATGCCCTCCAGCGCCAGTACCTGCTGGGTGCACAGGCCCCAGACCAGCCCCAGCGCCAGGCCGAGCACCGCTCCGAACACCGCGATCACCAACGACTCCAGCCGGATCATCCGTCGCAGCTGTCGCCGGGCGAGCCCGATGGCCCGCAGCAGCCCGATCTCCCGGGTGCGCTCGACGACGGACAGGGCAAGGGTGTTGACCACGCCCAGCACGGCGATGACGATCGCCAGCCCGAGCAGCGCGTACACCAGGTAGAGCAGCACCGCGATCTGGTCGTTGACGAGTTGCTTGTAGTCGGCCAGGTCCCGCACCTGTACCTGCGGATACGCCTCCAGCGTCGTCTCCAGGCCGTCACGCAGGTCGTCGGCGACGGTGCCGGGCGAGCCGTTGACGTACAGCGCGGAGTCCTGCGCGCCCGGCGCGTACCGCTCCAGCGCCGCGAGCCCGAAGTAGATCCCGCCCTGCATGCCGAAGCCCCCGGAGGACTCCTGGTCAGTCAGCGCGCCGACGGTAAGCTCGGCCTCGCGTCCGCCCTGGAACTCGACGGGCACCGTGCTGCCGACCTTCAGGCCGTGGTCCCGCGCGAAGTCCCGGTCCATCGCCATCCGCCCGGGGGCCAGCGCGGTGGCGCTGTCGCCCTGCGCGTAGGAGACGTTGGCGACCTCGTCGAGCCGCGGGTCGTAGCCGGCGGCCGTCGTCTCGATCCGGTCGCCGTCGGGGACGGTCACCGCGATCGGCGCGAACCGGGAGCGCACGACCAGGCCGACGCCCTCGGTCTCGCGCACCCGCTCGGTGACCTCCCGCGGGAACGGCACGAAGTTGGCGTTCTGGAGCACGAAGTCCGCGCCCAGCGTCTGGTCGATCTGCTCGTCGAACGATTTCGTCATCGAGGCGCTCGCCACCGACATCCCGCCGACGAGGGCGAGCCCGACCATGAGCGCGGCCGCGGTGGCGCCCGTACGACGGGGGTTGCGCAGGGCGTTGCGCTGGCTCATCCGCCCGACCGAACCGAACAGCGCCGGGAACCACCCGCCCAGCACCCGGATCACCGGCCGTACCAGCAGCGGCCCCGCGATCACCGTCGCGACCAGCGTTAGTACGACGCCGAGACCGAGCAGCGAGGCCGCCGATCCGACGTCGGCGGCCACCACGCAGCCGACCAGCGCGGCCGCGCCGGCCGCCCCGACGACCGTGCCCACGATCGCGCGCAACCTGAGCGGCCGGCCCACCCCGGCGACCTCCGCGTCCGCGAGCGCCGCCATCGGCGACACGGAGGCGGCGCGGCGCGCGGGGAGGTACGCGGCGACGAAGGTGACGCCGACGCCGACGACGTACGCCGTCACGGGGGTCGCCCAGCCGATGACCATCTCGGTGGACCTGATGTTCATGCCGAGCAGGCCCATCAGCCCGATCAGCCCGGCCGCGAGCCCGATGCCGGCGGCCAGGCCCAGCGTGGAGCCCACCAGGCCGAGGAGCAGCGCCTCGGTCAGCACCGAACGGCGGACCTGGCGGCGGTCGGCGCCGAGCGCGCGCAGCAGGCCCAGTTCGCGGGTGCGCTGCGCGATCAGCATGGAGAAGGTGTTGACGATCAGGAACACGCCCACCAGTACCGCGATCCCGGCGAAGCCGAGCATCACCCACTTGATGACGTCGAGGAAGCCGCCGAGCTGTTCGACGTCCGACTGGGCCTTCTCGCCCGCGGTGCGCAGGTCGTAGCGGCCGGTGCCGAGGGTGTCCGCCACCCGCTGCTTGAGCGTGTCGTCGCTGACGCCCGGCGCCGCGTCCACCGTGATGCCGGTGGCGCCCTTCGGGTCGCCGAGGAACTTGGTCTGCGCGGTCGGTGTGTCCACGAACAGCAGCGCGGCACCGGGGTTGGTCGTGGTGAAGGTGACGATGCCGACCACCTCGGCCCTGAACGAGCCGGGCGCGGCGATCACCGTCAGGGTGTCGCCCACCCCTACGTCGCTGCGCTCGGCCGTCTCGGAGTCGATCAGCGCCTCGCCGGGGCCGCGCGGGACGTGACCGGAGGTCAGCTCCACGGGGCTGCGCTCGGTCGGGTTCCAGTTGTTGCCGAGCGTGGGGGCGCCGCTCGTCGGGCTGACCGACTCGTTGCGGTCGTCGACGACGGTGATGTTCTGGACCTCGACCTCCGCGCGGGCGGCGGCCACCCCGTCGATCCCGGCGACCCGCTCGGCGAGGGCGGCCGGCAGGGTGGCCGTGGCACCGGACGGCACCGCCTCGGCGAGGGTCTCCTTGGGGCTGACGGTGACATCGGCCGCGGTCGACGCGAAGAGCCGGTCGAAGGTGCGGCTGACGGTGTCGGAGAAGATCAGGCTGCCCGCGACGAACGCCACGGACAGCAGCACCGCCAGCGCCGAGAGGAGCAGCCGCCCCTTGTGGGCGAGGAAGCTTCTGAGCGTCGCCTTCAGCACGGCGTCATTCTCCCTGGGCGCTTGTGCCGTCGTCGTACTGACGGCGGATCCCGTCGAACCGCTTCATGCGTTCCAGCACCGCCTCGGCCGTCGGTCGCTCCATCTCGTCGACCATTCGCCCGTCGCCGAGGAAGAGCACCAGGTCGGAGTGGGCGGCGGCGCCCGCGTCGTGGGTGACCATGACGACGGTCTGCCCGAGTGTGTCGACGGCCTCCCGCAGGAAGCCGAGGACCTCCAGGCCCGCGCGCGAGTCGAGGTTGCCGGTCGGCTCGTCCGCGAAGATCAGCTCCGGCCGGGAGGCAAGGGCGCGGGCACAGGCGACGCGCTGCTGCTGGCCGCCGGACAGCTGGGACGGGCGGTGCTTGAGCCGGTCCCGCAGCCCGAGGGTGTCGATGACCTGGTCGAGCCACTTCTGGTCGGGGTTCCGGCCCGCGATGTCCATGGGCAGGGTGATGTTCTCCAGCGCGTTCAGCGTCGGGATCAGGTTGAACGACTGGAACATGAAGCCGATCCGGTCCCGGCGCAGGCGTGTCAGCTCGCGCTCCTTCAGCCCGGTGATCTCGGTGCCGCCGAGCCACACCTGGCCCGCCGAGACGGTGTCGAGCCCGGCCAGGCAATGCATGAGGGTGGACTTGCCGGACCCCGAGGGGCCCATCACGGCGGTGAAGCGCCCGCGCGCGATGTCGACGTCCACCGAGTCCAGGGCGAGCACCGTCGTCTCGCCCGAGCCGTACGCCTTGGTCAGCCCCCGGGTGCGGGCGGCGACCCCGTCGGCCGAGGCGTGTCCCGGGGCGTGCTGCGCAGCAGGTGTGGACAAGGGGTCCTCCTTGGTCGCTCCTCGCTCATGGGCGTCCCGGGTACCGCGCGGACGACTTCCCGGCTGGGGCAGACAGTAGTGTGACGCGCGGCACACACGGTATCCCCCGGAGGTCCCGGGTGTTCTCCTGCCCAGGTCGTGCACCGGAGACGGCTGTAGGGGGCAGGCAACCGGCCGTGCGGTGGCCCCTTGCCGTGCTAGCGTCCGAGCGCTAGCTTCGAAGTATGGCCAAGACCCAGCTGAACGTTCGCGTCGACGAGGACACCGCCCGCGCGGCACGCGAACGCGCCCTCGCGCGCGGGATGAGCGTCAACCGCTACATCGAGGAGCTCGTCAAGCAGGACACCGGCGAGGTCGGCCACACCTTCGTGGAGGCCGCCGCCGACTTCATGAAGCAGTACGAGTCGGTGTTCGCGGAAGAGTTCGGCACCGACCGCGAGGGCCGCGTGAGCGCACGCCCCACGAAGGAAAGCCGTGGGGGCCGCACGAGCGAAGGTCGCCGCTGATCCCTTGAGCGACCTCACCATCGACCTCGCCTGGCTCCTGATGCTCGCCGAACAGAAGACGCCGGGGGACCCCCAGGTCACCGACTGGGGCGCCCTCGTCGCCGCCGTCGCCCGCCACCAGGCCGAGATCTTCGACCTCCCCGTGTACGACACCCCGCACACCCGCGCCGCCGCCCTGCTCCAGTTGCTCATCCACGTCCCGGCGCTGGAGCGCTCCAACGCCCTGTTCGCCTCCGCCGTCGCCTACGCCTACCTCGTCGCGAGCGGCGCCAAGGTCGTCACCTCGCCCGAGCAGGTGCGCGATCTGGCCCGGCTCGTCAAGAGCGGTGAGGCGTCGGTGCACGACATCGCGCGCGAGCTGCGCCAGTGGAGCCTGTGAGGCGCCTGCCTACGGCTGCGGCCGCCACGCGGTGCCGAGCACGCAGAACGACGAGGGCAGGACCGGCCCCTTCTCCGGCATCAGCATGCGCCGGTACGGGCCGAGTTCGAACCCGGCGTCCCGGAACGCGCCCACCGGGTCCCGGGACAGATGGCAGCCGCCGGTCAGCACGGGCCACAGCGTGCGGTCCAGCGCGCGCTGTGTGAAGCCCATGGCGCGGCCACCGCCCCGCCCGTGCTCGAAGAACCGCACCTGACCGCCCGGCCGCAGCACCCGCCGCACCTCGCCGAGGGCGCGCGGCACGTCCCGCACGCTGCACAGCACCAGCGACAGCACCACCGCGTCGAAGCCCTCGCTCTTGACCGGCAGTGCTTCCGCCACACCCGGCACCACGTCGACGGGCACGTCGGCGCGCAGGGCGGTCTCCACCGCCAGCTTCCGCAGGCTGCGCTCCGGTTCGATGGCGACGACCTCGGCGACCGTGCGCGGGTAGTGCGCGAAGTTCAGTCCGTTGCCCGCGCCGATCTCGATCACCCGCCCGGACAGTCCGGCGAGCAGCCGGTCGCGTACCTGGCCCATGCCCAAGCGGGTCTCGGCGGCCACGCTGACGCGGGCGTAGTAGCGGGCGAACAGCGGGTGGTGCACGGGATCCCGCGCCACCTTGCCGGTGCCGGCGGACCGAAGCGGCATGGAAACCTCCCGGGCAGGACGGGCCGTACCGGGATTGTCCCCCGGAAACGCCCGGTGCACCCCCGTCCGCCGCGCACGCCACGAAGTCGCGCGCGGCGGCTTCTTGATGCCGCGGTTGTTGCCCGGAGCGCGGTCGGTCGCCGAGCCACCGGTCAGCGCCGCGGCGCACGAAACCCACGCCGAGCCCCCAACCGGGGGCCGACGGAGGGCGGTCGACGCCGATGACCGAGCGACTGCCCGAGCCCGCGCGACACCCACCGGCGAACCGAGGCCGGACCCGGACACCGCTGTCGGGCTGCCGCCCCGGTGACCGCCCCGTCGGCCGAGCTGTTGCCCGACGGTGGAGCCACGCACGGGCTGACGGGGTGCCCCCGCTCGGCCGAGCGGTTGCCGATCGATCGAGCCACGCCTGCACCGACCGGCCGGACCGAGGGCGGAGCCGCCCACCGCCGATCGCCCTGCTGACGGCCCCGCTGTTGCCCACCGGCCCAGTCGCGCCGACCGGCCGGACCAAGGGCGGAGCCGCCCACCGCTGACGGCACCGCTCGGCCGAGCGCTCGCCCGACGGTCGAGTCGCCCCCACGGAACCGAAGGCGGAGCCGCCCACCCCTGACCGACGACCGCCCCGCTGAGGATCCCACCCGCCGGCCGCCCCCGTCGGCCGACGGCCCAGCCGTTCATGCTCCCGCCGGCCGATGGGCCAGCCGCTCACCGCCCCGCCGGCCGAGCGGCTACCCGAGGGCAGGGCTACACCTACCGGCGGCCCGAGGCGGAGCCGCCCACCGCCGACCGCCTCCCCGCGACCGCCCCGCTGACGGCCCCGCCGGCCGATCCCTCCGCCGGCCGATCGCTCCCACCGGCCGACGGCCCAACCGCTCATGCTCCCGCCGGCCCAGCCGCTCACGCCCCCGCCGGCCGACGGCCCAGCCGCTCACCCCGCCGTCGGCCCACGGCCGGTCGCTCACCGGACCGCCGGCCCCGGCGAACAACCGACGGCCCCGGCGGAGCTTTGTCGTGCGACGCCCCGCGGGCGTTCAGCCGAGCGCCCGCGGCCGCTCCCGGATCCGGAACGCCTCCGCGTCCCACGTGCCGTCGAGCCGCGGCGCCAGCCATCCCGGTGCCGCCGCCCGGAAGGCCTCCGGTGCCACCGCCCCCGAGCCGGCCGGCAGGGCACCCAGCAGCGGCGCGTCCGCCACCTCCGGCAGATCCGCCAGATTGCAGCGCGAGGCCAGATCCGGCTCGGTGGGCCAGCTGCCGATCACCACCCCCGCCAGGTCGAGCCCCCGGGCGCGCACCTCACGCGCCGTCAGCTCGGTGGTGTTGAGCGTCCCCAGCCCCGCCGCGACCACCACCAGCACCGGCGCCGCCAGGAGCCCGGCCGCGTCCGCCAGCGTCCCGCCCGCCGGGTCGAACCGCACCAGCAGCCCGCCCGCGCCCTCCAGCAGCACCAGATCGTGCTCGGTGGCCAGCTTGGCGGCGGCCTCGGCGATGTCGTGCGGATGCACCGGTGCCAGCCCGGCGCGCCGCGCCGCGGTGCCCGGCGCCAACGGCTCCGGGTACCGGGCAAGTTCGGTCGCCGTGACCGGGCCCGCCAGCCGCGTCACCTCCTCCGCGTCCCCGGGCTCATCGGGCCGTACGCCCGTCTGGGCGGCCTTCAGAACGGCGACCGAACGCCCCGCGGCCGTCGCCGACGCGGCGATCGCGGCCGTCGTGACCGTCTTGCCGACCTCCGTGCCCGTCCCCGTGATCACCAGGATCGGCATGTCATCCCTCCCGCGCGGCCGCGCACACCGCGCGCCCGATCCGTGCCAGGTCCGCGTCTCCCGTGACGTACGGCGGCATGGTGTAGACGAGGTCGCGGAACGGCCGCAGCCACACGCCCTCGCGCACGGCGGCCCGCGTCGCCACCGTCATGTCCACCTCGTGGTCCAGCTGGACCACGCCGATGGCGCCCAGGACCCGCACCTCCCGTACGCCCGGAAGGTCCGCGGCCGGTGCCAGCCCCGCCCGCAGTCCCGCCTCGATCCGCTTGACCTCGGTGCGCCAGTCCTGACCGAGCAGCAGCTCGATCGAGGCACAGGCCACGGCAGCAGCCAGCGGATTGCCCATGAACGTCGGCCCGTGCGCCAGCACCGGCACCTCGCCCCGCGAGATGCCGTCGGCGACCCGCGGCGTGCACAGCGTTGCGGCCATGGTCAGGTAACCGCCGGTCAGCGCCTTGCCCACGCACATCACATCCGGCGTCACGCCCGCGTGTTCCGCCGCGAACAGCGCGCCCGTCCGGCCGAAGCCGGTCGCGATCTCGTCGAACACGAGCAGCACGTCGTGCGCGTCGCACGCCTCGCGCAGCACCCGCAGATACGCGGGGGAGTGGAACCGCATCCCGCCCGCGCCCTGCACCACCGGTTCGACGACGACGGCGGCCAGTTCACCGGCGTGCCGCTCGATCGCCGTGCGCAGCTGCTCCGCGTACGACTCCTCGTACGTCGCCGGAGGCGCGTCGGCGAAGACCTGACGTGGCAGCACCCCGGTCCACAGCTCGTGCATGCCCCCGTCGGGGTCGCACACCGACATCGGCTGCCAGGTGTCGCCGTGGTAGCCGCCCCGCCAGGTGAACAGGCGGCGCTTCTCCGGCCGGCCGAGCGAACGCCAGTACTGCAGGCACATCTTGACCGCGACCTCGACCGACACCGACCCCGAGTCGGCGAGGAACACATGCTCCAGACCGTCAGGAGACATGTCGACAAGGAGCTTCGCCAGCCGTACGGCGGGCTCGTGCGTGAGCCCGCCGAACATCACGTGGCTCATCCGCGACAACTGCTCGCGCGCGGCCTCGTTCAGCACCGGGTGGTTGTAGCCGTGGATCGCCGACCACCAGGACGACATCCCGTCGATCAGCTCGCCCGAACCGTCCGCGAGCCGCAGCCGGATTCCGCTCGCCGACTCCACGACGAGCGGTTCCTGCCGGCCGGGCATGGGGCCGTACGGATGCCAGACGTGCCGCCGGTCGAGGTCCAGCAGCTCCGGAAGGGGCAGGTCAGGCATTGGGCGCGAGATCCGTTCCGGCACCCCGGCGGCGTACGGCGACCAGGTCCGTGCGTGGCTCGATGGCCTGCGGGACAGGCGCGGAACCGCGGACCCCGCCCTCGTGGGACCCGCACCCCCCGCCCTCGTGGGACCCGCACCCGGCGTCCGCGTGCGACTCGCAGCCGGCGCCTTCCGCACTGCTGTGCGAGCCGCAGCCGCCGCCCGCCGCGCCCTCGTGCGATCCGCAGCCACCGCCCACCCGGTGCTCCGGCAGCGTCACCTGATCGGCGCCCTCCACCTCGAACCCGGCGTCGGCGATCATCTCCAGGTCCGCCTTGCCGGCCTGGCCCTCGCTGGTGAGGTAGTCGCCCAGGAAGACGGAGTTGGCCAGGTGCAGGGCGAGGGGCTGCATCGTGCGCAGATGGACCTCGCGGCCGCCCGCGATGCGCACCTCGACGTCCGGGCAGACGAACCGCACCATCGCGAGGATCCGCAGACAGCGCTGCGGGGTGAGGTGCCACTCCTTGGCGAGCGGCGTGCCCTCGAACGGGATCAGGAAGTTGACCGGCACCGAGTCCGGGTCCAGCTCGCGCAGCGAGAAGACGACGTCGACCAGGTCCTCGTCCGACTCGCCCATCCCCGCGATCAGACCGGAGCAGGCCGACAGGCCGGCCGCGTGCGCCTTCTGCACGGTCTCGACACGGTCGGCGTAGGTATGCGTGGTCGTGATGTCCGCGTACGTGCCCTCGGACGTGTTGAGGTTGTGGTTGTAGGCGTCGGCGCCGGCCTCGCGCAGCCGCTCCGCCTGGCCGTCGGAGAGCAGACCGAGGCAGGCGCACACCTCGACGCCCTCGTTCTGCTCCTTGATCGTCCTGATCGTCTCGGAGACCCGGTCGACGTCCCGGTCGGTCGGCCCGCGTCCGCTGGCCACCAGACAGACCCGCTTGGCACCGCCCGCGAGGCCCGCGGCGGCGGCCTCGGAGGCCTCGCCGGGCTTCAGCCAGGTGTACTTGAGGATCCCGGCCTTGGAACCGAGCCGTTGGGAGCAGTACGAGCAGTCCTCCGGGCACAGGCCCGACTTGAGGTTGACCAGGTAGTTGAGCTTCACCCTTCGGCCGAACCAGTGGCGGCGCACCTTGCCGGCCGCGGCCACCACATCGAGTAGGTCGTCGTCGGAAGTGGCGAGGACGGCCAGTGCTTCCTCGCGGGTCGGCGTCTCGCGCCGAAGCCCCTTGTCCACCAGCGTGTTCAGCAGGTCCATGAAAGTGATCCTGTCCTAACGCACCGCTTCCGGCCAAGAGGAGACTTCGCACAACCCCGCGTGTTCGACGTGTGGGTATTGCCACACCCTGAGCCCCGATGGGTCCCGCTAGTGTCTGTTCACTGCCTACAAAAACACCGGAGGACGGACCCCATGGCGTTCGGCTGGATCGACGAGCAGGCGGAGTTGCGCCGGGGCGCCGGACTCGTACGGACCCTGCGTCCCCGCCCGGCCGACTCGCCGCTGCTCGACCTGGCGAGCAACGACTATCTGGGTCTGGCCCGCCATCCCGAGGTCGTCGAGGGCGCCGCGCGGGCGGCGCGGACGTGGGGCGGCGGGGCGACCGGCTCCCGCCTGGTCACCGGCACCACCGCACTGCACACGGAACTCGAACGCGAGCTGGCCGGCTTCTGCGGCTTCGAGGCGGCGCTCGTCTTCTCCTCCGGTTACGCCGCCAACCTGGCCGCGGTCACCGCCCTGGCGCCGCACGGCTCGCTGATCGTCTCCGACGCGGGCAACCACGCCTCGCTCATCGACGGCTGCCGACTGGCCCGGGGCACCACGCAGGTCGTCGCGCACGCCGACCCGGAGGCGGTGCGCAAGGCGCTGCACACGCATGACGGACCGGCGGTGGCCGTGTCCGACACGGTCTTCTCGGTGGACGGGGACCAGGCCCCACTCACCGCTCTGGCGCAGGCGTGCCGGGAGAGTGGCGCGGGGCTGGTCGTGGACGACGCGCACGGCCTCGGGGTGCTCGGCGACGGCGGCCGGGGGGCGCCCTACGCGGTGGGGCTGGCGGGCGCGGACGACGTGGTCGTCACGGTCACGCTGTCGAAGTCGCTGGGCAGCCAGGGGGGCGCGGTGCTCGGCCCGGCCCGGGTGATCGACCATCTGGTGAACGCGGCCCGGACGTTCATCTTCGACACCGGTCTGGCTCCCGCCGCCGCGGGTGCGGCGCTGGCGGCGCTGCGTCTGCTGCGCGGTGAGCCGGACCGGGCGGCGCGGGCGCGCGCGGTGGCGGGCGAACTGCACACCCGGCTGACGGCTCTGGGCCTGGCGGCGGTACGGCCGGACGCCGCGGTCGTCTCCGTGCGCGCGCCGTCCCCGGAGAGCGCCGTGCGCTGGGCGGCCGACTGCCGCGCCGAGGGGCTCGCCGTGGGCTGCTTCCGACCTCCCTCCGTGCCCGACGGCATCTCCCGGCTGCGGCTGACGGCCCGCGCGGACCTCTCCGGGGACCAGATCGAACGCGCTGTACGAGTCATCGGCGACACGCGACCATGAGTCGGCGGACCACGGCCGTGCATCGCGCTGTTCGGAACTGATCAGAAGTGATCCGACCCAATCAGGGTGGGTCGAATGCGAAAGCCAGCAGGACCTGTCAGAGGTGAGCCGTGAACCCCGCCCAGCTCTCGGGGGAGAAGAGCAGCGCGGGTCCGGCCGGGTCCTTGGAGTCGCGTACGGCGAGCAGACCGGCCCACGGGCCCAGGGCCGGCCGGGCTGTCTCGACGCAGTTGTTGGCGCCGGTGCTGTAGCTGCTGCGCAGCCAGTGCACACCGAGCAGTTGCGTGCTGGAAGGTACGTTCCGAGGCAGTGCGGTCATGGTGCCTCCTTACACGCCGTCACCTATCCCGGCGATGTAGTCCAACGATTCCTCGGGCGAAAGGGCGTGGAACTGAAGGGCGTTGAAGGCCTCGGTGTAGGCCTCTACGTCTTCTTTCCTTTCGAGGTAGAGGCTACTCGTCAAGTGGTCTAGAACCACAACATCCAGATCAGAAGTGCTCGAAAATGAGAAGATAACGAAAGGGCCGGTGATACCGATGTGCGCCCCCGCGGCGAAGGGCAGCACCTGGAGCCGCACCTGGGGCAGGCGGGCGGCCGCCACGAGCCGCTCCAGCTGGCGCGCCATCACCTCCTGGCCGCCGACCTCCCGGCGCAGCACCGCCTCGTCGAGCACCGCGCTCAGCACCAGCGGAGGGTGCGAACGGAGCACGTCCTGCCTGGCCAGACGTACCTCCACCAGGGCGTCCAGGCGGCTCTCGTCCAGGCCCTCGACCGCGGCGCGGGTCACGGCGCGGGCGTACTCGGGGGTCTGGAGCAGGCCCGGGACGACGGAGGTCTCCAGTGTGCGCATGGCGCCGGCCTGCGACTCCAGACTGATGAAGTCCCGGTAGGTGGGCGGCAGCACCCCCTTGTAGGCGTGCCACCAGTGGTCACGGCCGTGGCCGTCGCCGGAGCCCGCCAACGCCAGAAGGAGATCTCCGAGTTGGGCGTCGTCAACCCCGTAGGCATCCAGGAGTAACCGCACATCGGCCGGTTTCACGCCGCTGGCGCCGGTCTCGATCCGGCTCACTTTCGACTGGTGCCATCCCACCAGCCGGGCCGCCTCACCGCTTGTGAGGCCCGCGCGGCCTCGCAGTGTGCGTAATTCGGCGCCCAGTTTCCGGCGGCGCACCGCGGGACCGTGCTGCATGGGCTACTCCTTACTCCTTCCGAGCCGCCCAAATACGCTCTGCCGTCGCAGAGTTCACCGCTTCGAGCGACAGATATATGCATATCTTGGTGGATCGCCACCGCTACCGGGCTTTGAGTGGCAGTCTGGCGAAGAAGCACCAGTCCGGGACCGTACTCGAACCATCCGCTCCGTGTCGGACTGCGGTCCCGTGGGAAAGGGACGACGTCGCCATGGCAGACCATCTGGAAGCATCCGTCACTCTGCCGAGCGATCCCGCCTCGGTCTCCACCGCCCGCACCTACGTGGTCAGCACCCTGGCGGAATGGGGCCTGCCACCGGAGACCGAGGCGGCCGACACGATCAGGCTCATCATCTCCGAACTCGCCACCAACGCCGTCCAGCACACCCTCGGTCAGTCACCCACCTTCACGGTCGCGATGCAGCTCGACCGCGACGAGCAGCTCCGCATCGGGGTGACCGACAGTCACCCACGCTTCCCCAAGCGGCTCCCGGCCGCCGTTCAGCAGGACAACGGCCGCGGCATGGTCATCATCCGCTGGCTCACCGCCGAGTGCGGAGGCCGTCTCAGAGTCCGCCCGACCCGCGAGGGTGGCAAGACGGTCTCCATCGAACTGCCCTGGACGGTACCGGTGCGCCCGGCCCGCCTGGCGGGCCGACAGGAGCCGTAGCCCACCGGGGGGCGAGCCGCCGTGCCGGAGCGGGCGGGGCGGGGAGCCGGTGTCGCCGGGTCCGTCGTGGGGTGGCGTCAGGTCGGGCGGGGCTGCCGGGCCTGGGCGAAGGCGCCGCGGAGGAGGGCGCGGAAGACGTCCGCCGCCGGGGTCGTCCCGCCGGTGCGGTGGGCGAACGAGGTCGTGCGGCGCAGCTCGCCCGCCGACAGCGGGCGCATCCCACCGGCGTGACCGCCGTGCGCGCCACCACCTCCGGTACGACCGCCACCCCGAGCCCCGCGCTCACGAGCGCGCACACGACGGCGTACCCCGGCGTGGCGACCAGTACCGGGGGGCGCCGTCCCGGCGCGTGCCAGCGCCGCCTCCCCCCTGCCGGGCGGGGTGGTCCGGCGCCACGCCGCTCAACGGCTGCCCGGCCGGCTCGGCCGGCGGCAGCCGCGAGCCCCTCGCGGCCGAGGGCGTGGCCGCCATGCCGGGCGCGGACTTCACCGTCTCGTACGCAACGCGTTGATCTCCCGCCGGGTCGGCGTGGCGTGCGCGCCGGGGATCGCGGGCGGGCTGCTGCCGCACACCGCCCGCCCGTGGCCGGCGTCGCGGCCGTTCTCGCCGCCGTGCCCGCGCTGTTCCGGGCCCTCCAGCCGGCCGGCCGCGCACCTACGTGCTCTTTCTCGGGCTCCGGGCCCTGTGGGCCGTACGACGGCCCTGTACCGCCGCCGGCGGGGAGCCGACCCCGGCCGCCGTGCACCCCGCTGTGCCAGGGCTTCGTCACCAACGCCCCGAACCCCAAGGCGCCGGTGACCTTCCTCAGCCTGCTGCCGCAGTTCGTCCCGGCAGGCGCCCCGGCACTGCCGCGCACCCTGCTGCGGGCGCTGATCATCGTGGCCCTCGCCCCTGGTGTGGTTCCCGGCGGTGGCCCTGCTGGTGGACCGTCTCGGCCACTGGCTGCGCAGGCCGGGCGCCGCCCGTGCCCTGGACAGCGTCACGGGCGCCGCGCTGACGGTCCTCGGCGCGACCCTGCTGTCCGAGTCGGTCCGAGTCCGTGTCACGGGCGGGGCGGCGGCGTCCCCTCCGGGCGCCGCCACCGCCACCCGAGGGTCACTTCACCCGGCCGTACCAGACGCTCTTGGTCCAGATCTTCTGGAGCCTCACCACGTCCCCGGTCTTCGGGGCGTGCCAGATCTTCCCCTTCCCGGCGTAGATCCCCACGTGGTACACGTTCGACCCCGAGTGGAAGAACACGAGGTCACCGGCCTTGCGGCTCTTGGCCCCGACGTGGCGGGTCTTGTTGTACTGCTGGGCGGCCGTGCGGGGCAGCTTCTTGCCCGCCTTCTTGAACGAGTACAGCGTCAGCCCGGAGCAGTCGAACCTGCGCGGCCCGGTGGCGCCCCACCTGTACGGGGAGCCCTTCTTCGAGGCGGCGATCTGGAGTGCCTTCGTCGCCGGTGTGGCGGCCGCGGCCTCCGAGGCGAAGCCCGGAGCAACGACGGAGCCGCCCACCGCGGCGAGGGTGAGGGCCGAGGCCGTACCAGCGCGGGCCATCAGCGACGGGACACGATTGAGCGCGGTCATGCGCAACCCTTCGTCAGCCGCCTGTGAAGGATGACCTGTCGGATTCGGGCTGGCGAAGTTGCCCGGCCGCGTTGCCACGGCTTCACCCCAAGGGACGCTCGGAGATTGCGCTCCGGCGACCCGTCGTGCTCGGGTCCTCCACTCCTGCCGATCCACTCCTGTCGACCGGTCATCCGGGCGGCGGCAGGACTCGGCGTCCGCCCGGACCGCCCCGCCGCGGCGGCGGGGGCTTGTCGTCAGTCAGGGATCTTGACTCACGGAAGTCCGAAAATCCCAACGCAATCGGGGATTTGTGGCGTTACTCACCACTCACCCGTTCGGGTGGACAGCCTCCTGTGCGAACGGGTGTCAAGGGCGCCACGCGACCCCGGACCAGCGAGGGAAGGTCTCATTCCGCCCCGGAGCAGCCCTCGTTGCGCAACCGCAAGGGCCCCGAGAAAGGGGGTGAAGGTCATCCGGACGGCGGTAGCCCTTTTGGTCCGTTTCAACTCCCGCCCGCACATTCCGTCATGACTCCCGGCGGTCCGAGGCGACGGCGGGTGGATCAGCCCTGCCGCAACTGTCGGAGCGCGGTGCAACGGGGACACGCGCCGCGCGGCGTTCACCGTCCAGCACGCGCAGCGCCCGCGCGAGGATTCGTGCGGGGAGTTCGCTCTCGCCCCGCCGGTGCATCGGCGTGAGTGCGTCGCGCGGTTCGACGGCCCTGCGCACCAGCGCCTGAGCGGCGCGCTGTCCACGATAGGTGTCGTCGGCGCACGCCGGGTCGAGATGCTCGAAGAGGCCCTGCACGTCCTTGCGGTGCGGGACGATCCGGTGGATCAGGCAGCATCTCGCCCAGCCGGGTGCGCGGCCCCGCCGACTCCGCGCCCTGAATGCCCAGATCACCGGCCTGACCCTCGAGGGGCCCGCACAGCACCCGCTGACCGGCCGTCACCCGCGTGCCGGGCAGCGTGAAGAGGCCGTGCGCCCCGTCCGCCGCAGCGGGGCGCACGGCCTGCTCGTGGTCAGCCCGCCGGTGCGGGCTCCCGCTCGGCCGCGGACTGCTTCGCCACCCCGGTACGGGACTTCAGCGCACTGCCCAGCAGCACCGCGCCGAGCCCGATCGCGGCCCACCAGATGAGGGTCAGCGCCGGGCCGAGCGCCGCCGCGCCGTCGAAGTACGACACCGAGCGCAGCAGCGTCGTCCCCGCGCCCGGCGGCAACCACTGGCCGATCGCCCCGGCCGGCTCGGGCAGCATCTGCGGCGCCGACCCCGCACCGGAGAACGGGTTGCCGAACAGCATCAGCGTGCCCGCGGCGATGCCGATCCCGGCATGGCCCAGGAGTGCGGCGAGCCCGGCGACCGCGCTGCTCACCGCCAGCGTCGACAGCCCGAGGACGGCGGCCTCGGCCCACCAGTCGCCGGTGAGGACCCCCAGCCAGCTGTGCGCGATCGCGGCCGCGATGACGCCGACCAGCGCGGACGCGCCCACCAGCGCGGTCACCGCCCGGATCCCGCGCAGCCCCCGCACGGAGACGGCCGCGCCCGCCGCGATCCCGGCCAGCGCCAGCGGCAGCACGCTCGCGGCGAGTGCGGCGCCCCGCGGGTCGCTCTCGGGAGCGGCCACCACGTCCACGGTGCGGGGCCGGGCGCCCTCGGCGGACATCGCCTGCTGGAGCAGCTGCGCGACCACCGGGCTCGCGGCCGACGCGGTCAGCAGCTCGGGACCCTGGGCGGTGACGACGATCGCGCCGTACACCGTCCGGTCCTCGACGGCCTCGCGGGCCGCGGTCTCGTCGGCGTAGCGGTGGATCTCGAAAGCGCCTTGATGCCGTGCCAGCTGCTGCTGGATCTGCACGGTGGCGGTGGCCGGGCCCGCGACACCGAGCGGCAGGTCGTGCGGCGCGGTGCGGGCGGCCGGCCAGGCGAAGGCCCACAGTGCCAGTGCCGCAACGAGCGGCACGAGGACGACGACCGCGACGACGTGCCGGGGTCCGGGGCGGGTGGAGTGCGTGCCGGGTGTGGACATGGGTTCCCCCTCGGGTGGGCGTCCAAAAAAGAAGGATCGTTCGTTTTAGACTCCGGACCACCGTGCGCCGAAGCGTGGGCGGTTGTCAAGAAAGAATGTTCGTTCTACATTGGGATCATGGCTCGTGTATCCCAGGAACACCTCGACGCCCGGCGCCGGCAGATCCTCGACGGCGCCGCCGTCTGCTTCGCCCGCAACGGGTTCCATGCCACGTCGATGCAGGACGTGCTCAAGGAGGTGAATCTCTCTGCGGGTGCCGTCTACCGCTACTTCAGCGGCAAGGAGGAACTGATCGCCGCGATCGTCGGCGAGGTGCTCGGGTCGGTCCACCAGGCCTTCGCGGAGGCGGCCCGGCAGAGCCCGCCCGCGCCGCCGGACGAGCTCGTCGCGGCGGTCCTCGGCCGGACGCTCGCCGCTCGGGAGAATCTGACGGTCGACGGGCGGCCGGCTTTTCCGCGACTCGTCATCCAGGTGTGGGCGGAGACGCTGCGCAACGAGGAACTGGCGGCCGTGCTGCGCGAGGGGTACGGCTCGGTGCGCGGGGCCTGGGCGCGGATCGTGGAGAGCTACCAGAACGCCGGGATGATGGATGCGGACGTCACCCCCGACGACGTGGCCCGCACGATGATCGCCTCGGTGATGGGCTTCCTCGCGCAGCAGTCCCTTTTCGGGCCCGTGCCCGTCGAGGTCCTCCGTGACGGACTGCGGGCGCTGACGAGCATGCGGGACGAGGGGGCCGCGACTCGTGGGTCACAGCTTGGTTAACGTGCGCGAAACGCGTGCCGACTAACCTGCCCCTCCACGCCGTCGGGGACCTTGCCGGTGGCCGCGGCAGCCGGGCCCCGCACGGTCCGGAGCGAGGAGGTGAGGTGGGACGTGCAACTTACCCCGCACGAGCAGGAGAGGCTGCTGATCCACGTGGCGGCCGACGTGGCGGAGAAGCGCCGCGCCCGCGGGCTGAGGCTGAATCACCCCGAGGCCGTCGCCCTCATCACCTCGCACATCCTCGAAGGCGCACGTGACGGCCGCTCGGTCGCCGAACTCATGGCCTCCGGACGCGAACTGCTCACCCGGGACGACGTCATGGAGGGCATCCCCGAGATGATCCACGACGTGCAGGTCGAGGCGACCTTCCCGGACGGCACCAAACTCGTCACCGTCCACGACCCGATCGTGTGAGGCGGCCTCGATGATCCCAGGAGAGATCCTCTTCGCCGACGGCCCGATTGCGTACAACCAGGGTCGCGAGGTCACCCGGCTCACCGTGCTCAACGCCGCCGACCGGCCCGTCCAGGTCGGCTCCCACTACCACTTCGCCGAGGCCAACCCCGGCCTGGAGTTCGACCGCGCCGCGGCGCGCGGCAAGCGGCTCAACGTCGCCGCCGGTACCGCCATGCGCTTCGAACCCGGCATCCCGGTGGACGTCGAACTCGTTCCGCTCGCCGGTGCCCGCGTGGTGCCCGGACTGCGCGGGGAGACGGGAGGTGCCCTCGATGCCTGAGATCTCGCGTGCCGCCTACGCCGACCTGTTCGGCCCGACGACCGGTGACCGCATCCGGCTCGCCGACACCGATCTGCTGATCGAGATCGAGGAGGACCGCAGCGGCGGGCCCGGACTCGCCGGTGACGAGGCGGTGTTCGGCGGTGGCAAGGTCATCCGCGAGTCCATGGGGCAGTCGCGTGTCACGCGCGCGGAAGGCGCGCCGGACACCGTCATCACCGGCGCCGTGATCGTCGACCACTGGGGGGTCGTCAAGGCCGACGTCGGTGTCCGCGACGGCCGGATCGCCGGGATCGGCAAGGCGGGCAACCCGGACACCATGGACGGGGTGCATCCGGCACTGGTCATCGGACCGGAGACCGAGGTCGTCGCGGGCAACGGGCGGATCCTGACCGCGGGCGCCATCGACGCGCACGTCCATCTGATCTGCCCGCAGATCGCCGACGAGGCGCTCGCCTCCGGCATCACCACCCTCGTCGGCGGCGGCACCGGGCCCGCGGAGGGCTCCAAGGCGACCACCGTGACGCCCGGCCCCTGGCACCTGGCCCGGATGCTGGAGTCGATGGAGGGATACCCCCTCAACTTCGGTCTGCTCGGCAAGGGCAACACCGTCTCGCACGACGCGATGCTGTCGCAGATCCGGGGCGGCGCGCTCGGCCTGAAGATCCACGAGGACTGGGGCGCGACGCCGGCCGCGATCGACGCCGCCCTCACGGTGGCCGACCGCACGGGCATCCAGGTCGCCATCCACACCGACACCCTCAACGAGGCCGGGTTCGTCGCCGACACCCTCGCCGCGATCGGCGGACGCGGCATCCACGCGTACCATACCGAGGGCGCGGGCGGCGGGCACGCGCCGGACATCATGTCCGTGGTCTCCGAGTCGTACGTGCTCCCGAGCTCCACCAATCCGACCCGGCCCTACACGGTCAACACGGCCGAGGAACACCTCGACATGCTGATGGTGTGCCACCACTTGAACACAGCGGTGCCCGAGGACCTGGCCTTCGCCGAGTCGCGCATCCGGCCCTCGACGATCGGCGCCGAGGACATACTGCACGACCTGGGTGCCATCTCGATCATCTCGTCCGACTCCCAGGCCATGGGCCGGGTGGGCGAAGTGATCATGCGGACCTGGCAGACGGCCCACGTGATGAAGCGGCGCCGGGGCGCGCTGCCCGGCGACGGCGGCGCGGACAACCACCGAGTACGTCGCTATGTCGCCAAATACACGATCAACCCGGCGCTCGCGCAGGGCCTCGCACGGGAGATCGGCTCCGTCGAGACCGGCAAGCTCGCCGACCTGGTGCTGTGGGAGCCCGCGTTCTTCGGGGTCAAGCCGCACCTCGTCATCAAGGGCGGAATGATCGCCTACGCGCAGATGGGCGACGCCAACGCGTCGATCCCGACGCCGCAGCCGATCCTGCCCCGGCCGATGTTCGGGGCGATCGGGCGGGCCCCGGCCGCGAACTCGTTCAACTTCGTGGCGCCCCTCGCCGTCGAGGACGGGCTGCCGGAGCGGCTCGCGCTCGGCAAGCGGTTCATGGCCATCGACTCGACGCGGGCGGTCACCAAGGCCGACATGCGGGAGAACGACGCGCGGCCCGAGGTCCGGATCGACCCCGACAGCTTCGCCGTGCACATCGACGGCGAACTCGTCGAGGCGACTCCGGCGGCCGAACTGCCCCTGGCCCAGCGTTACTTCCTCTTCTGATGTCCCGCGCGGCACTTCTCGTCCTGGCCGACGGCCGCTTCCCCGCCGGAGGGCACGCGCACTCCGGCGGGGCCGAGGCCGCGGTGAAGGCGGGGCGGGTCACGGGCGCGGCGAGCCTGGAGGAGTTCTGCCGGGGCCGGTTGCACACGACGGGACTGGTGTCGGCGGCCCTCGCGGCGGCGGCGGCGCTCGGTGTCGATCCGGAGGAACTGGACGCGGCGGCGGACGCGCGGACGCCGTCTCCGGCGCTGCGGCTCGCGGCGCGCAGGCTGGGGCGGCAGTTGCTGCGGGCCGCGCGGGTCACCTGGCCGTCCGGTGAGCTGGACGCCGTGGCGCGGGCGTTCCCCAAGGGGGCGCATCAGCCGGTGGTGCTGGGGCTCGTGGCGCGGGCGGCGGGGCTCGGGGCACTCGAAGCGGCCTACTGCGCGGCGTACGAGTGTGTGAGTGGGCCGGCCGGTGCGACGGTGCGGCTGCTGAGTCTGGATCCGTTCGAGGCGACCGGGGTGCTGGCCCGGCTGGCGCCGGAGGTGGACCGGGTGGCGGGGCGGGCGGCGGAGGTGGCGCGGGAGGTCGTCGAGGAGGGGACCGACGTGTTGCCCGCGGGGTCGGCGCCGTTGCTGGAGATCGGGGCGGAGGTGCATGCGGGGTGGGGGGTGCGGCTGTTCGCCTCGTGAGGGTTCTCGCCCCCGCCGCCCCTGCCCTTCCCATCCCCCAGGGCTCTGCCCCTTCCACCCCGCCAGGGGGGTGCCGCCCCCCCTGGACCCCCGCTTCTGCCTGAGAGGCCGACGCCAGTCACCGAAGGAGCCGTTGCCATGCATCTCGACCACCCCCACCACAGCCCCGCCGCCGTCAGTGCCGATGCCCGTCGGCCCGACGGGCGGCGGCGGGCCCTGCGGATCGGGCTCGGAGGGCCCGTCGGGTCCGGGAAGACCGCGACCGTCGCCGCGCTCTGCCGGGCGCTGCGGGACGAACTGTCCCTGGCCGTCGTCACGAACGACATCTACACCCGTGAGGACGCCGAGTTCCTGTTGCGGGAGGCCGTGCTGCCGCCGGAGCGGATCACCGCCGTGGAGACGGGGGCCTGTCCGCACACCGCGATCCGGGACGACATCTCCGCCAACCTCGAAGCGGTCGAGGACCTGGAGGACGAGGTCGGGCCGCTGGACCTGATCCTGGTCGAGTCCGGCGGGGACAATCTCACCGCCACCTTCTCCAAGGGCCTTGTCGACGCACAGGTCTTCGTCATCGACGTGGCCGGCGGCGACGACATCCCGCGCAAGGGCGGCCCCGGCGTGACCACCGCCGACCTGCTCGTCGTCAACAAGACCGACCTCGCCCCGTACGTCGGCTCCGACCTGGCCAGGATGGCCGCCGACGCCAAGGCCCAGCGCGCCGAACTGCCCGTCGTGTTCCAGTCGCTGCGTGACGACAGCGGCGTGCGGGACGTGGCCGAGTGGGTGCGCGGGCGGCTCGCCGCGTGGACGGCATGAGCGCGACGGCCACCGGAGTACGCGCCACCGCCCGGATCGTCGCCCGCGCCGACGGACGCGGCGGTACGGCACTGCCGGTACTGGCGGGGGAGGGGCCGCTGGCGCCGCGCCGGACGCGCGGGAGTGCGGGCGAGGCCCGGGTGACGCTGGTCGGCGCGATGAGCGGCCCCCTCGGTGGCGACCACTTCACGGTCGAGGCCGGCGTGGAGGAGGGGGCCCGGCTGCACGTCGGGTCGGCCGCCGCCACCCTCGCGCTGCCAGGGCAGGCCAAGGACGGGGCCCGCTACGACGTCCGGCTGAGCGTGGCCGACGGCGGCGAGCTGTGCTGGCTGCCGGAGCAGTTGATCTCCGCGCGCGACAGCGACCTGCACGTGCGCACCAGGGCCGACCTCGGCCCGGGTGCCCGTCTCGTCCTGCGCGAGGAGCAGGTGCTCGGCCGGACGGGTGAGGAACCCGGACGGCTCACCAGCCGTCTGTCCGTGCGGATCGCCGGGCGGACCGTCCTCGACCAGGAGCTGTCCTGCGGTCCGGGCGCCCCGGGCGGCTGGGACGGCCCCGCCGGGCTGGGCGGCCATCGTGCCGTCGGTCAACTGGTTGTAGTAAGGCCGGAGTTCGCGGAGCGTCCGGTGGCGTCCCGGGTCGTGGGGGAGGGCGCCGTGGTGCTGCCGCTCGCCGGGCCGGCCGCGCTGGTGACCGCCGTCGCGCCGGACGCGCGGAGCCTGCGGCGGACACTGGAGAAGGTGTTGGCCTCGTTCGGATAACAATCCGACCAGCGAACTTGCCTATCCGGTTATCGGATTGGCAAAGAAGGGGGACGGCCCCTTTCTCAGCGACCTCACAGCGGACAGGATCACCCGTACCCATCGAAACGGTGTACGGGAGGCCCGACTTGAGGGACATCAGACCGAAGAGGCGGACAGCGGCGATCGGTTCCGCCGGACTGCTCGTCGCGGCGACGCTCATAGCCGGCGCGGTGGCCGCGCCCACCGCCAGCGCCAGCGCCGAACAGGCCCGCCACGTTCAGGACCACGAGTCCTGGGGCGTCACGGTCGCCGCGGCCCGCGCCGCCCAGGCCGGCGTGGACTGGAAGGACTGCCCCGCCGACTGGGGACTGGAGAAGCCGATCCAGTGCGGCTGGGTCACCGTGCCGCTCGACTACGCCAAGCCCTACGGCAAGCAGATCAAGCTCGCCGTGGACCGCATCGGCAACACCGGCACCGAGGAGGAGCGCCTCGGCGCCCTCGTGTACAACCCGGGCGGCCCCGGCGGCTCCGGCCTGCGCTTCCCGCGCCGGGTCACCACCAGCAACGCCGTGTGGGCGAAGGTGGCCAAGGCGTACGACTTCGTGGGCTTCGACCCGCGGGGCGTCGGCAAGTCGGCGCCCCTCTCCTGTGTCGACCCGCAGGAGTTCGTCAAGGCGCCGAAGCCGGACCCGGTGCCCGACTCCGAGGCCGACAAGCGCGCCCAGCGCAAGCTGGCCCGCGAGTACGCCGAGGGCTGCCACGAGCGCAGCGGCGCGATGCTGCCGCACATGACCACGCCGAACACCGCACGCGACCTGGACGTCGTCCGGGCCGCGCTCGGCGAGAAGCGGCTCAACTTCCTCGGCGTCTCGTACGGCACCTACCTCGGCGCGGTCTACGGCACCCTCTTCCCCCGCCACGTCGGCCGCATGGTCGTGGACAGCGTCGTCAACCCGTCGCGGGAGAAGATCTGGTACCAGGCCAACCTGGACCAGGACGTCGCCTTCGAGACGCGCTGGAAGGACTGGCAGGACTGGGTCGCCAGGAACGACGCCACCTTCCACCTGGGCGACACCCGCGCCGAGGTCCAGCAGAAGTGGCTCCAGCTGCGCGCCACCGCGAAGAAGAACCCCCTCGGCGGCGTGGTCGGTCCGGCCGAGCTGATCTCCTTCTTCCAGAGCGCCCCGTACTACGACTCCTCGTGGGTGCCGGTCGCCACCGTCTTCAGCAAGTACGTCGCCGGCGACACCCAGGCCCTCGTCGACGCGGCCGCCCCGGACCTGTCCGACACCGTGGGCAACGCCGACGCGGAGAACGGCAACGCCGTGTACACCGCCGTCGAGTGCGCGGACGCCAAGTGGCCCACGAATTGGCGCACGTGGGACCGCGACAACACCCGGCTGCACCGCGACCACCCGTTCATGACCTGGGCCAACGCCTGGATGAACCTGCCGTGCGCCACCTGGCCGGTCAAGCAGAGCACCCCGCTGGACGTGCGGACGGGCAAGGGCCTGCCCCCGGTCCTGATCGTGCAGTCGGAGCGCGACGCGGCCACCCCGTACGAGGGCGCCCTCGAACTGCACCGGCGTTTCAAGGGTTCCCGCCTGATCACCGAGAAGGACGCCGGCTCGCACGGCGTCACCAGCCTGGTCAACTCCTGCGTCAACGACCGGGTCGACGCCTACCTGCTCACCGGCAAGCTGGACACCGAGGACGTGACGTGCGCTCCGCACGCCACGCCCAAGCCGTAGGCATCGGTCATACGGTGCCGGGGGCGGCCGGCGGACCAGCCGGCCGCCCCTCGCGGAACCACGCGTCCTCGGCGGCGTAGTCGAAGAGGTCGCCGTACGCCTGGAACATCTTCGGGTACGCCTCGCGCCAGTTGCGCCCGGACAGTCGGCGCTCGATCCACTCGACCGTCTCCGGAAGCGTCTCGGCGTACCGCACCACCGGTCGGTAGCCCAGCTCCCGTTGTGCCGCCGACATGTCGCACACCACCGGCACCGGAACCGACCACGGGGTGTCGCCCACCGACGAGGCCGGCGGGGGACCGTCGAGCAGGACGGTCTCCGTCTCGACACCCATCACGGCGTCGATCGCCGTCGCGATCTCCAGCACCGGCGGCGCCTCGTCGTCACAGGCGTTGAGGGCCCGCGAGCCGGGGCGGGCCGCGGCGAGCCGGATCAGCTCCGCCAGGGTGTGCACACTCACCGGGTGGAAACGGCTCCGGCCGCCGTACGCGAGGACACGACGGGCGCGGCCGTCCAGGTTTCGCTTGACGAAGTACAGCTCGCGGGGCGTGCGGCAGTGCGGGCCGTGGACCGCGCCGGCCCGCAGCAGCGTGGTGGGCAAGCGGTCGCCGGCCGCGAGGAGTTCCCGTTCCAGAGCCGCCTTGCGGGTGCTGTACGAGGACTCGCCGGGCGCCACCGTGCGCTGGCTCTCGGGCACCGGCACCGGGTACTCGGGGAAGCCGTCCGGTTCGGCCTGGGTGTCGAAGCCGCGGCCCTTGTCGTCCTCGTACACCGACACGCTGGAGACCACCACCGCCGATCCGATCCGCCCGGCCAGGCCCGTGAGCTGCCGGGCGTGTTCGGCCCCGTAGGCGACCACGTCGACCACGAGGTCGCAGTCGTCGCCGATCAGCGCGGCCAGCGCCGCGTCGTCGTCCCGGTCCAGCCGTTCCGCCCGCACCTGCGTGGGCCAGCTCTCGTCCCGTCCGCCGCCCCGGGAGGCGGCCGTCACCTCCCAGCCGTCCCGCGCGAGGGCCCGTACCGCCGGGCGCCCGATCTGGCCTGTCGCTCCGATCACCACAGCACGTCTCATGAGGCGACCGTAGGCCGCGACGACCGGCTGGGTCAGGGAGTTCGGCTCAGAGCAGAGGAGGTCAGCGCAGCGGCGTGCGTCGGAACCTGCGCTCCCGCTGCTCCGCCTTCTGCGAGGCCTCCGCCTTGACGACGGCCGCGTACTGGTCGACGTACTCCTGCTCGGACAGCATCAGGATGGCGTACATGATCTCGTCGGTGATGGCGCGCAGGACGGCCTTCTCGTTCTCCATGCCCGCGTAGCGGGAGAAGTCGAGGGGCTTGCCGAAGCGGATGACGACGGGGTGGAGACGGGGGACGACCTTGCCCGGCGGCTGGGCCTCGAAGGTGCCGATCATCGCGCAGGGGATCACCGGGACCCCGGCCCTGAGAGCCATCACCGCGACCCCGACCTTGCCCTTGTAGAGGCGGCCGTCGTGCGAGCGGGTGCCCTCCGGGTAGATGCCGAGCAGTTCGTCCTTGCTCAGCACCCCGAGGCCCTCGCGGATCGCGGCCTGGCCGGCGTCCTTACCGGAGCGGTCGACCGGGATCTGCCCGGCGCTGCGGAAGAACGTCGCCGTCAGCCGGCCCTTGATGCCCGGGCCGGTGAAGTACTCCGCCTTCGCCAGGAAGGTGATGCGGCGCTTGAGGATCGCCGGCATCAGGAAGTGGTCGGAGAACGACAGATGGTTGCCCGCGACGATCGCCGGACCCGATGCCGGCACATGCTCCAGACCCTCGATCCGGGGCCGGAAGACCAGTCGGAGCAACGGCCCGAGAAGGACGTATTTGAGCAGGTAGTAGAACAACGGGTGGCTCCTCACTCCGTAGGTTCGGCGCCCCGCAGCGTTCTCGCAGGTCAACCAGCACGTCGTGAGGTGTCAGTGTAGGCGCGGGCGGGAGGGTGGGAAACCGGTACGGCGCCGGGGGAGTGCGCCGTGGCGGTGGCTCTTCAATCGGTTGCGCCGAGCGACCAGCGCGGGCTGCTGCCGGTGAGGCGGCAGGTGAGGAAATACAGCGGTATCGGAGGCGTGTACGGCGAGCCGTCCATGGGGGAGTGGAGCAGGCGCGGGTGGCTCGGGCCCGGCCTCGGGCGGGTGGCCGTCCAGGACGGGTCGCCCATCCGGGCGCCGATCGCGTATGTGGTGCTCGGCGGCCAGGTGATCCCGATGTGCGATCCGGACGGGACGATCCACCACCAGTGACGGTCGTCGGCGAAGACACAGCCGACGCGGGGGAGCGCCTCCAGGATGGCCTCGCCGTGTTCCGGCGACGTGCCCACGGCGTCGTGGCCGAGGGTCGTGGGGAGCTGTGGCGGGATCGGCAGGCGGAGATCGTCGTGCCGGTCGGGCGTGGGGTGGAGGGTCGCCGCGGAACGGCACGGGTGCGGGTCACGGCTGTGCGGTCGGAACATGGGGGACGGATCCTTCGGCCGAGTGGGGGATGGGCCGGGCGGGGGGTGTGGGGGAGGGCGGGACGGGAGCGGAAGAGGTCGTCGTCAGGTCGGCCCAGACGACGCGTCCCGTACGGTTCGGGGCGGGTCGGACTCCCCAGTCGTCGCAGACCGCCTCCACCAGGAGGAGCCCGCGGCCGTTCTGGTCGTCGGGGCAGGCCTGCCGGGACGCCGGGAGGGTGGACCCGAGGTTCTGGTCCTCGACCTCCACGCGGAGCCGGCGCCCGGTGAGGTGCAGTCGGCACACGATCCGCTCGCTGCCCGAGTGCGTCACCGCGTTGGTGACCAGCTCGGAGGTGACGAGGACAGCGTTGTCAACGTCGTCGGCGTGGGTGTGCCACGACGTCAGGGTCTGGCGTACGGCCCCTCGGGCCACACCGGCCGACTCCGGGGTCGCCGGGAGGACGAAGGTGTGGGCCCGGTGGGCGGGCTGGTCCCCGGAGGCGAGCCGGTCGGGGCCTTTCGGCCCGGGGAGTCGACCGGTGAACTCGCCTCCGGGTGGCTGCGGGGAGCGCGTCGCCTTCGACGGCGCCCGGAGCGTGTGCTCCGAGCCGGGCAGCGGACCGAGGAAATCGGTGCCGGCCAGGCGGAGGGCCTGTCGTGCGGTGGGCGCGTGGTCGGGGAGTTCATGCCCGGGCAGGCGGTCCAGCGGGTGGGGGAGGGAGGGCGGAGCCATCGCCGTACGCCTTTCGTCTGCCATGTGCGTCATCGCCGTACAGCTGTCGGGTCGGCCGGCTGCGCGTGGTGGGGACGGGGGTGCAGAACGCGCCGCGGGACAGCGAGTTGTGGCTCGGTCTCCCCCAACTGGACCGTTCCGCCGCACTGTTCGCGAAGCCGTGGACAGTGAGCCCACTGTGGCACTCGCCGACAACTGCTCGCAAGCCGCAAGTTGAAAATTGCAATTGGCCAGGTGCATGCTGCTCTCGCCAGGAAATGATCGAATGGCACTCCGAATGTGACCGCGTGAGACGGTGGCCCTGGAGCCGACGGCGTGAGGGGGTAGGGCGTGACCGCGGAGACCGACTGGGGCGGCGCTCCTTCCGTGCTGCGCATGATCCTCGGCAGACAGCTGGAGGAGCTGCGGACCCGGGCCGGACTGACCTACGAGCAGGCGGGCGCCGCCATCGGTGTCAGCCACTCCACGATCCGCCGGATGGAGGCCGCCAAGGTGGCGCGGCTCCGGCTACCGGACGCCGAGAAGCTGCTCCAGGTCTACGGCGTGACGGAACAGCAGGAGATCGACACCTTCCTGAAGTCGGTGCGCGAGGCCAACAAGCGCGGCTGGTGGCACACCTACCGTGACGTGCTGCCGGACTGGTTCGCGGCGTACCTGAGCCTGGAGCAGGCGGCGTTGCAGATCCGTGCCTACGAGAACCAGTTCGTGCACGGCCTGCTGCAGACGGAGAGCTACGCCCGCGCCCTGCTCGGCGCCGGTAATCCGCACGCCCCGGCCGAGGCGACCGAACGCCGGGTCGCACTGCGGATGCGCCGCCAGGAGCTGCTGACCCGCCAGGCGCCGCCGCGGCTGTGGGTCGTGATGGACGAGACCGTGCTGCGCTGGCCGGTCGGCGGCGCGGACGTGATGCGCGCACAGATCGACCATCTGATCGAGGTGAACCGGCTGCCGCACGTGACCCTGCAGATCATGCGGTTCGCGAACGGGCCGCACCCCGCGATGCGGGCGGGCGCCTTCCACCTCTTCCGGTTCCGGGCGCGCGAACTGCCCGACATCGTCTATCTCAACGGCCTGGTGGGTGCGGTCTACCTGGACAAGAGCGACGACGTCGTGGTGTACCGCGAGGCCCTGGACCGGCTGGGCGCCCAGGCGGCGCCCGCCGGCAAGACCGAGGCCCAACTCGGCGCGATACGCAAGGAGCTCTGACGTGCACCACCCCACACGCCCCGTCCACAACGGCATGCCCGCCCCCGAACTGGCCGCCCAGGGCTGGTCCAAGCCGTGGAGCGACGATGCCGGAGGCGCCTGCGTGGAGGTGCTGAGGCTCGCCGACGGTCGGGTCGCCGTCCGCCAGTCGACCGACCCCGAGGGACCCGCGCTGGTCTTCACGCCCCTGGAAGTGACGACCTTCCTGACGGGTGTGAAGTCGGGTGAGGCCGACTTCCTGCTCTGATCGTCCTTCTGCTCGACCGGGCTCTCCTAACCTGTTCTCCGGGCTCTTCGCCCCCCGTTGCTATAGCTGAGCGTTCCCCACACCCCCCGACCCGAATGGGAGACACGGCGTTGCCTGACAACGGATGGCCGGCCGACCGTATCGACACCGAGAACGCGCACTCCGCGCGGATCTACGACTACATCCTGGGCGGCAAGGACTACTACCCCGCGGACAAGGAGGCGGGCGACGCCATGTCCCGGGAGTGGCCCGCCCTGCCCATCCACATGCGGGCCAACCGCGACTGGATGAACCGCGCCGTGCGCTGGCTCGCCGAGGAGGCGGGCGTACGCCAGTTCCTGGACGTCGGCACCGGCATACCCACCTCGCCGAACCTGCACGAGATAGCCCAGGCGGTGGCGCCCGAGGCGCGCGTCGTCTACGTGGACAACGACCCCATCGTCCTCACCCTCTCCCAGGGCCTGCTGGCCAGCTCCCCCGAGGGGCGGACCGCGTACATCGAGGCCGACTTCCGCGAGCCGGGCAGCATCGTCGACGCCGCCGAGCTGCGCGACACCCTCGACCTCACGCAGCCGGTGGCCCTCACCGTGATCGCGATCGTCCACTTCATCCTGGACGAGGACGACGCGGTCGGCATCGTCCGCCGCCTGCTGGAGCCGCTGCCCTCGGGCAGCTACCTGGCGATGTCCATCGGCACGGCCGAGTTCGCGCCGGACGAGGTGGGCCGCGTCGCCCGCGAGTACGCCGCCCGCAACATGCCGATGCGGCTGCGCACGATCGACGAGGCCCACGAGTTCTTCGACGGCCTGGAACTCGTCGAGCCCGGCATCGTCCAGGTCCACAAGTGGCGCCCGGACGGCATGGGCGAGGAGGGCATCCGGGACGAGGACATCGCCATGTACGGGGCGGTGGCGCGAAAGCCGTAGGTCATGCGTCGTGCGGGGCCGGGAACGACATGCGTCCCGGCCGCGCCGACGGTCAGAGCCGCACGACGATCAGCACGGTGTCGTCGGTGGCACCCTCGGGAGGCAGCAGCTCGTGCAGGACGGCGTCCGCGAGGCCCTCGGGATCGGCGTCCCGGTGCCGAGCGAGGGACTCGGCTAGGCGGGCCACCCCCTTGTCGATGTCCTCGTACCGCCGTTCCACCAGTCCGTCGGTGTACAGGGCGAGCGTGGAACCGGGCGTGAAGCCGGTGCCGGCCTGCGGGCGGGGCCGCGGGTCGGGATGGGCGTCGAGCGGAGGATCGGTGGCCCGGTCCAGGAACTCGACGCGGCCGTCGGGGTGCACCAGCACCGGCGGCAGGTGGCCGGCGCTGCTGTAGGTGATGGTCTGCATGTCGCAGTCGATGAACGTCGTCACCGCCGTGGCCGACTCGGCGCCGTCGACGACATGCGCGAACCGCCCCAGAACGTCGAGTGCCTGGGCCGGGCCCGCCGCCACCCGGGAAGCCGCGGTCAGCGCGCTGCGCAGCTGGCCCATGACGCCCGCGGCGGCCAGACCGTGGCCGACCACGTCGCCCACCGAGACCGCGATGCGGTTGCCGCCCACCAGGTCGACCACGTCGTACCAGTCCCCGCACACGTGCAGCGCGCCCACCGCAGGCCGGTAGCGCACGGCCGCCCCGTGGTGCCCCAGCTGCCGACGGCCGGGCAGCATCGCCTTCTGGAGCGCCAGTGCCACCTCACGCTCCCAGTCGTGTGCCTCGCGCAGCCGCTCGTTGAGCTCCTGCAGGTCGCGGGCGCGGGTGTACAGCTCGGCCTCCAGCACCCGTGCCCTGCTCCCGCCGGGGCCGCCGCGGGCCTCGATCAGCTCGGTGACCTCCTCGACCCGGTGCACCAGCAGCACGACCGTCCCGTCCTGGCCGAGGACCGGCGCGTTGACAGGGCTCCAGTAACGCACCTCCCACTGCCCGGGCCGGCCGGGACTCTCCACGTCGTACCGCTGCAGGGCCATGGTGTCCCGTGCGCCGGTGGCCAGCACCCGGCGCAGTGAGGCCTCCAGGTTGCGCATGCCGGTCGCGGCGGGGTCGTCGGGGTTGTCGGGGAAGACATCGAACAGATAGCGGCCGACGACGTCCTCGCGTCGGCGCCCGGACATCCGCAGGAACTCCTCGTTGGCGTCCGCGTACACCAGGTCGGGCGTGAGCAGGGCGACCATGCCGGGCAGTGCCTGGAAGACCGCCCCGTAGTCGGTTGCCGCATCCTTCATGGCTGCCGCCTCACAACGGAGTCTCACCCATTTTCCACGCCGCGGCGGTAAAGGGCCTTTCGCGTCAGTCCGCAAGGCCGGTCAGCGGCTGCTCCGCCCAGATGACCTTGCCGTCGGGCACGAACCGGGTGCCCCATCGCTGGGTGAGCTGCGAGACCAGCAGCAGCCCGCGCCCGCCCTCGTCCGTGGTGCGCGGGTGGCGCAGATGCGGTGCGGTGGCGCCGCTGTCGAACACCTCGCAGACCAGCGTGGCCGCCCTGATCAGCCGCAGCCGGATCGGGCCGACGGCATGCCGGATGACGTTGGTGACCAGCTCGCTCACCACCAGCTCGGTGGTGAAGGCCAGCTCTTCCAGACCCCACGCGGACAGCTGCCGGCAGGCCGCCCTGCGGGCGTCGGCGACCACGACCGGGTCGACGGGCAGCTCCCAGGTCGCCACCTGTTCCGAGCTGAGCAGCCTGGTGCGTGCCAGCAGCAGGGCCACGTCGTCGTGCGGGCGCGCGGGCACCAACGCGTCGATCACGGCGCGGCAGCGCCGTTCCAGCGAGGGGGCGGACCGCTCCAGCGCGCCGCGCAGCCGGTCCCGCCCCACGTCGGTCGCCCACGCCTCGCCGTCGCTGGCCAGCAGCCCGTCGGTGTGCAGCACGAGCGTGCTGCCCTCGGCCAGCGTCACCTCCACCGACTCGAACGGCGGCCCGCCGACGCCGAGGGCAGGACCCTGCGGCAGCTCCATGAACACCACCTTGCCGTCGGCCCCGACGACCGCCGGCGCGGGATGCCCGGCGGCGGCCATGGTGCACCGGCCGTCGACCGGGTCGTAGACGACGTACAGGCAGCCGGATCCGACGGACTCGGAGCCGCCGTGACTCTCGTCCTGTGGTGCGCCGTCGGCGCTTTCCACCCCGCCCGCGTCCGGTACGACACCCTCCTCCGGCGCGCCCATCGCCACCAGGTCGTCGAGATGGCCGAGTACCTCCTCCGGCGACAGGTCCAGCGCCGCGAGGGTGCGTACGGCGGTCCGCAGCCGCCCCATGGCCGCCGCGGCCTGGATGCCGTGCCCGGCCACCTCGCCCACCACGAGGGCGACCCGCGCCCCCGACAGGGGGATCAGGTCGTACCAGTCCCCGCCGAGGCCCGTCAGCTCGTCGGCGGGCCGGTAGCAGGCCGTCACCTCGACGGCCTCCTGCTGGGGCAGCCGGTGCGGCAGCAGGCTGCGCTGCAGCACCAGGGCCGCGTCCCGCTCGCGGGTGTAGCGCCGGGCGTTGTCGACGCAGACCGCCGCCCGGGAGACGAGGTCCTCGGCCAGACTCAGGTCGCCCTCGTCGAAGGGCTCGTGCCGGCGGCGCCGGAAGAACGTGGTGACGCCGAGGGTGACACCCCGCGCGCGGATCGGCACGATCATCGCGCTGTGCAGGCCCAGCTCCAGGAAGATGGACCGCCGCGTGCTGGGCGCGTCCGTGGCCCACTCCTCGGCGAGCGGGTCGAGCCGCGCCCCCAGCCAGGGCATGCCCGTCGTCAGGGAGCGGATCGGCGGCGACCCGGCCAGATACGTCGCCACCTCCCCGATACCCACGACGGCCTCGGTGACGCTCCGGTCGAGCGAGCGCTGGCCGGCGCGGCGCAGCGGCACCCGCTCCGTGTCGCGCGGCGGGCCGGGCTCCGGTTCCCCGCCGTGCAGCACCGACTCCAGCAGGTCCACGGTCACGAAGTCGGCGAGGTCCGGCACCGCCACGTCGGCCAGCTCCTGCGCGGTCAGCGTGATGTCCAGGGTGCGGCCGATGCGCTCGCCGGCCCGGTCGAGCAGGGCCAGGCGCTGGCGGTCGCGGTGCCGGTCGGTGATGTCGAGGACGGTGTAGTACACGCCCATTGGGTGGCCGTGGCCGTCGTCGAGCCGGGTGAACGACATCATGTGCGCGGTCTCGCGGAACGGGGCGGCCCGTACGTGGCCCACGAGCTCGTAGCCGGCGACCGACTCACCGGTCGCCAGGACGTGCCGCATCTGCGCCTCGATCGCCTCGGTGTCCAGGCCCGGCTGGATGTCCGCCAGCCGCAGGCCCAGCCGACGGCTCGGCGGGCCGCCGCCGAACTGGGCGAGGGCGATGTTCGACCAGACGTAGCGCAGGTCCGTGTCGACGATCGCTATGCCGACGGGGGAGCGGGACACCATCTGTTCCAGCATGTCGCGGCTCATGTCCCAGCCGGGGGCCTCGGCCAGCTCCGACATCAGCACCAGCCAGCGGGACGGGCCCTGGGTCTCCAGCGCCGGAGTGACCCGGACCATCACACGGACCGGCGAACCGTCCTCACGCCGGGCGGTCAGCAGGCCCGTCCAGCCGCCGTTCCTGCGGCACCGCTCGACCAGCCCCGGCACGCGCGACGCGTCCTGGGCGGTCAGCAGTTCGGCGACGCCGCGACCCACGGCCTCACCGGGCGTGTACCCGAGCAGGCGCTGGGCGTCCCTGGTCCAGCTCGTCACGACGCCCTGGGCGTCGAGCAGCACGGGAGCGGCGTCCGCCACGTCGAACGGCCGACGCTCGACGTCGCGCTCCTCGAATGTGCCCACCGGTTGACCTCTCTGTCGCTGAGAGTGGTCTACCACCTCTTGTCCCCATCTTCACCCCTGCGGGGGCGGGGCTGCCGCGTGGGACGCCGCCCGTCCGGGGAGCGGACGGGCCGGTCGTGAGCGGGTGCCCTGGTGGGAGCGGTGCGGGCGGCCCGGCAGGAGCGGAACGGGCGGCGCGGCCGGGAGTGCAAGGTGCCCTCCCCACGGCGCCGCCCTGCTGCTCAGGCCTGCCCCAGCACCGTGCCCAGCGTGCCCAGCGCGGCCCGCAGCTCCTCGCCGGTGATGGTCAGCGGCGGGGCGAGCCGGATCGTGGAGCCGTGCGTGTCCTTCACCAGGACGCCCTCGCGCATCAGGCGTTCGCTGATCTCGCGTCCGGTGCCGATCGCCGGGTCGATGTCGACGCCGGCCCACAGCCCCCGTGTCCGGAAGCCGACGACGCCCTTGCCGACCAGCTCTTCCAGGCCGCCTCGCAGCACCACGCCCAGCTCCGTGGCCCGGCGCTGGAACTCGCCGGTCTCCAGCAGCTCGACGACCGCCGTGCCGACCGCGGCGGCCAGCGGGTTGCCGCCGAACGTCGAACCGTGCTCACCTGGCCGCAGCACGCCGAGCACGTCGCGGCGCGCCACGACCGCCGACACCGGGACGATGCCCCCGCCCAGCGCCTTGCCCAGCAGCACCATGTCGGGGACGACGCCCTCGTGCTCGACGGCGAGCGTGCGGGCCGTACGGCCGAGGCCCGACTGGATCTCGTCCGCGATGAACAGGCATCCCTTGCGCCGTGTCAGTTCCCGTACGCCCGTCAGATAGCCGTCGTCCGGGATGACGACGCCGGCCTCGCCCTGGATCGGCTCGATCAGCACCGCCGCCGTCGTCTCGTCGACCGCCGCCTCCAGCGCGGCGAGGTCGTTGTACGGCACGATCCGGAAGCCCGGCGTGAACGGACCGAATCCGGCCCGTGCCGTCTCGTCCGTGGAGAAGCTCACGATCGTCGTCGTACGGCCGTGGAAGTTCTCCGCCGCGACCACGATCGTCGCCCGGTCGGCGGGGACGCCCTTGACGTCGTACGCCCACTTGCGTGCCACCTTGATGCCGCTCTCGACGGCCTCGGCGCCCGTGTTCATGGGCAGCACCATGTCCAGGCCGGTCAGTGCGGCCAGCCGCTCGGCGAACTCCGCGAGCCGGTCGTTGTGGAAGGCCCGCGAGGTCAGCGTGAGGCGGTCGAGCTGGCGGTGGGCCGCCTCGATCAGCGCGGGGTGGCGGTGGCCGAAGTTGAGGGCCGAGTAGCCGGCCAGCATGTCGAGGTAGCGGCGGCCCTCGACGTCCTCCACCCAGGTGCCCTCGGCACCGGCCACGACCACGGGCAGCGGGTGGTAGTTGTGCGCGAGCACCGGTTCCTCGGCGCGGATCAGCTCGGCGGAGTCGCGGGTACGGGTGGGTGCGGTCATGAACGGATCTCCCGGATCTCCTGGGTGCAGCACTTGATGCCCCCGCCGGCCTTGTGGAGCTCCGACAGGTCCACCGGGACGGGCACGTAGCCGCGTTCGGCGAGCTGCGCGGCGAGGCCCTCGGCGCGGGGTGAGATGAAGACGTTTCGTCCGTCGGAGACGGAGTTGAGCCCGAACGTCATCGCGTCCTCGCGGGTGCCGAGCACCGCGTCCGGGTACAGCCGCGCGAGCACCTCACGGCTGCCGGGCGAGAAGGCCTCCGGGTAGTACGCGATGTTCTCCTCGTCGAGCACGAACAGCGCCGTGTCGAGGTGGTAGAGGTACGGGTCCACCAGGGTCAAGGAGATGACCGGCACACCGAGGAACTCCTGCACCTCGCGATGCGCCTCGCGGGTGGTGCGGAAACCGGTGCCGGCGAGCACGTACCGGCCCGTCGGGACGAGGTCGCCCTCGCCCTCGCACACGTTCTCCGGACGGTAGACGTCGAAGCCCGCGCCCTTGAACCAGGTTTCGTAGTGCGTGGCCTCGGGGCGCCGCTCGGGCGCGTGGAAGAGGGAGCCGAAGACGCGGCCGTCGACGACGACCGCCGAGTTGGCGGCGAAGACCATGTCCGGCAGGCCGGGCACCGGCGGCACGGTGTCGACCGTGTGGCCGTGGTCCTCGTAGACGCGGATCAGCGTCCGCCACTGCTCCTGGGCCAGACCGACGTCGACCTGCACGTCGGGATGCATCCAGGGGTTGATCGCGTACTGCACGGCGAAGTGTCTGGGTTCGCAGACGAGGAAGCGCCGCCGGCGCGGCACACGGGTTTCGGGCACAGAGGGGTCCCTCCGCTTCCTGCGGTGTCGACTGGGGTGAGTCCACGGTAGAAACGGCGAAGACGCCCGACAAGCAACAAAAGCTGCGCGTTCACGCAGGATCGCTGCGTAGTTTCCCCACTCAACGCACGTCTGGTGCGCGTGGCGGGGCCGGCTGGCTGGCGCCCGCCTCGGGACTCTCCGGAATGAGGTGGGACAGCACCATCACGCTGATCGTCTTGCGGATGAACGGCTCCGTACGGATCCGCTCCAGCACCTCCTCGAAGTGCTCCACGTCCCGTGCCCGCACGTGCAGCAGCGCGTCCGCGCCACCGGTCACCGTCATCGCCGCCGCGATCTCGGGATAGCCGCGCACCACCTCCGCCAGCCGCCGGGGCGGAGCCGCGCCCTCGCAGTACACCTCGACATAGGCCTCGGTGCGCCAGCCCAGCGCCGACGGCTCCACCGTCGCCGTGAACCCGGTGATCACGCCGGTCTCGCGCAGCCGGTCCACCCGGCGCTTGACCGCGGTCGCGGACAGTCCGATCGCCGCGCCGATCTCGGCGAAGCTCGTCCGGGAGTTCGCCATCAGCGCGGTGATGATCTTCCGGTCCAGTTCGTCGAAGGGCGTCGGCCTGCTGTTCATGCGGGCACTGTATCCAGCGGGCACGTCCGCGTCCGGCACGTGTGCAGGCGTACGAATTGCTCCTAGACTCCACGTTCATGCTGCGCGCCCTCGCTGTCGACGACGAACGCCCCTCCCTCGAGGAACTCGTGTACCTGCTGAACGCGGACCCGCGGATCGGCAGCGCGGAGGGCGCCGGCGACGCGACCGAGGCGCTGCGCCGGATCACCCGCGCCCTGGAGTCCGGCCCGACCGGACCCGAGGCCATCGACGTCGTCTTCCTCGACATCAACATGCCGGGCCTCGACGGTCTCGACCTGGCCCGTCTGCTCACCGGCTTCGCCCAGCCCCCGCTGGTCGTCTTCGTCACCGCGCACGAGGACTTCGCCGTCCAGGCCTTCGACCTCAAGGCGGTCGACTACGTCCTCAAGCCGGTCCGCAAGGAACGCCTCGCCGAAGCCGTACGCCGGGCCGCCGAGCAGCGCGGCACCGCCCCGCGCATCCTCGTGCACGAGCCCGATCCCGACCAGATACCCGTCGAACTCGGCGGCGTGACACGTTTCGTCGCCGTCGAGGACATCACCCACGTCGAGGCCCAGGGCGACTACGCCCGGCTGCACACCGGCAAGGGCAGCCACCTGGTCCGTATCCCGCTGTCGACCCTGGAGGACCGCTGGCGCTCCCGCGGCTTCGTGCGCATCCACCGCCGCCATCTGGTCGCCCTGCGCCACATCGGCGAACTCCGGCTGGACGCGGGCACGGTGAGTGTCGTGGTCGGCTCCGAGGAACTCCAGGTCAGCCGCCGCCACGCGCGTGAGCTGCGGGACCTGCTCATGAGGAGGGCGTGACGGTGCCCCAGGAGCCCACCGAACGCCGTGTCGTCGTCACCGGCCCACGCCGTGGCGCCCGCCGCGCCTCCGGCTACTACCGCCCGCAGACCGAGATCGACGAGCAGACCACCCTCGGTCACACCTACGTCCGCTCCCTGATGCGCACCCAACTGCGCGCCGCCCTCACGGCGTTCGCGGTCCTCGTCCTGCTCGTCGGCCCCCTGCCGCTGGTGTTCGCGACCGCCCCCGACGCCCGCCGCCTGGAGTGGCTGGTCCTCGGCTTCTGCCTGTACGCGCCCCTGGTCCTCCTGGCCCGCTGGTACGTCAGCCGCGCCGAGCGCAACGAACGCGACTTCGTCCGCCTGGTCGAGGACCGCTGACAGGACCACCGACAGGACCGCTCATGTACTCCGGTTACGCCGTCCCCGCCGTCGCCCTGGTCGTCGTGGCGACCGTCCTCGTCGGCGCCTTCGGCCTGCGCATATCCCGGACCACCTCCGACTTCTACGTGGCCTCCCGCACCGTCGGCCCCCGCCTGAACGCCGCCGCGATCAGCGGCGAGTACCTCTCCGCGGCGTCCTTCCTCGGCATAGCGGGACTGGTCCTCGTCCAAGGCCCGGACATGCTCTGGTACCCCGTCGGCTACACCGCCGGCTACCTGGTGCTCCTCGTCTTCGTCGCCGCCCCCCTGCGCCGCTCCGGCGCCTACACGTTGCCCGACTTCGCCGAGGCCCGCCTCGCCTCCCCGGCCGTACGACGGCTCGCGGGCGCCTTCGTCGTCGGCGTCGGCTGGCTGTACCTGCTGCCCCAACTCCAGGGCGCCGGACTGACGTTGACGGTCCTGACCGAAGCGCCCGACTGGCTCGGCGGGATCATCGTCGCCGTCGTGGTCACCGCGATCGTCGCCGCGGGCGGCATGCGCAGCATCACGTTCGTGCAGGCTTTCCAGTACTGGCTCAAGCTCACCGCCCTCCTGGTCCCCGCCCTCTTCCTCGTCCTCGCCTGGCAGGGCGACGGCGCCCCCCGCGACGCCTTCGACGAACCGGCCGCCCTGCGCGAACAGCGCGTCATCCGCGTCGACGACACCCTCGACCTGAAGCTCGACAGGCCGCTGACGGTGACGGTGAGCGGCACGGTCGACGGGCGGGTGTACGAGGAGCGGCGGCTGGACCTCCCGGCCGGCACCCACCGCATCGCACAGGGCGCCCGCCTCACCTTCGACAAGGGCACCCCCGTCCCCACGGCCGACCCCGCGAGCGGCGGCGGCATCACACCGTCACCGGCCGAGAGCCACGAGGATCGCCCGCTGTACGCCACGTACGGACTGATCCTCGCCACCTTCCTCGGCACCATGGGCCTGCCGCACGTCGTCGTCCGCTTCTACACCAGCCCGCACGGGGTCGCCGCCCGCCGGACGACGGTCGCCGTGCTCGCCCTGATCGGCGGCTTCTACCTGCTGCCCCCGGTGTACGGCGCCCTCGGCCGCATCTACGCCCCCGAACTCACCCTCACCGGTGACGCGGACGCGGCGGTCCTGCTGCTGCCGGAGCGCATGATCGGGGGCGTCGGCGGCGATCTGCTCGGCGCGCTGGTGGCGGGCGGGGCCTTCGCGGCGTTCCTGTCCACGGCGTCGGGGCTGACCATGGCGGTGGCGGGGGTGCTGACGCAGGACGTCCTGCCCGCGCGGGGCGTGCGGCACTTCCGGCTCGGCACGGCCCTCGCGATGGCCGCGCCGCTCGCCGGGAGCGTGCTCGTCGGCGGGCTGCCGGTGGCGGACGCCGTGGGGCTGGCCTTCGCCGTGTCGGCGTCGTCCTTCTGCCCGCTGCTGGTGCTCGGCATCTGGTGGCGGCGGCTGACTCCGCCGGGGGCGGCGGCCGGGATGCTGGTGGGCGGCGGTTCGGCCTTCCTGGCGGTGGCCGCGACCATGGCGGGCTTCCCGGGACCGGGGCCGCTGCACGCGTTGCTCGCCTGGCCCGCGTTGTGGTCGGTGCCGCTGGGCTTCCTCACGATGGTGCTGGTGTCGCTCGCGACCGCGAGCCGGGTCCCGGCGGGGACGGCGGCGATCCTCGCGCGGTTCCATCTCCCGGAGGAAGTCCGGGCGGAGGTGAAGGCATGACCGGCTGCTCGCAGGTTCTGGGGGTGTCCGGGAGAGGTGGCGGTGTGACCGGCTGCTCGCAGGCCCCGGGGTGTCCGAGGGAGGGGTCGGCATGAGCGGTTTCATCGCCGGGCTGTGTGTCGCCGTACTCCCGCTGCTCGCCGCGGGCTTCTGGCTGGGCCGGCGTACGGCCCGCCCCGAGAGCCTCGGCGGCCTCGGCACCCCTGTCGAGCACGCCACCTTCGAGACCCTGCACGCCGCTTCCCTCGCCGCACCCCCGCTGCGGGCCGGCCTCACCGGGGAGACGGCCCGCAAGTCCGCCCGTCGGCTGCGTTCCCTGCTCGGCACGGACGCGCTGTGCCTCACCGACGACACACGGGTCCTCGCCTGGGACGGAGTGGGCGCCCACCACCGCGCCGAGATCATGGACCGCCTGACCGGCCCGCTGGAAACGGGCCGCGGTGAGGCCTTCCGGCTGACCTGCGCCGCCCCGGACTGCCCCCTGCGCTGGGCGGTGGTCGCGCCGCTCACCGTCGACGACCGAGTGCACGGCGCCCTGGTGGCCTGCGCGCCCCGCGAGTCCGCCGTGCTGGTCCGGGCGGCCGGCGAGGTGGCCCGCTGGGTCTCCGTACAGCTCGAACTCGCCGACCTGGACCAGTCCCGCACCCGGCTCATCGAGGCCGAGATCAAGGCCCTGCGCGCCCAGATCTCGCCGCACTTCATCTTCAACTCGCTCGCGGTCATCGCCTCGTTCGTGCGCACCGACCCCGAGCGCGCCCGCGAACTGCTGCTGGAGTTCGCCGACTTCACCCGCTACTCGTTCCGCCGGCACGGCGACTTCACCACGCTCGCCGACGAACTTCACGCCATCGACCACTACCTGGCGCTCGTCCGGGCACGTTTCGGCGACCGCCTCTCCGTCACGCTCCAGATCGCCCCCGAGGTACTGCCGGTGGCCCTGCCCTACCTCTGCCTCCAGCCGCTCGTCGAGAACGCCGTCAAGCACGGCCTCGAAGGCAAGGCCGACAAGTGCCACATCAGCATCACCGCCCAGGACACCGGCGCCGAAGCCCTCGTGGTGATCGAGGACGACGGCGCCGGCATGGACCCCGACCTGCTGCGCCGCATCCTCGCCGGGGAGGTCAGCCCGTCGGGCGGGATCGGGCTGTCCAACGTCGACGACCGGTTGCGGCAGGTCTACGGCGACGACTACGGCCTCGTCATCGAGACCGCCGTCGGCGCGGGTATGAAGGTCACCGCCCGGCTGCCGAAGTACCAGCCGGGCGTGCACTCGGCGGGGCGGCTCACCCGCGAGTGAACCACCTCAGGCGCTGCGGGTGGCCACCATCCCCAGGGTGATCAGGCCCAGCACGACCCAGCCGAACCACAGCCAGCCGTTGCTGCCGAGCGCCACTGTGTAGGCGGTCACCACGACTAGTCCGCCCACGGTGAGCACCCCCATCGCCTTCGTAGAACCGTCCGTAGAACCGGGCATCGCAACACCCTCCTCGTGGTTCGTCCCCTCCCATGGTGCCCCGGTTCTGCCTCCTGACGGCGCACACGGCGAAATGAGGGCAGTAATTCCGGAACGCCCCGCCCGTCCAGGAGCCGCCGGACGAGCGTCGGCCCCTGGTCCATTCGGGTGAACCCGAGGGCCCGTGCCCCACCCAGCACCGGACACGCGGCCCGCAGCCGCCCGCCGGGCTTCCCACGGAAAGGAACCGCCCGGAAGGGCAGGTCAACGGCTGCGTGCCTGCAGTGAGGCCAGATAGGCGTTGTAGGCCTCGAGCTCCTTGTCGCCGTCGCGGTCGGCGGCCCGGTCCTTGCGCCGGGCCTGGCGCTGCTCCGAGGCCTGCCACTGGAACAGCAGCGCGATCAGCACCAGCACGGACGGAATCTCGCTGAACGCCCAGGCGATACCGCCGGCCGCGTTCTGGTCGGCGAGCGCGTCGATGCCCAGCGACGCGGGCGGGTCGGCGTAGGTGCCGACCATCGGTGTCGAGGCCATCATCAGCGCGATGCCGAAGAACGCGTGGAACGGCATGCCCGCGAACAGCTCCAGCATCCGCATCAGGTGGCCGGGCCGATGCGGCCCCGGGTCCACGCCGATGATCGGCCAGAAGAACACCAGGCCGACGGCGAGGAAGTGCACCATCATCCCGATGTGCCCCGGCTTGGAGCCCATCAGGAAGTCGAAGATCGGGCTGAAGTACAGGGCGTAGAGGCTGGCGATGAACAGCGGGATCGTGAACGCCGGGTGCGTGATGATCCGCATGTACCGGCTGTGCAGCAGCGCCAGCAGCAGCTCGCGCGGCCCCTTGTGACCCCGGGCGGCGGGCGGCAGCGCGCGCAGCGCGAGGGTGATCGGGCCGCCGAGCAGGATCAGGATCGGCGAGAGCATGCTGATCACCATGTGCTGCACCATGTGCACGCTGAACATGACCATGCCGTAGTCGTTCAGCTGGGTGCACATCATCAGCCCGATGGTCAGCACACCGGCGACGAAGGACACGGTCCGCCCGACCGGCCACCTGTCCCCGCGCCGCCGCAGCCGGACGACGCCCCACCCGTACAGCGCGAGCCCCAGCAGGCAGGCCACGAGGAAGAACGGCTCCGGCGACCACTGAAGCCCCCGCCCCAGCGTGAACGGCGGCAAGTCCATGGTCATGCCGTGCCCGCTGTGATCCATGCGACGGCTCCTGTTTCGTACGGGTTGTGCTGTCTGTCCGCCCCAAGACTAGAACTGCCCCCGGCGACTCATGTCACCGGGGGCAACCGCATCCCACTTGGGAGGGGGACGGCTACAGCACGCACTCCGCCTCGGCGTACCGGTCCGACGGCACCGTCTTCAGCGTCTCGACCGCCTCCGCCAACGGCACCATCACGATGTCCGTCCCGTTCAGCGCGGTCATCCTCCCGAACTCCCCCCGGTGCGCGGCCTCCACCGCATGCCACCCGAACCGCGTGGCCAGCACCCGGTCGTACGCGGTCGGCGTACCGCCGCGCTGCACATGCCCGAGGATGACCGGCCGCGCTTCCTTCCCGAGCCGGTTCTCCAGCTCGACGGAGAGCTGCCGTGCGACCCCCGCGAACCTCTCGTGCCCGTAGACGTCCTTGCCGCCCTCGTCGAACGCCATGGTGCCGGGCCGCGGCTTCGCGCCCTCCGCCACGACGACGATCGCGAACCGCTTGCCCGCCTCGAACCGCTCGCCGACCTTCGCGGTCAGCTCGTCGATGTCGAAGGGGCGCTCCGGTACGACGATGGCGTGGGCGCCCGCCGCCATGCCGGAGTGCAGGGCGATCCACCCGGTGTGCCGGCCCATGACCTCCACGATCAGCACCCGCTGGTGGGACTCGGCGGTGGTCTTGAGCCGGTCCAGCGCCTCGGTCGCGACGGTCACCGCGGTGTCGAAGCCGAAGGTCACGTCGGTCACGGCGATGTCGTTGTCGATGGTCTTCGGCACGCCCACGATGGGCAGCCCGTTGTCCGACAGCAGCCGGGCCGCCTTCAGGGTGCCCTCACCGCCGATCGGGATGATCGCGTCGAGGCCGAGCTCCTGGACATGCCCCCTGGCCCGCTCCACACCGTCGCGCAGATGCTCGGGACGCACCCGGGAGGAGCCGAGGATGGTGCCGCCGCGGGCGAGGATGCCGCCCACCGCGTCCAGGTCGAGCTTGAGGTAGTCGCACTCCAGGAGGCCCTTCCAGCCGTCCCGGAACCCGATGACCTCGTCGCCGTGGTCGACGACGGCACGGTGTACGACGGACCGGATGACGGCGTTCAGACCGGGGCAGTCGCCGCCGGAGGTGAGGACACCAATGCGCATAGCCCGAAATACCTTCTCGACGTGGGCCGGGTCCGGACCACGCTGTCCGGCTCGATCCCCGCCACCCTAGCGGCACAGGGGGGCGGGACCGAACCGTGCGTCCGACTGCTGGACGACCGCGCTCACCTGTGCGGACGACCCGTCAGACGGGCTTGCCGAGCGGTGCCCCACCGCGCCTGTACGTCGCCTCAGGCGGGCTGCTGCTGCGCCGCCGCGATGCGCTCGTCGCGCAGCGCCTCGTACCAGTGGTCGTCGGTCGGCGGCAGCGCGTTGACGTCCAGCGCCAGCTTCAGCAGCAGGTCGGCGATCTGCGGGTTCCGGGCCAGCACCGGTCCGTGCATGTACGTGCCGAAGACCGTGTCGTTGTACGCGCCCTCCGTGCCGTCGCCCGTGCCGTTGCCGTTGCCGAACCGCACCCGGGCGAGGGGGCGGGCCGTGGGGCCGAGCTGGGTGATGCCCTGGTGGTTCTCGAAGCCGGTCAGTGGGGGCAGGCCCAGCCGCTGGTCGACGTCGCCCAGCACGTCACCGACGCACCGCTCGCCCTCGCCGCGCACCGAGACGACGTCGAGCAGGCCGAGGCCGGGCTCGCGCTGGCCGAGGTCGTTGATGAACTCGTGCCCGAGGATCTGGTAGCCGGCGCACACCGAGAACACGATCGCGCCGTTCTCGACGGCCCGGTACAGACCGCCGTCCCGCCGCAGCCGCTCGGCCGCGAGCCGCTGCGGGCGGTCCTCGCCGCCGCCGATCAGGTAGATGTCACCGGAGGTCGGGATCGGCTGGTCGCTGCGCACGTCGAGCCGTGCCACGTCCAGGCCCCGCTGCCGGGCCCGGCGCTCCACGACGAGGACGTTGCCCTGGTCGCCGTACGTGCTGAGCAGGTCCGGGTAGATCCAGACGACCCGCAGTTGGTTGTCGCTCACGAAAGTCCCCTGAAGTCTTGTCAGTTGCCGACGCGGCGGCGCAGGTCCTGGAACGCGGTGTAGTTGGCGATGACCTCGATCCGGCCCGGCGGGGCCTTCTGCACCGCCTCGTCGAGGTTGTCGCAGACCTGGAAGTGCTGGTTGGCCACCTCCAGCCGCACCGCGAGGTCCAGCTTGCGGTCGCCGACGACGAAGATCGGGTGCCCGGTCAGCCGCGTGTAGTCGACGTCCCACAGCCAGGACGTGTCCGTACCGTCGGCGGAGCGCGCGTTCACGGACAGGATCACCGGCGTCGGCGGCGGGTCGATGAGGGAGAACGTCTCCAGCCACCCGGCCGGGTTCTTGGCGAGCAGCAGCCGCAGATCGCGCTGCATGAACTGGACCACGTCGTACCGTCCGGCCACGGCCTGCACCTGGTACATCCGCTCCAGGGCGACCTGTGGCGGCACCCCGAACACGGCGGCGACGGCCGCCGAGGAGGTGGCGTTGGCCTTGTTGGCGCGGCCCGGCAGCTGAAGGTGGATCGGCCAGGCGGAGCCGTGCGGGTCGAGCACGTGGTCGCCGGAGAGCGCCCAGCTCGGCGTGGGCCGGCGGAAGCCGCAGTCGCCGCAGAACCAGTCGTCGCCGGGGCGCCGCATCACACCGCCGCAGGACGGGCAGGACCAGGCGTCGTCCTTCCACATCTGCCCGGCGGCGACCCAGATCACATTGGGGGAGGACGACGCCGCCCACACCACCAGCGGGTCGTCGGCGTTGGCGACGACCACGGCCTTGGTGCCGGCGAGCCCCTCACGCCAGTTCTCGGCGAGCATCCGGGTCTCGGCGGCACGGTCGAGCTGGTCGCGGGAGAGGTTCAGCAGCGCGATGCACTTCGGGTCGGTGTCCCGGGCCACACCGGCCAGGTACTTCTCGTCGACCTCGATGACACCGAACTTGGCGTCCGAGCCGCCTGCCAGCGCCGAGGTGATGCCGGCGGGCATGTTGGCGCCGAGCGCGTTGGACACCACGGGGCCAGCGGCGCGCAGCGCCTCGGCGATGAGCCGCGTGGTCGTGGTCTTGCCGTTCGTCGCCGACACCAGGATCACGTCCAGGTTCTGGGCGAGCCGGGCCAGAAGGTCGGGGTCGAGTTTGAGGGCCACCCGGCCACCGATCACCGAACCGCTGCCGCGTCCCGCTGCGCGTGATGCCGCAGCTACCGCCTTGCCCGCGGTCACGGCCAGCTTGGCCCGCGGCGAGAGCGGGTCCGAGTTGCCTGCCATCAGTTCTCGATCCTCCTTGCGTACGCGCCGCGCCGTAGCATCCGGCAACGTGGTGATGCCTCAGCCTATCGAGATCCACTCACCTGCCCGAATCGCGGCACCGTCACGATCCCCGCGCGCGGGGAGCGCGCCAGCGAGGACCGTACCCTTGCCGGCATGCGACAAGGCTCCATCCCGGGCGCTCACGGGCGTGTCCGGCCCCTCACCCTGCTCGGCGACCCGGTCCTGCACACACCCTGCACGGAAGTCACCGACTTCGGCCCCGAACTCTCCCGACTCGTGGAGGACTTGTTCGCGACCATGTACGCCGCCCAGGGCGTCGGCCTGGCCGCGAACCAGGTCGGCGAGCCGCTGCGGGTCTTCGTCTTCGACTGCCCCGACGACGAGGACGTACGGCACCTGGGCCACGTGGTCAACCCGCGCCTGGTCGACGCGGACGGCGTGGTGATCCGCGGCCCGGAGGGCTGTCTGTCCCTGCCGGGCCTGGAAGCGGGCACGGAGCGCTACGACCACGCGGTGGTGGAGGGGGTGACGACGACGGGCGACCCGATCACGATCCACGGCACCGGCTTCTTCGCCCGCTGCCTCCAGCACGAGTGCGACCACCTGGAGGGTACGGTCTACGCGGACCGTGTCCGGGGCCGGCGCCACAGACGCCTGATGCGGCAGGTGTCCCGAGCCTCATGGCGCCGGTGAGACGGTGTCCCTGAGGGGCGGACGGTACACGGCCTCAGAAGCCCGGCCCCCCCACCCGGTCCCCCGCGGCGGCGAGCCGCCCCCACAGCAGATCGGCGAGACACCGCACCAACTCGGCCCGCGAACAGGGCCGTTCCCCGAGCCACCAGTCCCCGGCGGCATGCATCATCCCGACGATCCCGTGCCCCCAGACCCGAGCGAGCCGCTGACTCTCCGGCCCGAGATCGAGCCGCTCCTCGATCACCTGGGCCAGTTCCTCACCCATCCGCCGCAGCAACGGCGCCGAGTGCTTGCCCACGTCGAAGCCCTGGTCTCCCGGCGAACCCTCCGCCGGATGCATCAGGAAGCGGTACACCTGAGGCCGGGCCTCGATCGCCGCGAGGTAGGTGTCGAGCGTGGCCTCCACCCGCTCGCGCCGCTCCGCCGGAGCGTCCAGCGCGGCCCGCAGCGAGTCGAGCAGCGCGTCGGTGTGCCGTTTGGCCAGTGCCGCGTACAGTCCGCCCTTGTCGCCGAAGTGGCGGTAGAGGATCGGCTTCGTGATGCCCGCCTCCGCCGCGATGGCGTTCATCGACGCCTGCGGACCGTCCCGCAGCACGACGCGGTCGGCGGCCTCCAGCAACTCGCGCCGTCGGCGGTCGGCGGACCTCTGCTGCTCGGTCCGCTGCGTGGTGTCCATGTGCTCTCCCCACCCGTGCTCAATCGGTGACGCCAGCGCAAACTAACACCTGACACGACCGGCGACTCGAACGGGCTGCCGAGGGATCGTGGTGAGTTGACTTTTCCTACCCGGCGGTAACAGACTGCGGTTACCGCAAGTAACATGCAGTGCGCGCCGCTGGAGGGGACATGGCCGAGTTCACCATGGAGCTCAACGACGAACAGAAGGAGGTCCGGGACTGGCTGCACGGCTTCGCCGCCGATGTCATCCGGCCCGCGGCCGCCGAATGGGACGAGCGTGAGGAGACTCCCTGGCCGGTCATCCAGGAGGCCGCCAAGGTCGGCATCTACTCCCTCGACTTCTACGCGCAGCAGTACTTCGACGCCACCGGCCTCGGCATCCCGATGGCCATGGAGGAGCTGTTCTGGGGCGACGCGGGCATCGCCCTGTCGATCGTCGGCACCGGCCTCGCGGCGGTGGGCGTGCTCGCCAACGGCACCGAGGAGCAGATCGGCACCTGGATCCCTCAGATGTACGGCGACGCCAACGATGTCAAGGTCGCCGCCTTCTGCTCATCCGAGCCCGACGCCGGCTCGGACGTGGCCTCTCTGCGCACGCGCGCGGTGTACGACGAGGCCAAGGACGAATGGGTCCTCAACGGCACCAAGACCTGGGCGACCAACGGCGGCATCGCCAACGTCCATGTGGTCGTCGCGGTCGTGGACCCGGAGCTGGGCTCGAAGGGCCACGCCTCCTTCATCGTCCCGCCGAACACCCCCGGGCTGTCCCAGGGCCAGAAGTTCAAGAAGCACGGCATCCGCGCCTCGCACACCGCCGAGGTCGTCCTCGACGACGTCCGGGTGCCAGGCTCCTGCCTGCTCGGCGGCAAGGACAAGCTGGACGAGCGGCTCGCGCGGGCCCGGGAGCGGGCGAGGACCGGTGGGGAGAGGCTGAAGAACGCGGCCATGGCCACGTTCGAGGCGTCCCGTCCCGCCGTCGGCGCGATGGCGGTGGGCACGGCCCGGGCAGCCTACGAGGTGGCGCTGGACTACGCGACGACCCGTGAGCAGTTCGGCCGGCCGATCATCGACAACCAGGGCGTGGCGTTCCAGCTCGCGGACATGCGCACGTCCATCGACGCGGCGCGGCTGCTGGTGTGGCGGGCGTCCTGGATGGCTGTCAACGGCAAGCCGTTCACGGCCGCGGAGGGGTCGATGTCCAAGCTGTTCGCCAGCGAGACCGCGAAGACGGTCACCGCCCAGGCGATCCAGATCCTGGGCGGCAACGGGTACACCCGCGAGTACCCCGTGGAGCGGATGCACCGGGACGCGGCGATCTACACGATCTTCGAGGGGACCAGCGAGATCCAGCGGCTGGTGATCGCCCGGGCGCTCTCGGGGATGCCTCTCCGGTAGGACGCGCGGTGCTCACCGGTGCTTCAGAGGGGTGAGCTGTTCGATGTCGTACCTGGCCCGGAGTGCCTCGATCGCCGCGTGATCCGGCGGACCCCCGTCCCTGAGGATCTCCAGCAGCTCCTCGAAGTACCGCTCGTGATCCGGCGGCGGGGACGCCTGGAAGAACATCTTCGCCGGGGTCTCCGTCGGATTGGCGAACGCGTGCGGGCAGCCCGGCGGTACGACGATCACCGTGCCCGGTGTCGCGCGGACCACCTGGTTGCCCGAACGGGACTCCCACTTCTGCCAGTTGTCGGGGGTCCGGACGCGTGGCTCGAAGGCGAGCACGTCCAGCTCGCCCTCCAGCACGTAGAACAACTCCTCGCTGCGGGTGTGCACATGGGCGCCGACGTCGAATCCCGGAGGGACGAGCACCTCGAAGGTGGACGCCATCCGTGAGTGCGCACCGGTCACCTTGAACGTGACGTGCTGGGCCGGGGTCTCGACGATCCGGCCATGGCCGGGCGGTACCAGCAGTCCTTCGGTCGCGGTCACCGTGTGCTCACCTCACCAGGTCACGGGCAGGGCCAGCGGCCCTCGGATCAAGGCGCCCTTCCTGAAGGGCACTTCCTCGGGCGGCACGGCCAGCCGCAGGCCCGGCACCCGGTCGAGCAGGGCGTCGACCAGAAGCTCGGACTCCAGCTTCGCCAGCATGCCGCCCACGCAGTAGTGGGGCCCGAAGCCGAACGCCAGATGCGGGTTGGGCTCACGGGCGAAGTCGATCGTCCCGGGGTCGGGGAAGACGTCCGGGTCCCGGTTCGCCGCGAGATACGACACGTAGACCGCGTCGCCCGCGCGGATCAGCCGGCCCTGGATCTCCACATCCTCCATGGCGATCCGGGACAGGCCGACGGCGTTGCGGTGCGGGATCCAGCGCAGCAGCTCGTCGACGGCCTGGGCGCGGATTCCCGGCTCGGCGCGCAGTCGCTCGGCGAGGTCCGGCCGGGTGAGCAGGACGTAGAACATCTGCCCGCTGTTGCCGGTGACCGCCTCACCACCGATCTGGACCAGCACGGCGAGGCCCACGGCCTCCTCCAGCGTGATCTCGCCCCGGCCCAGGGCGGCGCCGAGCAGGGACGTGACGTCCTCGCCCGTGCTGTTCTCCCTGAGCCCGATGAGATCGGTGAAGTAGTCGCCCATCTCGTCCCTGGCCCGTTCGCTGACGTCCGCGCCGTGCGTGGCGGAAAGGATCAGCTGCGTCCAGTCGTGCATGCTCTGCCGGTCGGCGGCCGGGACGCCCATCAGCTCGCAGATCACCGCGATCGGGAACGGGCTCAGCACCGCCGCCGTGAGGTCGGCGGGCGGGCCGCCCCCGAGCAGCCCGTCCACCAACTCGTCGAGCATCCGCCGGGACTTCTCCCGCACCCGCTCCACGCCCCCCGCCGTGAACGCGGAGGCCACGGAGCGGCGCAGCCGGGTGTGGTCCGGCGGGTCGAGAAGACCGACCGCGTCACGAGCCGGCACGAAGTGCGGGGCGAGCCGCGTGACCTGCCGGTCCATGACCGCCGCACGGCTTAACCGGGGGTCGTTGGTCACCCTGCGCACATCGTCGTGGCGGGTGACCAGCCAGGCCCAGTCCTCACCGTTCGGCAGGCGGACCCGGGTGACCGGCCCCTCGTCCATCAGTTCGCGCAGCACCGGATCGAAGTCGACTCCGGCCAGATCCAGTGCCGGCCACTGCCGGACGGGGAGCGCGGTCCCGGTGAGGGTCTCCTGGCTCATGTCACGCCGACTCGTCGATCTGCCAGCGCCCCACGGACATCTCCGCGGTGATGCCGGGCCCGAACCCGGCGAGCAGGCCGCGCGCCCGGTGCTCCGCGCCGCCCTCGTCGAAGAGCCTGCGCAGCGCGTCCAGGACGACGGCGCTGGCGATGTTGCCGTACTCGGTGAGGGTGGCCCGGCTGAACCGGAAGGCGTGCGGCTCGACCTGCAGGAACTTGCTGAGGTCGTCGAGGATGCGGGGCCCTCCGGCGTGGATGATGTAGAAGTCCAGGTCGGAGGCGTCCCAGCCGTGGGCGCCCGCCAGTTCGTGCAGGGCCGGAGCCAGCGGCTCCATGGTGCCGGGCACCCGCTTGTCCAGCAGGAAGTGGAACCCGGTGGCCCGGACGTCGTACGAGATCCAGTCCTCGGTCTTGGGGATCAGGTACGAGCCGTTGCGCTCCAGCTTCACGCCGGTGCCGCCACGGCCGCGGACCACGGCGGCGGCGACGCCGTCGCCGAACAGGCCGTTGGACAGCAGCGATCCGATGCCGATGTCGGTGGGCTGGTAGCACAGCGAGCAGAACTCGCAGGCCACGATCAGCACATTGCACTCCGGGTAGGCCACACAGAAGTCGTGGGCCCGGTTGATGGCCGCGCCGCCCGCCGCACAGCCCAGCTGGGCTATGGGTATCTGGCGGGTGGTGCTGGAGAAGTCCATCTCGTTGATCAGCCACGCTGTGAGCGAGGGCATCATGAAGCCCGTGCACGAGACGTAGATGATCACGTCGATGTCGCTGGTGAGGAGCTCCGCGTCGTCGAGCGCCCGTTGCACGACCGCCGGGACGCGGGCCTTGGCCTCGTACTCGTAGATCTTGTTGCGCGCCTCGAAGCCGGGATGCTTGAGGGTTTCCTCGATCGGCTGCACGATGTGCCTGGTGCGCACACCGGTGTTCTCGATCAGCCTGAGGGCCAGCGGGAGTTGGGGGTGGTCCGCGTGGCGGGAGCGTGCCAGCTCCAGCGTCTCTTCCATCGTGATCACGTGTTCTGGAACGGACACCGAGGGTCTGCACAAAGTCGCCATGAACCGTGCCTGCTTTCGCCGTCCGGAAGGCTCTTGAGCCCCGGTCAGAAGGTGGTTCACCTCCGAGAAGGTGTAAACCCACGATCACCCGGGAGCGCCACGATCTCTCGCGGGATTACTCCGTCCAGGCGACGACGGCTTTCGCTACCCTTGCTACGAACCGGCTCCGCTGCTGTGCGCGATGCACGCCACGTCGATCCGGTCGGCCAGCTTGGCCAGCTCGATGGTCAGCGCAGCCACGGTGTCCTCGTCGAGCCCCTCCTGCCCGGCCTCGACGAGCCGCAGCCACCGGCCGCCCACCGTGCGGAGCAGCTTGCTCACGTCGGACGCGGCCACCTGCAAGGTACCGCGGTCGTCGACGATCAGAGGCAGGGTCACTTCGCGGTTCACAAAGGGGATCGTAGCCCTGGAACCCTCACGCTCCGTGCCATACGGTCGTGATGTTGCAGAACTCGCGGATTCCGTGCCCGGACAGCTCACGCCCGTACCCGGAGCGCTTCACACCCCCGAACGGGAACGCCGGGTGGGAGGCGGTCATCCCGTTGACGAACACACCGCCAGCCTCCAGGTCCCGCACGAACCGGTCGACATCCGCCTCCTCGCGCGTCCAGACGTTGGAACTCAGTCCGAAGGGCGAGTCGTTGGCGATGAGCACCGCCTCGTCCAGGTCGCCCGCCCGGTACAGCGTGGCGACCGGCCCGAACGCCTCCTCGCGGTGGATGCGCATCTCGCGGGTGATGCCGGCGAGGACCGTCGGCGGGTAGTACCAGCCGTCCCCCTCGGGCCGCTCACCGCCGCACAGCACCGTCGCACCGCTGCGCCGGGCGTCGTCCACCAGCTCCTCCACGTCGGCCCGGCCCTGCTCGCTGGCCAGCGGCCCGACCTCCGTCCCCTCGGCCATCGGGTCACCGACCTTCAGCGCCTTCATGGCCTCGGTGAAGCGCTCGGCGAAGGCGTCGTAGACGTCCGTGTGCACGATGAACCGCTTCGCGGCGATGCACGACTGCCCGTTGTTCTGCACCCGGGCGGTCACCGCGACCCGCGCCGCCCGGTCGATGTCCGCCGACGGCATCACGACGAAGGGGTCGCTGCCGCCCAGCTCCAGCACCGTCTTCTTGACCATCTCCCCGGCCGTGGCGGCCACCGCGCGCCCGGCGGGCTCGCTGCCGGTCAGGGTCGCCGCCTTGACCCGCTCGTCGCGCAGGATCTCGTCGACGGCGCCGGAGCCGATGAGCAGGGTCTGGAAGCAGCCCTCGGCGAAGCCCGCCCGGTGGAACAAATCCTCCAGGTAGAGGGCGGTCTGGGGCACGTTGGAGGCGTGCTTGAGCAGGCCGACGTTGCCCGCCATCAGCGCGGGCGCCGCGAAGCGGATCACCTGCCACAGGGGGAAGTTCCACGGCATCACCGCGAGCACCGGTCCGAGCGGCCGGTAGCGGACGTGGACCCGGGAGGCGCCGGAGTCCCTGACGTCGGACTCGGCGGGCTGCTCGTCGGCGAGCAGGCGCTCGGCGTTCGCGGCGTACCAGCGCATCGCCTTGGCGCACTTCGCGGCTTCCGCACGGGCCTGCTCGACCGGCTTGCCCATCTCGGTGGTCAGGACGCGGGCGATGTCCTGCTCGTCCTCGTCCAGGAGGTCCGCGGCCCGGTTCAGCAGCCGTGCCCGGTCGGCGAAGCCGCTCTCCCGGTAGGTGCGGAACGTGGCCTCGGCGAGCTGGATCCGGCGCTCGATCTCCTCCGCGCCCATGGCCTCGTACGTCTTGATCGTCTCGCCGTTCGCCGGGTTCACCGTCGCGATGGGCATGGCTGACCTCCTGAGGAGCTGCTGTGCTTCGACCTTCCCGCGCGGCGGTGGGCGCCGCAACGCGTACGGGTCATCCTCGGGACGAGTGCTCCGCCAGTCGGTCGAGAAACGCGGACTGCGCCTTGACGATCACCTCGCGGGCCCGGTCCAGCCCGAACCACGCGACGCGGTCCAGCTCCGGGAACTCCTGGGTGCGCCCCGACTTCGGCGGCCACTCCATGGTGAAGGTGCCGGGAGTCACGGAGCCGGGATCGAGGTCCGCCTCCACCGCCCACGCCGTGACGATCTTGCCGCTGCTCTGCCGGACCTCCCCGAGCGGCACCGCCTCGCCGTCCGGCGGCGGCAGCCCGAGCTCCTCCTGGAACTCCCTGACGGCCGCGTCCCAGGCGGACTCCTCGGGGTCGTACTCGCCCTTCGGCACGGTCCACGCGCCGGCGTCCCGCCGGGCCCAGAGCGGTCCGCCCATATGGCCCAGCAACACCTCCGGGCCGCCCTCGGTGTGCCGGAACAACAGCAGGCCCGCGCTGCGCCGCGACCTCACGGGCGGACCTCCGGATGCGCGGCCAGCAGGGTCTCGACGGTGTCCGCGTCCTGCGGGCGCTTGTCCTCGCGGTAGCGCAGCACGCGGGCGAAGCGGAGGGTGACGCCGGCCGGGTAGCGGGTGGACCTCTGGAGGCCGTCGTAGGCGATCTCGACCACGAGCTCGGGGCGCACGGTCAGGACGGAGCCCTCGGACGCGACGGCCAGCTCCTGGAGCCGCTCGGTCTGCCAGGCCAGCATGGCATCCGTCATGCCCTTGAACGTCTTGCCGAGCATCGCGAAGCCGCCGTCGGCCGTGCGGGCGCCGAGGTGCAGGTTCGAGAGCTTGCCGGTGCGGCGGCCGTGGCCCCACTCGGCTGCCAGGACCACGAGGTCGAGGGTGTGCACCGGCTTGAGCTTCAGCCAGGAGGCCCCGCGCCGCCCCGCGCTGTAGGGCGCGTCCAGCGCCTTGATCACGACGCCCTCGTGACCGCGGCGCAGGGTCTCCGCGAGGAACGCCTCCGCGGCGGGCACGTCGCCGGGCCCGGAGACCACGGTCCGCCGCACCCGCATCGGCTCGGGCACCAGCCGGGCGAGCTCCGCGTGCCGCTCGGCGAGCGGCAGGTCGAGCAGATCGCGGCCGTCGACGGACAGTGCGTCGAAGAAGACAGGGGAGACCGGGACCGCCTGCGCGGCCGTGGTCACGTCCACCCGGGAGCCGACCCGGCCGGCCGTCTCCTGGAAGGAGCGCGGCCGGCCGGTCTCGTCGAAGGCGATCACCTCGCCGTCCAGGACGAACCGCTCCCCGCGCAGCTCCCGCGCGGCCGAGGTCAGCTCGGGCAGGCGGTCGGTGATGTCGTCGAGGGTGCGGGTGTAGAGGCGTACGTCGTCGCCGTCGCGGTGGACCTGGACGCGGATGCCGTCCAGCTTCTCCTCGACCGCGCAGGCGCCCAGCTTGCCGATCGCCTCGGTCACCGAGGACGTGGTGTGCGCCAGCATCGGCAGCACCGGGCGGCCCACGGTCAGGCGGAAGCGGTCCAGGGCCTCGGGCCCTTCGGCGAGCAGCGCCTGGGCGACGTCCTGCAGCGACCCGGCCAGCATCACCGCCCGCCGCACGTCCGTGGCGGGCGCCCCGGTCGCCCGCGCCAGCCCCTCGACGGCGACCGCCTCCAGCGCACCCTGCCGGACCTCGCCCGTGAGCAGGCCGATCAGGAAACGCTGCTCGTCCTCGGTTGCGGCGCCCATCAGCTCGCCGAGCAGGCGGGCCCGCTCGGCCTGCGAGCCGGTGCCGGTGACCTTGCCGATCGCGGTGAGGCGGGCGTCCACCTCGCGCACGGTCAGGCTCGGCGCGGCGGCCGGCGCGACCGGGCGGCCGAGCACCTTCCAGCCGATGCCGAGCCGGCCCTGCGGCAGCCGGCCGGCGAGGTACGGGATGACGACCGGCACGTCGTCCGGCTCCGCGTCGCGGAACAACTCGGCGAGCAGGGCGATCTTGCGGGACCTCGCCGAGGTGGCGGCGACCTCCCGGGACACGTCGGCGAGCCGGGTCAGCAGCATGCAGTCATGGTGCACCGGGGACGCGGGGCCTACACCTGGACGGCCGCGTCGAGGTCGGACATCAGCAGCTCCCCGTTGATCGTGGCGCCCGCGCGGTAGCCGCCGCTCGCCGCGTTCACGACCTGCTCGGCGAAGCCGACGGCGTTGCCCGCGGCCCACACGCCCGGCACGGTCGTCAGACCCGTCGCGTCCACCACGGCGTACGCGCCGAACGGCGTCTCGTTCAGCTCGGCGCCGAGTCGCTCCAGCAGAGCGGTCCTGGCAACGGCGCGGGGCGCCGTGAACACCACCTCCCGGTCATGGGCCGTGCCGTCCGCCAGCCGCACCCCGGTGAGTCGGTCGTTCTGGACGACCAGGCCCTCGACCTCGCCGGGCACCACCTTGACACCGGCCGCGGCGAGCCGGCGCAGGTCGTCGTCGGACAGGTCTTCCTCGGCGACCCGGTGCAGGAAGAACGTCACGTCCTTCGACCACTGGGTGACGATCAGCGCCTGGTGCACGCTCTGCGGGCCGGTGGCGAGGACGCCGAACGCCTGGTCGCGGACCTCCCAGCCGTGGCAGTACGGGCAGTGCAGCACGTCCCGGCCGAACCGCTCGGCGACGCCGGGCACGTCCGGCAGTTCGTCCCTGAGGCCGGTGGTGACGACCAGGCGCCGGGCGCGCACGGTCCGGCCGCCCGCCAGCTCGACGGCGAAGTCCTCGCCCCGGGTGACGTCCACCGCCCGGTCCCGGACCAGCTCCACGCCGTACCGCGCGATCTCCTCCCGGCCGATCGCGAGGAACTCGGCGGGCGACATACCGTCCCGCGACAGATACCCCTGCATGTGCGCGGCCGGCGCGTTGCGCGGCTCGCCCACGTCGACGACGAGTGTGCGGCGCCTGGCCCGGCCCAGCACGAGCGCGGCGGACAGGCCCGCCGCGCCACCGCCGATGACGACCACTTCGTACGACTCGGTTGTTCCGGTCATGGTGACCACCTCCACGGAGACAGTCGCCCGATCGCTGCGGGATTGACAAATGTGTTTGCCGAATCTGCAATAGCGGCATGACGACCGACGACGTGCTGGCAGGGGTGGGGCCGCGGCTGCGGCGGATCCGCAAGGAGCGGGAGGTGACGCTGTCCGGGCTGTCGGAGGCGACCGGCATCTCGGTGAGCACGCTCTCCCGGCTGGAGTCGGGCCTGCGCAAGCCCAGCCTGGAGCTGCTGCTGCCGATCGCGCAGGCCCATCAGGTGCCGCTGGACGAGCTGGTCGGCGCGCCCGCCGTGGGTGATCCGCGGGTGCGGTCCAAGCCGATCGAGAGGTACGGCCGTGTCCACTGGCCGCTCACCCGCCAGCCCGGCGGGCTCCAGGCGTTCAAGGTGCTGGAGCCGCAGCGCACCCTCGAACCGGAGCCGCGGACCCACGAGGGGTATGAGTGGCTGTACGTGCTGTCCGGGCGGCTGCGGCTGGTGCTGGGCGAGCACGACGTGGTGCTCGCGGCAGGGGAGGCGGCGGAGTTCGACACCCGGGTGCCGCACTGGTTCGGGTCGACGGGGGAGGGGCCGGTGGAGTTCCTGAGCCTGTTCGGGCCGCAGGGCGAGCGGATGCACGTGCGGGCGCGGCCGAAGCAGGCGTGACGCGACGGGTTGTCCTGCCCGCGCTGCCTATGCAGGCGTGACGCGACGGGTTGTCCTGCCCGCGCTGCCGATGCAGGCGTGAGGCGACGGGCGGTCTTCCTCGTGCTGCCGGGCAGGCGTGACCTACCCGACTGTTCCCAGTGCGGCAAGCGACCGCTTAGTATGCGGTGGACCCGGTCAGACGACGCAGTCCCCCGTGGAGGCCCCGCATGCAGGCATGGCAGGTGCACGAGAACGGCGAGCCGAGCGAGGTGATGCGCCTCGGCGACGTGGCGCCGCCCACGCCCGGCGACGGCCAGGTCCTGCTGAAGGTGCGGGCCGCGAACATCAACTTCCCGGACGCCCTGCTCTGCCGGGGCCAGTACCAGGTCCGGCCTCCGCTGCCCTTCACGCCCGGCGTGGAGATCTGCGGCGAGACCGAGGACGGCCGCCGCGTGCTCGCCAACCCGGCGCTGCCGCACGGCGGTTTCGCCGAGTACGCCGTCGCCGACGCGGCCGCCCTGCTGCCCGCGCCCGACGCCCTGGACGACGCCGAGGCAGCCGCCCTGCACATCGGCTACCAGACCGGCTGGTTCGGCCTGCACCGTCGGGCCCGGCTGGAAGCGGGCGAGACGCTGCTCGTCCACGCCGCCGCCGGGGGTGTCGGCAGCGCCGCCGTCCAGCTCGGCAAGGCGGCCGGCGCCACGGTCATCGGCGTCGTGGGCGGCGCCGGGAAGGCCGCCGTCGCCCGTGAGCTCGGCTGCGACGTCGTGATCGACCGGCGTGCCGACGACGTCGTCGCGGCGGTCAAGGAGGCCACCGGCGGCCGGGGCGCGGACGTGATCTACGACCCTGTGGGCGGCGAGGCGTACACCCAGTCCGCCAAGACGGTCGCCTTCGAGGGCCGGATCGTGGTCGTCGGCTTCGCGAGCGGCGCGATCCCGAGCCCCGCGCTCAACCACGCCCTGGTGAAGAACTACTCGATCCTCGGCCTGCACTGGGGCCTGTACAACACCAGGAATCCGAAGCTGGTCCAGCACTGCCACGAGCAGCTCAGCGAACTGGCGGCCCGGGGCGCGATCAAGCCGCTGGTGAGCGAGCGGGTGCCGCTGAGCGGGGCCGCGGCCGCCGTGCAGCGGGTCGCCGACGGAGTGACCACCGGCCGCGTCGCCGTCGTCCCCGGGAACGGAGCGACCGCATGACCGACGCCGCCGAACTGCGCCGACGGACCCAGGAGTTGCTGGCCGCGCATCCGCCCGCGTCCACGGACCGTGACGACTTCCTCAAAGCCCGCTTCGACGCCGGGCTGGCCTGGGTGCACTACCCCGAGGGGCTCGGCGGGCTCGGCGCCCCGCGCTCCCTCCAGGCGGTGGTCGACGCCGAGTTGGAGGCCGCGGGCGCACCGGACAACGACCCCCGGCGGATCGGCATCGGCCTGGGCATGGCCGCGCCGACGATCCTGCGCTACGGCACCGAGGAGCAGAAGCAGCGGTTTCTGCGGCCCCTGTGGGTGGGGGAGGAGGTCTGGTGCCAGCTGTTCAGCGAGCCCGGTGCCGGCTCCGACCTCGCAGCGCTCGGCACCCGGGCCGTGCGCGAGGGCGACGAGTGGGTGGTCAACGGGCAGAAGGTGTGGACGTCCAGCGCGCACGTCGCCCGCTGGGCCATCCTCATCGCCCGCACCGACCCGGACGTCCCCAAGCACCAGGGCATCACGTACTTCGTCTGCGACATGGCCGACCCCGGCGTCGAGGTGCGGCCGCTGCGCCAGATCACCGGCGAGGCCGAGTTCAACGAGGTGTTCCTGACGGACGTCCGGATCCCGGACGCGCGTCGCCTCGGTGAGGTCGGCGACGGCTGGCGCGTCGCGCAGACCACCCTCATGAACGAGCGCGTCTCCATCGGCGGCATGCGACTGCCCCGCGAGGGCGGGATGATCGGCCCCGTGTCCGCAACCTGGCGCGAGCGCCCGGAACTGCGCACCCACGACCTCCACCAGCGGCTGCTCACCCTGTGGGTGGAGGCCGAGGTCGCCCGGCTCACCGGCGAACGGCTGCGCCAGCAGCTCGTCGCGGGCCAGCCCGGCCCCGAGGGCTCCGGCATGAAGCTCGCCTTCGCCCGTCTCAACCAGGAGATCAGCGGCCTGGAGGTCGAACTCCTCGGGGAGGAAGGGCTGCTGTACGACGACTGGACCATGCGCCGCCCCGAGCTGGTGGACTTCACCGGCCGCGACGCCGGCTACCGCTACCTGCGCTCCAAGGGCAACAGCATCGAGGGCGGGACCAGCGAGGTCCTGCTGAACATCGTCGCCGAACGCGTCCTCGGACTGCCCTCCGAGCCGCGCACCGACAAGGACGTCGCCTGGAAGGACCTGGCCCGATGACCGATCTTCTCTACTCGGAGGAGGAAGAGGCCCTGCGATCGGCGGTGCGGGATCTGCTCGCCGACCGTTGCGACCCGGCCGGGGTGATCGCGCGCACCGAGTCGGACACCCCGCACGACGTCTCGCTGTGGAAGACGCTCACCGACGGCATGGGCCTCGCGGGTCTGCTGATCCCGCAAGAACTGGACGGCCAGGGCGCCACCCACCGGGAAGCCGCCGTCGTCCTGGAGGAACTCGGGCGCGCGGTCGCGCCCGTGCCGTACCTGACGAGTGCCGTCGTCGCGACGGAGGCGCTGCTGGAGTGCGGGGCCGACGACCTGCTGGCGCAGCTGGCGTCCGCGACGCTGGTCGGTGCGCTCGCCGTCGCCCTGCACACCGCTCCCGGCGCCGCCTTCAAGACCGTACGGCTCGAAGGCGGAACGCTGCACGGCGAGTTGACGGGCATCGCCGACGCGACGGGTGCCGGCCTGCTGCTGGTACCCGCGGACGACGGCGGTCTGTACGCGGTCGACGCCTCGGCCGCGACCGTCACTGCGCAGGTCTCCCTCGACCTCACCCGGCCCCTTGCGACCGTCACGTTGAGCGGCGCTGCGGGCCGTCGCCTCGGCGAGGCCGGACCGGCCGTCCGCCGCGCCCTGCGGGCCGGCGCCGGACTGCTCGCCTCCGAGCAACTCGGGCTCGCCGACTGGGCGCTGACCGAGACGGTCCGCTACCTGAAGGACCGCAAGCAGTTCAACCGACCCGTCGGCGGATTCCAGGCGCTCAAGCACCGGCTCGCCCAGCGGTGGCTGGAGGTCGTCCACCTGCGGGCCGCGGCACGCGGCGCGGCGGACGCACTGGCGACCGGCGAGGACGCCGACGTGCCCGTGGCGGTCGCCCAGGCGTACGCCGCGCCCGTGGCCGTGCGGGCCGCCGAGGAGGCGCTGCAACTGCACGGCGGCCTCGGGATGACCTGGGAGCACCCGGCACACCTGTATCTGAAGCGGGCCAAGGCGGACTCCCTCGCGTACGGCTCCGCGGGCGCCCACCGTACGGCGCTTGCCGAGCTGGTGGACCTTCAGGCCCCCTGAGGTACATCTGGAGACGCGCCGCCGAAGCACGCGGGAACCCTGAGGAAAGCCCGTCCCACCTGGGGCGGGCTTTTCGGTGCGTGTACGCCGGTGAAGTGAACTCATGGCGGCGGTCCGGCCAACTCGACCGCCGCCATCTGCCAGTTGAGCGGCGGCGAACCCCATACTCGCTGAGGTTCCGTTCCCCGCCCACACCAGGGAGGCCGAGCATGGCCCTCACCACCCGTCGCAGAGCCCTCACCACCTTCGGCGCCGCCCTCGCGGGCGCGGTGGCCCTGCCCGGCGCGAGCGCGCTGGCGGACGACCGCACGCCCCGCCCGCGCCCGCCGCGCCCGTTGTGGCGTGCCCACGCGCACAACGACTACGAGCACCCCCGGCCGCTGCTCGACGCCCTCGACCACCGCTTCGGCAGTGTCGAGGCCGACATCTACCTGGTCGGCGACCAGCTCCTCGTCGCCCACGACCCCGAGGACCTCGACCCGGCCCGCACCCTGGAGTCCCTCTACCTCGACACCCTCGCCGCCCGCGTCAAGGCCAACCGCGGCTCGGTCCACCGCGATCACCGCGGCTCGCTCCAGCTGCTGATCGACATCAAGACCGAGGGCGCCTCGACCTACCGCGAACTCGACCGTCATCTGCGTCGCTACCGGCACCTGTTCACGACGTACGCCCACGGCAAGGTCCTCCCCGGACCGGTCACCGCCGTCATTTCCGGCGACCGGGCGGCGCGTGGGCCGATGGAGACGCAGAAGGTGCGCCGCGCCTTCTACGACGGCCGGCTCGCGGACCTCGGCAGCCCGGCGCCCGCCTCCTTCGTCCCGCTGATCAGCGACAACTGGACCCTGAACTTCACCTGGCGGGGCGCGGGCGAGTTCCCGGCGGCCGAGCGGCAGAAGCTGCGCGGCATCATGCGGGCGGCGCACTCGCGCGGGCAGAAGGTGCGGTTCTGGGCCACGCCGGACGTCGCGGGGCCGGAACGGGACGCGCTGTGGCGCGAGTTGCTCGCCGCGGACGTCGATTTCCTCAACACCGACGACCTGCTCGGGCTGGAGGCGTTCCTGGACGCCCACGAGCGGGCGTAGCCCTCACCCGCCCGCCGGCCGCGGACACCACACTGCCGCGGACACCACACTTTCGGGGGACAGGTCAGCCGCCCGGAGGAACCCTCCGCTACGCCACACTTGCGGCCGAACGCCGCGAAGCGGACGTGGCGGAGGAGGTTGACGATGGCGATTTCCATCTCTGTGGTGCTGCTGCTCTTCATCTTGGCGGTGATCTTCGTACGCAACGGGGGGCTCAAGCTCACGCACGCGATCGTCTGCCTGCTGCTCGGCTTCTACCTCGCCGGTTCGAGCATCGCCCCGACCATCCACAGCGGCCTCACGGCCACGGCCGACATCGTGAGCGGCCTCAGACCGTGAGGTCCCTGTGTCCCTGATCGTCGGCTGAAGGCATGCACCGAGCCCAGCCGCCGCATCGTGTCCGCCACCTCGGCGATCGTCAGGCCGGTGCGGTACTCGGGTGCGCCGTCCACCGCCGGCAGCAGCACCCGCCCCACCGGACAACCGCCCAGCGCGACCTTGCCCCGCAGGGTCACCGGCCCTGCGCCGACCGGTCCCCCCCGGCCGGTGCCGCACTTGTGAGTGTCCCGAGTGCGGCGAGCCTGAACGCTCTGCCGCGTACGAACCGCTTCGCGCAGGCTCGTGTGGCACGGGCGCTGCGGGCGGCCGAGTATGAAGGACCCGGCGGGGGCACTCGGGCTGCCGTCGCCGAAAGGCGGCGGACACCGCGGGGGCTTCACGAGGGGGCATGTGCCTCAGCGGCGGAAGGGAGGTCGGGCTGATGACCACGACGGCCATTTCTGCGGTGCCCGCGACGCGGCCCCCCTGGCGGCGAGCCCTGCTGACCGGCGGAGCAGGGTTCCTGGGTTCGCATTTATGCGAACGCCTGATCGAAGCCGGTGTCGGCGTCGACTGCGCGGACCACCTGTCGTCCGGCTCGGCGGACAACATCCGGCACCTCGCCGGCCACCCGGGCTTCCGGTTCCTGGAGCTCGACGTGACGGACCCCGATGTGCAGGACGCGCTGGACGGGCCCTACGACCTGGTCCTGCACTGCGCGGGTCCCGCCTCCCCGGCCGACTGCCGGGACCGCCCGCTGGAGGCGCTGGACGCCGCCGGCCTCGGCACCCGCAACGCGCTGGCCGTCGCGGCCCGGGCCGGGGCGCGGTTCCTGCTCGCCTCGACGGGGCGGGTGCGCGGGGACCCTCTGGGGCCTGCCACGCCGGGGGAGGCGCCTGACGACTCCGCATCCGACGGACCCGGCGGGGTGTACGACGTGACCACGCGCTTCTCCGAGGCACTGACGGCCGCGTACGCCGTCGCGCACGGCACGGACGCGGGAATCGTGCGCCTCTTCGACACCTACGGCCCGCGGATGCGCGCGGACGGCCCTGAATCGATCCCGGTCATCGTCGAGCAGGCCCTGGCGGGCGGTCCGGTCACCGTGAAGGACGACGGGACGGGCGCCCGCTCCCTGTGCTACGTCGACGACGTGGTCGAGGGGGTGCTGCGCGTCGCCGCGAGCCGGTCCCTGCGCCCCGTCGACATCGGTGGCGGGGACGAGACGACCGTCCAGGAGATCGCCCGCCGGGTGATCGACCTGACCGGTTGCCGCGGGGGCCTGGAGTTCGGCACGGCTCACACCCCCGGTCCCGCCCGGCGGCGGCCCGATCCGTCGTTCGCCTCCGAACTGTTCGGCTGGATGCCCACGGTGTCCTGGAAGGAAGGCTTCAAGCGGACGATCGACCACTTCGCGGGCCCGCGCACACCCGGTGGCGAGTATGCGGTGACCGGCGGTCCCTCGACGGGCCCCGAGGAAGGCCCGGGCGTGCGCGTTGCCGGTGACCCGGACCGGCCGACGGGGGAGCGGCTCACGTGAAGGCCCTCGTCGTGCGACTCGACGGCTTCGGCGGAGTGCTGCTGGCCGGACCGGCGGTGCGCGCGGTGGCCGCGCGGGCCGGCCGGGTGGCCGTGCTCTGCGAACCCGGTGGCGTGCCCGCGGCGCGACTGCTGCCGCACGTCGACGAAGTACTCGAAGTGCCCGGGGCATCGCCGCTCGACGACGATGCCGCCCTCGTCCGGCGGCTACGGGACGAGGCCTACGACGTGGCCCTCGTCCTCGCACCCTACGGGGGGAACCCGTCGTCCGCCGTGGACCTGCTGAGCCGGGCGCAGGTGCCCCGTACCGGCGCCGACCGGAGCGTCCCGTCCCGGCCTCCGGGCCGGCACGACGTCGAGGCGGCACTCGACGCGGCCTCGGCCATGGGCTTCGTCCCCCGAGCGGGAGACGACGGACGGCTGCGCGTGGTGCCCGCGCCGGACACCGTCGGCCTCACCGGCAACGGTCCCTACGTCGTCGTCCACCCCGGTGCCGGATCCCCGCCCGTCCGCTGCGCGGAGGTCGTCGCGCTGCTCGCCGACACGGGGCACCGCGTCGTCGTCACCGGCGGCCCCGAGGAGACCTCGCTGACCGGGTACGTAAGCGGCGGAACGGCAGTCGACCTGGGCGGCCGAACCGACGCGCGGCGGCTGTCCGGCGTACTGCGGGCCGCCGATGTCGTCGTGGCCGGATCCTCCGGCGCGGTCCACCTGGCCGCGGCCAACGGCACGCCGGTCGTCTCGCTCGTCCCCCCGGAGCCGCCGCCCGAGCGGCGCGGCCCCTACGGCGTGCCGGCCGTCCTGGCAGGCGGGGACGCCACGGCACAGGAGGTGGCGAGTGCCGTGCGGAAGCTGGCCGACGCGTGACTGTGCGCGTGGGAGATCGCGGGGGGTTTCGCCGTGCGTCCGGCGGTACGGCGTGGGCGGGGGAGGCCCGTTGCCCGCCGTTCCCGACACCTCACCTGGAGGACCCCGTGGCCGAAGTCGTCGTCCCATGGCCCGCCGTGGCCGATCGGCGCCCTTGCCGGGTCACCGTCGCGATGATCACGCGCAACAGGCGGCGGAGTGTCCTGCGCACCCTTGACCGGCTGGCCGCGCTGCCCGAACACCCGGAGATCGTCGTCGTCGACAACGGCTCCGTCGACGGGACGGTGGAGGCCGTACGGCAGCACCCGGTGCCCGCGCACCTCCTGGCCGCCGGGCACAACACCGGCGCCTTGGGCCGCAACCTCGCGGTACGGCACGCCACGACGCCCTACGTCGCCTTCAGCGACGACGACTCGTGGTGGGCGCCGGGCGCCCTGGACACAGCCGCCGACCTCCTCGACGCCTACCCGCGCCTGGGCCTGTTGGCCGCGCGGACCCTGGTCGGCCCCGACGCCCTCGAGGATCCGCTGAACTCCGTGCTCGCCGCCTCACCGCTGCCGCCCGCCGCCGACCTGCCCGGACGACCGGTCCTGGGGTTCCTCGCCTGCGCGGCGGTGGTCCGGCGCGAGGCGTTCCTGGAGGCCGGCGGCTACCACCCGGTGCTGTTCTTCGGCGGCGAGGAGACCCTGCTCGCCTACGATCTGGCGGCCCGCGGCTGGGGCGTGAGCCATGTGCCCACGGTGACGGCCCTGCACCACCCCGACCCGGGCGAGCGCCCCGGCCGCTCGGCCGCACAGCTGCGCAACGCCCTGCTCACCGCATGGCTGCGCCGCCCCGTGCAGGTCGCGCTACGGCACACCGCTCACCTCTGTGCCGCAGCGGCCCGTGGCGAACGGGAGGCCGGCACAGCCCTGCGCGGCACCCTCGCGCGGCTCCCCGCGGCGCTGAGGGACCGGGAGAGGCTCCCCGAACGCATCGAACAAGCGGCCCGGCTGCTGGACCGGGCGACCCCGTGAGCGGCGCCCAGGCGGAAGGTGCGCGGATGGCGCTGAGCCATGTGCCGAAACTGACCATCCGTCACGCGGTGTCACCGTCCGCGGCGGATCGCGCAGGAGCGGCGCCGCGGCCACACGAAGCGGCGGCCGGGCGCCAGGCCGACCGCCGCCAGGGGCGTGTGGGTGTCACTCGTTCCGGAAGACGGCCTTGCTCACCTCGGCCGGGTTCTCGTACTGCTCCTTGCCGAGGTGCTCGATCCGATCCGTGACCTCCTTGGGCGCGTGATTGTGCCGGGCGACCTCGACCAGTTGTTCGCGGTCGGCCGGGTACTCCGCACCGGACAGGGCCTTCTGCAGATCCGGAGGGCTGATACCAGCCATGACTCCTCCACTGTGGTGAGGTTTCAGCTCCCGCGTTCCCGTGACGTGCGTCGCATAACGCGATGGGCGCAGGAACCTGTGAGCAAGTGCACACGCGTTGGTAAATCCCTGAGCACGACGGTCGGTTGCCCTTCGTGGATCTTCGCGCGGTGCGCGCGCCGGTCCCGGCTCACACGTTCCGTCTGCCACGATGGGCGACGCCCAGATCCAGGTGGAGCGGCCGCGCAGCGCAGCCGGTGTTCCGAGCTCAGCCGGATTGAACGACCGCTCCCGCGCCGACCGCGCCCCTGTCTCCGAGTGTTCCTGTGCCTTCCTCACCTGCCTCCTCCATGCCTTCCGCCGCCGGCTCCAGCTCGCCGTGGCGGTCCCTGAAGTACCGCAGCATGCGCTGGTGGTCGCTCGCGAACTTCGTGTCGAACGCCGGAACGTGGATGCAGCTCACCGTGCAGAACCTGCTGGTGCTGCAGATCACGGGGTCGGCCGCGGCCACCGGGCTGTCCGTCTCCGTGCAGGCCGCGCCCGCGCTCCTGGTGAGCCTGGTGGGCGGCGCCGCCGTCGACCGCTGGCCCCGGAAACTCACCGCCCTCGTCAGCCAGGCGCTGCTCGGCGTGGTCGCCCTCGTGACGGCCCTGCTGGTGGCGACCGACCGGCTCGACCTGACCGTCCTGCTGGTGCTGGCCGCCGTCACCGGAACCATCGCCACGGTCGACGGACCCGCCTGCGCCTTGCTGGGCAACGACCTCGTCCCCGCCGAGGACGTGCCCTCCGCGATCGGGGTCGGTTCGCTGGTGCACAGTGCGGGCCGACTCGCCGGCACCGCGCTCGCCGGCATCGCGGTCGGCTTCCTCGGCACGGCCGCCGCCTACGCGGCCAACGGGCTGTCGTTCCTCTTCGTCGCCTCGGTCATCCCGTTCCTGCGCCCCGCCGCCGCAGCGGTCAAGTACGTCGTCCCCGCCCTGCGGGGCACCGAGGCGGCGGCACGACAGCAGGCGCAGGACATGAGCGTGCGGCAGGGCCTCGCCTACTTCGCGCGCCGCCCCAGGCTGGTCGCTCTCGCGGGGATCACCGGACTGAGCGCGATCTTCGGCCGGAACTACGGCCTGACCCTCGCCGTCCTCGTCACCGGCCCGCTCGCGGCCGGCGCCGGCGCTTTCGGCACCGTCTCGACCGTCCTCGCCGTCGGTGGCATCGTCGGCGCCGTGCTCGGCGCGCGGCTGCGCAAGCCCTCGGTGCGGCTGGTGGGTGCCCTGGCCGCCGTCGGCGCGCTGCTCCAGGCGGTGGCGGGGCTGTCGCCGTCGATCGCCGTCCTCCTCGTGCTCGTGCTGCCCATGGCCGTCGTGGAGTCCGTCTCGGACACCGCCGGTACGACCGTCCTGCAGACCGACCCGCCCGCCCACATGCGCGGCCGCGTCCTCGGTGTCTGGGGCAGCATCAGCACGGGCTGGGGACTTGCCGGTCCGCCGCTGCTCGGCCTGCTGATGGAAGTCGCCGGAGCCAGGGGCGCCCTGGTGATCGGCGGCCTGGTCGTCGCCGGCGCCCTGGGTTCGGGCTACCTGTTGCGGAACCGTCGCACGCCGGGCCCCGTGCCGCTGCGGACCGGCGAGCGCGACGCGACGGCAGCGCAGCCCGCGCTCGGCACGGCTGCCTGAGGCAGCGGGGCGGCCCGGCGGAGGCCTCAGCGGGGGGAGGACCCGGTGACCGGCGCGCCGGTCACCCCCTCCGTCACCGCCCGCACCGCCTCCACCACCTCCTCGACGCCGATCTGCCGCAGCCGGGCGTCCGGTACCCGGCCGTGGGCGTCGCCCGGCCGGGCCGCGTCGTCCTCCCCGGGATGCCACAGCACCCGATGGCGCGAGTCGGGCGGCGGCCCCCACAGCCGAGGGGCGACCGGCCCGAAGAGGACGACCGAGCAGGTGCCCAGCGCGGTGGCCAGATGGGCCGGCCCGGTGTCGCCCACCAGCACGCAGCGGGCTTCCGCGATCAGCGCGGCCAGTTGGTGGAACGGCACCTCACCGGTCCCGCCGAGAACCGCTCCCGGTGGCAGCCCGGCCTCCGCGGCCACGTACGCGGCCAGCGCGCCCTCGCCCGCACCGGCGGTCACCACGACGTCGTGACCGCACCGGCGCAGTTCCCGGGCCACGGCCGCGAACCGTTCCTTCGGCCAGCAGCGGGCGGGGGCGTCGGCGCCGGGGTGAACGACGACGGCGCCCGGCGCCGGGGAGGCCGTCCTGGGCAACGGAATGCCCAGGTCCGCAGGGTCGGCCGGGATGTCGTACCAGCGCAGCAGCCGGCACCAGCGGTCCCGTTCGTGCTCGTCCTGGCGCCAGACGGGGCCGGTGACGTCCGGCGTGTCCGGGTGCGCGTAGGCGAGCAGGCGGTGCGGGCGCAGGCGCTGCAGCAGCAGGTGGCTCGGCGGGCCGTTGCCGTGCAGGTCCACAGCCAGGTCGGGCGCGGGGCCCGTCCAGGGCAGATCGGTCGGCACCTCCCGGCCGGGGGCGGACGTGGGCAGCAACCGGTCCACCAGGCCGGTGGCGGCGGCCGGCTCGGACAGCCGTTCCGGGGCGGCCAGCACCAGCTCATGACCCGGGGCGTGCCGGCGCAGCGCCCGCAGGGCGGGCACCGCGGTCAGCAGGTCGCCCAGACCGAGCGCGCGCAGCACCAGCACCCGGGGGACCGGCCGGGCGGTCATCGGGCGGCGGCCCGGGCGGCACGACGTGCCAGCACTGTCGTGGACCGGCCGTCCAGATAGGGCAGGACCACCGCCTGCCCGCCCCAGGCACGCAGGGACTCGGCCTCGGGCAGGTCCTGGACGGAGTAGTCGCCGCCCTTCACCCACACGTCGGGCCGCAGCCGGGCGAGCACTTGCTCGGGGGTGTCCTCGTCGAAGACCGCCACGGCGTCGACGCTGCCGAGGGCCTGCAGGACGCGGGCCCGGTCCGCCACCGGGTTGAGCGGTCGTCCCGGGCCTTTGAGCCGGGCGACGGAGGCGTCCGAGTTGACGCAGACGATGAGGCAGTCGCCGATGTTGCGGGCGCTGTCCAGCAGCCCCACGTGACCGGCGTGCAGCAGGTCGAAGCAGCCGCCGGTGGCGACCACCGTCCCGCCGCGCGCCCGGACCTGCTCGGCGAGGGCGAGGGGGTCCGAGCCCCGCCCGCCGGTGGCGGGCAGGGCGGGCGTGGTCCGCCACAGCGCCGGATTGCCGGCCCCGCCCTCCGACACGAACGCGGCCGCTTCGGCCACCGCCCGCTGGAGGGCCTCCTCCGGGAGCGCGCCGTCCGCCAGTGCCGTGGCGGTCGCGGCGGCGAAGCAGTCACCGGCGCCGCACGGGTCCCCGGTGGCCTGGTAGGGCGGTGGGATCAGCATCGGCGTGCCGTCGCCCGGCCGGGCCAGCAGGACTCCCCGGTCGCCGAGCGTCACCGCGACTCCGGCCGCCTGCCAGCGCTCCGCGAGCGCCGCCCCGCGTTCGGCGTGTGCGCGCAGCGAGTCGCTCCTGGAGCCTCCGGAGGCCCCGCACTCCGGGGAGGGGCACAGGCCGCGCGCCTCTGCGGCGTTCGGCGTGACCAGCCGCGCCCCGGGGACGGGCTCCGCTCCCTTGGGATGCGGATCCCACACCAGCGGGGTGCGCGGCGCCACCGCGGCGAGATGCTGACGGACGGCGCTCGCGGTGTGCCGCCCGTAGTCGGCGACGAGTACGGCGTGGGCCTGGGTGAGTGCCTCCCGTACCGCCCCGTCGGGTTCACCGGGAACGCCGCCGCCCCGGTCGATCCGCACCAGGGGGCGCCCGCCCGCCAGCACGCGGGTCTTCACGGGCAGGCTGCCCGTCAGCGGAATCTCCACCAGCCGGACCCTGCCGCGCAGCTGACGGCGTACCGCCTCGCTCGCGGCGTCGTCGCCGAGGGCGGTCACCAGGATCACCTCGCGCCCACCGCGGGCCGCCAGGGCCGCGGCCAGCCCCGCACCGCCGGGATGTGTGCGGTCCTGGGTGACGTCGACGACCGGAGCGGGCGCGTCGGGGGCCAGGCGGGTGGCGACGCCCTCGATGTCCTCGTCCAGCAGTACGTCCCCGACGACCACCAGCGGCTTCGGCGCCGTCACGAGACCCTCCCGTGGGCGGCGACGGCGCGGGACGCGGCGCGGGGGGCGAGTGCCGTGTCGAAGGCCTCGCACAGCAGGTGCACGGCGACCAGATGGGCCTCCTGGACGGTCGCCGTCGTGTCGGCGTCGATGCACAGTGCCTCGTCGGCGGCCTCGGCCAGCGGATTCGGCCGGGGTCCCGTCAGCGCCCAGACGCTCAGGCCCGCCGTCCGGGCGGTGGCGGCCGCGCTGATCAGGTTGGCGCTGCGGCCGGAGGTTGAGAGCAGCACGAGGACGTCCCCGGGGCGGCCGTGGGCGGCCACCTGACGGGCGTACACCTGGTCGAACCCGTAGTCGTTGCCGAGAGCGGTGAGACTGGAGGTCTCGGCGTGCAGGGAGATGGCCGAAAACGCGGGCCGCTCCCTGCCGTACCGGCCCACCAGCTCGGCGGTCAGATGCTGGGCCTGGGCGGCGCTGCCGCCGTTGCCCGCGGCCAGGAGGCGGCCGCCGGCCGGCAGGACGGCGGCAAGCCGGCCGCCCCAGCCGGCTATCCGGCCGAGCCCGTCCCGGCGCAGCCGGACCAGCGCCTGCTCCAAGGACCGGCAGTGGCTCTGTGCGGTCTCCAAGGCGGCCGGGGCGGGGGACAGGGGTGACGCGGGGTTCACGAATTCGCTCATGCTGGTCGGGCGTACCGCGTCACACGGGACGGCGGCCGGACCCGCACCTCCTTCGGGCGTCGGTGCTGTGCGGTGGGTCGGAACGCTGTCGAAGACCGGGCGGGGCCGCCCGGACCGGCGGGCGTCGAGGGCTCACACCACCTCCGTCGCGGCGTGGCGGGCGTCCAGGACGGCGCAGTACGCCGCCTCGGTCTCGGCCGCGACGCGGTTCCAGCCGTAGCGGCGCAGCACACGACGGCGCCCGGCGGCGCCGCACGTCTCCCGAACCTCGGGCCGGGCCAGCAGTTCGGCGACGGCCCGGGCGAGTGCCTCGGGGTCCTGGGGCGGCACCAGCCGTCCGGTGGCCGGGTCGGCGACGGTGTCCAGCTGGCCGCCCACCGCGCTGGCGACGACGGGGCGGCCGCAGGCCATCGCCTCGAGCGGGACGATGCCGAAGGGCTCGTAGTCGGCCGGGCAGAGCACCACGTCGGAGCCGCGCAGCAGCGCGGGCACCTGGTGGCTGGGCACCCCGCCGGTGAAGTGGACCCGGTCGGCGACCCCGGCCCGACGGGCGAGGGCGCGCAGGCGACAGACCTCCGGGTCCTCGTCGAGCCGGTCCTTCGGGGGACCGCCGACGATGAGGAGTTCGGTGTCCGGCAGCCGGGTCAGCGCGGCGACGGAGACCGCCGCGCCCTTGCGGGGGACGAGCCGGCCCAGCTGAAGCAGCCGGTAGCGCCGGGTCCGGTGCTTCGCGACCGGTCCCCGGGGGGTGAACAGCTCGGTGTCGACCCCGCACGGCACGACGCCGACCTTGTCGGCGCAGATGCCCATCCGGGTCAGCTCCATGACCTCGTCCCGGCAGGTGGCGACCACCCGGTCGCAGCCCAGGCCGACGTCCGTCTCGTGGCCGATCCGCTGTGGCGGGCTGGTGTCCGCGAGCTGCTGGTGCCGCCTCTTCACCGTGCCCAGCGCGTGATAGGTGTGCAGCAGGGGCAGGTCCAGGGAGCGCACCGCGCGCAGCGAGGCGAGTCCTGACATCCAGAAGTGCGAGTGCACGACGTCGGGCGGCCGGGCCCGCCAGAGCCGGGTCAGTTGGTGGGCGAAGTCCCCCATGTGAGGCAGCAGTTCGTCCTTGGGTATGGGCTCCGCCGGCCCCGCCGGGACGTGGTGCACCTCGACGCCGTCGCGCAGGGGCACGATGTCTGGCAGGTCGGGGTCGTCGCGGCGGGTGTGCACCGTCACGTGGTGGCCCCGGTCTGCCAGCGCGCTCGCGAGGCAGGCCACATGGACGTTCTGCCCGCCCGCGTCGACTCCGCCCAGCGCGGCCAGCGGGCTCGCGTGCTCGGAGACCAGGGCGATGGACAGCGAGCCCGGCCCTTCTGCGTCCAAGTCGCTGTGCGGCAGGGATCCGACCGTTGACGTCATGAGCGCACCTCCGTCAGCAGACGCTCCCAGTCGTTCAGGAAGCGCTTGAGCCCGTAGCGTTCGAGGGCCGCCTGACGGGCCCGGGCGCCGTCCTCGACGGCGGCCTCCGGTTCTTCGAGGTAGCGCCGAGCGGCATGTGCCAGCACCTCGGGACGGGTGGACAGCGTGCCCGCGTCCGGCGGGACGGCCTCGACGGTCTCCGTGGTGGCGAGCGCCACGATCGGCATGCCCAGGTGCATCGCCTCCAGGAGCGACAGACCGAGCGACGTCCAGCGCACCGGGTGCAGATACATCCGGCGTTCGGCCATGGCCGCGTGGAGTTCGCTCTGCGGCAGATCGGCGGAGCGACAGCGCTCCTCGGGCAGGCCGAGGTGGTCGGCCAGCCCCTTGGTTCGCATGCCGAAGACGTCCAGGGGTGTGGCGCGGGCCAGTTCGGGCAGCAGGTCGGTCCCGGTGTAGCGGCCGCGCCGCAGCGGTTCGTTCACGACGACGGCCGCGCGGGGAAGGCGGCCGGTGTACTGGTGGCCCGGGTCGACGATGCCGTGCTCGATCACCTCGACGCGGGTGCTGCCGCAGTCCCAGAAAAGGCGGTTGAAGTGGGTGACGTGCACCAGCTTCAGATCGTCGCGGTCGGCGAACGGGTGCCGGGTCGTGGGCACGTCGCCGTCCGGGGCGTTGTGCTCCAGGTAGACGGCGGGCAGGTCACGGCCGGGACGCCGGCCGCCCAGCCAGCGCTCGGCCAGCTCCAGTTCGTGGGGGCGCTGGAGGATCACGAGATCCACCTCCGCGTCCCGCAGCTGGGCGGGCGTCAGTTCCCGCACCGAGGGGGGCCAAGAGAACGTGCGGGCGCGGCCGAGGCCGTCCGCGTCGCGACCCGGAGTGGCAGGAACGAGGTAGGTGTGAGGTCCCTGGACGAACGCCGTGGTCCAGGAGCCGTGCACATGCCATAACAGGATGTTCATTTGGCCGCTCCTCGTTCCGTTCCGGCCCTGCCGCCCGGCCCGCGCGTGCCGGCCGACCTGGGCGACGGGTCCTGGTTCAGTACGGGCCCTGTCCGGTATGTCTTTCTTGTCTGCCTGAAGTCATTCGTTCCGACTGGTTGGTTTGTGCTCAGTGCGGTCACCGCGGCCAGCACTTCCGCGTCACCTATCCCGTCGAGACAGGGATGGCCCGGCGTGGGGCAGTTCCGGGCCCTGGTGCCCGCGCAGGTCGCCTTCTGGTCACCGAGCAGCACATGCGGGACGCCGTACGGCCGCCAGAGCTCGGCGGGGACCACCGGCGCGAACAGCGACACCACCGGCGTGCCGACGGCGGCGGCCAGATGCGCGGGTCCCGTGTTGCCGATCACCGCGACCCGCGCCCCGGCGAGCACACCGGCAAGCCGCTCCAGATCGGTGACCCCGCCCAGGTCGAGGGCATGCGCCCCGGCCACCCGGGCGGTCAGGTCCCGCTCGCCGGGGCCGCCGGTGACGACGACGCGGTACCCGGCGGCGGACAGCGCGGCAGACGCCCGGGCCGCCCGCCCGGCGCTCCACGCCCGCGCGGGCACGGCGGCGCCGGGGTGCAGCACCACGTACGGATCGGGTCCGGTCAGGTGGGTCGTGTCCGGCGGCGGCGCGATACGCAGCGCCCCGTCGTCGCCCGGCGGCAGGGCGAATCCCGCGGCCCGGGCCAGGTCGAGCGCCGCCAGCACCTCGTGCCGGTGCGGCTGCCGGTGGTGGCGCAGGTTCAGCAGGGCCCCCGGGTAGTCCTCGCTGTCGGCGGCCGTCCAGGCGACCCCCGCCAGCTTCAGCAGCAGGGCCGCGGGCAACGGGCTCTGGTGGTACGACACGAGCACCAGCGCCCGGTCGAAGCGCCGGGCCGCCAGCGTGTCCACCAGTTGCCGGGTCGCCTGCCGGGAGGCCGGCGCCGGTTCCAGGCCCACCCACGGCGCGTCGTGCACGAGCACCTCGTCCACGCCTGGCAACAGCCGCCCCGCGCTTGCCCCCTGGGGCCCGCACAGCATCGCCGTGTACGACGATGCGGTGGCCACGGCCCGCACGGCGGGACCGGCCAGCAGAACGTCGCCGGCGCTGTCCAGACGAACGACCAGCGAGCGGGGCAGCGTTCGGGAATCGGCCGTCATGACTCTCCCGGTGTCAAGTCGGGTGCCAGGGCCAAGGCGCGCCGGACCGCCGCGCGGAGGTCGGGAGCGGTGGTCTCGGCCTGTGCGGTCTCCTCGGGGCGGGTCACCGGGGTCGGCACCAGCACGCCGCGGGCACCGGCGGCGCGGGCGGCGGTCACGTCGGCCCCGATGTCGCCGATGACGACCGTGCGGTCGACCGGCGCGCCGAGCCGTGCGCACGCGGCCAGCACCAGGCCCGGCGCGGGCTTGCGGCAGCCGCAGCCGTCGTCCGGGCCGTGCGGGCAGACCGCCCACAGCGCGAACGGGCCGAGCAGGTCGTCCACCCGCCGTCGCACGTCCGCGACCTGGCGGTACGTCAACAAGCCCCGGGCGACGCCCGACTGGTTGCTCACCACGCCGACCGGGATGCCCTGTGCCCGCACCGCGTCGACGGCTTCACGCGCCGTCGGCATCGGCACGACCCGCGCCGGGTCGCCGTTGTAGGGGACGTCGACGACGAGGGTGCCGTCACGGTCGAACAGGACGGCGGCCGGAAAGCCGTCGGGGACGGGCTGCGGGGGGCCGTCGAACAGCCACGGTCCCGGTGCCCGGCGCGGCTCGCGGGGCGTCGTGAGCGGCGTCATGAGGGAACCCGCTCCCGGTCCGGTGCCCGCGGGTGACGCGGCGGCTCACCGGGCCCGGGCCCGGTGACGGGCAGCACCCCACGGTGGACGAGCTGTCCGCGCAGCCAGTGCCACACGGCCGCAGGGGGGATCGCCACGCTGGTCAGCGCCACCGTGGCCACCTCGTCGCGGGTGCGCGGCCCCGGCACGGTCCGGGCCAGCGCGAACTCGGCCGTCCCGGCCAGCCACAGCCCGGCGCACGCGGCGGCCGCCCGGCGCCGACCCAGGGCCGCGCAGGCAAGGCCCGTCACCGCCGCCCCGGTCACCGCCAGATGCCGGGGCAGCCGCCCGCGCGGCGCCCCCGCCCGGCGCCACCACGTCCGGCCGTGCAGCCGGGTCATGAGCACGTCGTCCGCGTTGCCTGCCTGGAGCCGTACCGAGACCCAGCGGCCCGCGGGCCGCACCGGATGCGTCGTACGGCGGCACCCGGCCGTCACCGTCCAGCCGGCCGCGATGATCCGCAGGGCCAGCTCGGCGTCCTCCCGGAAGGCCCGCCGGAAGCGTTCGTCGAAACCGCCGACCGCCTCCAGGGCGGCCCTGCGGTAGGCCATGTCGGCGGTGATCCAGCGGGCGGTGGCCAGTCCGGCGGTGTTGCGTTCCCAGTCGGTGGGGCGGCGGTCCGGCGGCAGGGGGACGTCGATCCGCGCGGTGACCGCGCCCGTCCGGAACGCCGCCCCGGCCAGGTCGAGGGCCAAGTCCTCCCCCCAGGAGGCGCTGGGCACCACGTCGTCGTCGAGGAACACGATCCAAGGCACGCTTCCGGCCGCCCGCCACCCCGCGTTTCGGGCCGCGGCAGGGCCCCGGGCGCCACCCCGGACGACCGTGGTGAGCGCGCGCAACTGCTCGGGAACCTTGCCCGTCAGCTCGGCCACCGCGGGGTCCGGGCGGTCGTCGACGAGGACCAGCCGAACCGGGCGCGGACCGCCGGACCGGGCCAGCGCGCGCAGGCAGGCGGTCAGACTGGGGCGGCCGAGGGTGGGGATCACCACCGCGTAGGCGTCGTCGGCGTACGCGGCGGGGGCCGACGGTGCTGCCTCGCTCATCGGGGCCTCCGGGGGGCGTGCTCGAGGTCGGCGGCGGGGGCCGTAGGGCCGGCGGGGTACGCGGACCGGGTCATGCGGCCGGGGGACGCCGGGGTCGCGTGGCCCGGCGTGGGGCCCTGCAGTCGCCGTGCCGCCCGGACGGTGCGCTCGGTAGCGGGGGCTTGCGGGCGTCCTACGCCATGTGCCGCCCGAGCCGTGTGCTTCCGCATCAGGCCCTCCCCTCCCCGGTGGCGCGGAAGAACTCGCCGCGCCGGATCGCGTACGGGCCGATGGCGAGCAGGTCCACCGGTGAGGAGCCGAAGCACTCCAGGGCGTCGCGCGGATCGTCGACCATCGGCCGGCCGGCCGTGTTGAGGCTGGTGTTGACCACCACCGGCAGTCCGGTGCGCCGTTCGAACGCGTCCAGCATCCGGGCGACCAGCGGTTCCTGGGCCGGATCCACGGTCTGGATGCGGGCCGTGCCGTCGACGTGCACGACGGCCGGGATGCGCTCGCGCCAGGACTCGGCCACGTCATGCACGAACAGCATGTAAGGGCTGGGCAGCGGCCCGTCGAAGATCTCGGCGGCGCGGTCGGCCGGCACCATGGGCGCCACGGGCCGGAACTGCTCACGTCCCTTGACGTCGTTGAGTCGTTCGAGATTTCCCGCGTGCCCGGGATGGGCCAGCAGCGAGCGGTGGCCGAGCGCCCGGGGACCGTACTCGGAGCGTCCCTGGAACCAGGCGACGATCCCGTTGTCAGCGAGGGCCTCTGCCACCGTCTCCGCTATGTCCGCCGGACGTTCGAACGGTACGGCCGCCGTCTTCAGCCACGCGCCCAGCTCCGCGTCGGACCAGTCCCGGCCCAGGTCGGCGCCCGCCATCGGCTCCGGCGCGTCCCCCGCGCCCGCGGCCAGCAGCAGCGCACCGCCCAGCGCCGTGCCCGCGTCACCGGCCGCCGGCTGCACCCACACCCGTGAGAAGGGGCCCTCGCGGGCGATACGGGAGTTGGCGACACAGTTCAGCGCGACGCCCCCGGCGAGGGTGAGCACGCTGTGGTGGGTCCGGCCGTGCAGCCAGCGCACCAGGTCGAGCAGTGTCTCCTCCAGCACCGCCTGCGCGCTCGCCGCCACGTCCGCGTGCTCCTGCGTCCACGGCTCGTCCGCTCCGCGCGGTGGGCACAACTCGTGCCATGGGACGCCCGCGGCGTGGAACCCGCCGTCCCCGGTGGGATACACGTACCGGCGCAGCTCGGCCAGCACTCTCGGGTTGCCGTGCGAGGCCAGGGCCATCACCTTGAACTCGTCCGAGGACCGCAGGAAGCCCAGATGATCGGTCAGTTCCTCGTAGATGAGGCCCAGGGAGTGCGGCAGCTCCTGCGCGTGCAGCGGCTCCAGCCGGTCCCCGACCCGCCGCGCCGCGAGGTGCGAGGCGCGCTCCCCGCGACCGTCCAGCACCAGCACGGACGAGTCTCCGGCGTCGGGTGCGGCGAAGGCGCTGGACGCGGCGTGCGCCATGTGGTGCGGGACGAAACGGACCTTCTCGGCGTCGAGCCCCGGGAGTGCGGCCGCTAGGAAGCCGGGGGCCTCGCGGGCGTACGTCTGCCGGAGGTGGTCCCAGGGGTCGTCCAGGCCCATCGCCTCGGCGGGCCGGGCGAGCCGCGGGTCGTAGGAGTAGGCGACCGCGTCCAGGTCCCGCGGGCGCAGTCCCGCCCGGCGCAGACACCACGCGGCGGCCTTCTCCGGCAGCTCCCAGGCGGAGAACGGCACCGGCCGCTTGCCGTGCTTTCGGCGGGAGAACCGCTCCTCCTCGGCGGCAGCCACGGTGCGGCCGTCGATCACGAGGGCGGCGGCGGGGTCGTGGAAGAGGGCGTTGATTCCGAGGATGCGCATAGGGGTCCCAGGGGGTTCGGGTGCGGTGAGTGGGGGCCTGCGGGCGTGAGCGTGGTGCGCGTCAGGGCCCTTCAGCGCTTCATTTCCGCTTCGGAGCGGGTCGGCGCCGCCGCCTGCCCGCGGGATCTCAGCTCGCGTCGGCCGTCGCGCGAAACCAGTCGATCGTGCGGCGCAGGCCTTCCTCCGCGTCCACCGTGGGCTCCCAGCCGAGCTTGTCGCGGGCCAGCGTGATGTCCGGGCAGCGCACGGCAGGGTCGTCGGTCGGCCGTTCGATGAAGCGGATCTCCGAGGAGGAACCGGCGAGCCGGATGACCAGGCGAGCGAGGTCCAGCATGGTGATCTCGCCCGGATTGCCGATGTTCACCGGCCCGCGCATGCCGTGCCCCGCCGCCGCGAGGATGCCCCGGACGGTGTCCTCGACGTAGCACAGCGAACGCGTCTGGCCGCCGTCGCCGGTGACCGTGAGCGGTTCGCCGCCCAGGGCCTGGCGAACGAAGGTCGGCACGGCCCGCCCGTCGTGACCGCGCATCCGTGGGCCGTAGGTGTTGAACAGCCGCACGATGCACGTGTCCGTGCCCTCCGCGTCGGCGTGCGCCGTGGCGAGCGCCTCGCCGAACCGCTTGGCCTCGTCGTACACACTGCGCGGGCCGACCGGGTTGACGTTCCCCCAGTACCGCTCGTCCTGCGGGTTCTGCTGCGGGTCGCCGTAGACCTCGGACGTCGACGCGAGCAGAAAGCGGGCGCCGTGCGCATGGGCAAGTTCCAGCGCGTGGCGGGTACCGAGGCTGCCGGTCTCCATCGTGTGCAGGGGCAGCCGCAGGTAGTCGGCAGGGGAGGCCGGGGAGGCGAAGTGCAGGACGAGATCGGGGGGCCGCCTGACGGGCAGCTGTTCGGCGACGTTCGCGTTGACCAGAGTGAATCCGGGGCGCTCCAGAAGCGGGGCGATGTTCTCGGGCCGCCCGGTGCTGAAGTCGTCCACGCAGGTGACCGCCGCGCCGGAGTCCAGCAGCGCGGCGCACAGATGCGAGCCGACGAATCCCGCACCGCCGGTGACGACGGCGTGCTCCCAGGTACGTGAGGATGTGGTGGTCATTGAGGTCTCCTCTGCACGTGACGACGGCGGCCTTTCGAAGCCCGGCGCCGGTACGGGACCCTGGTCGTTGCCTTGTCGACGCCGCTTTCTCCGCCTTCTCTTCCGACGCCGGCCGCGGGCGCCGTGGGGGCGCGCCGAGTTACCGAGATCAGCGTCCTCCGCCCGGGCCCGGGAGGCGCGGAGGCGTACGGCATTCGGGTGATGCACGCAGCGTGAGGCCCCGGCGAGTGAGGCAGGAGAGGTGCGGGCGTCGACGTGCGACGCCGGTTTCCTCACCGGCCGGGACCACCCACCCGAGCCGGGGGGTGCCCCGCCCAGAGGGCCCGACGCTGCGATGGTGGTGGCACCGATCCCGTGAAAAGATGACGCTGCCCGTCGGAAAGTAACTGGTCGAGGGGTTTGTCCCCGCCTTGGGGTTTCTTCTGCGCGGGCAAGGCAACCCGGGCCCGGCCCGCGGCAGCGACCGCAGCGACCCATGAAGCCTGCCCCCGACCCCCGCCGCGCCCACCTAGCTGTCCCGGACCCCCGAACTGCTCGTCAGCTCCTTGGACAGGAGTTCCGGATGACCCTCACCACCCAGCCCTTCCGGCCCCCAGGACCGGGGCCGCGCATCGGTCTGCTCGGCTCGTACGGCGGCTTCAACATCGGCGACGAGGCCATCCTCACCTGCGTCCTGGGCTGCCTGCGCGTCCACCGCCCGCAGGCCCGGCTCGTCGTCTTCAGCCGGGACGCCGAGCACACCCGCGCTCACCAGCCCGCCGCCGACGAGGTGGTCGACTGGGAGGGCGTCCCGCAGAAACAGATCCTGGACGTCCTGTCCGACCTGGACCTGCTGGTGCTCGGTGGCGGCGGCCTCCTCTACGACGGTGAGGCACGCCGGTATCTGCGCCTGGTGGGCGCCGCCCAGGCCAGAGGCGTGCGCACCTTCGCGTACGCCGTGGGCGCGGGGCCGTTGCGTGAGGCGGAGGACCGGGAGGCCGTGCGTACTGTGCTGTCCGCCATGGACGAGGTCGTCGTACGTGACGAGGAGTCCCGGCTGGTGCTGGAGGAGGCCGGGCTGGATCGCGACATCACCGTGACCGCCGATCCGGCGCTGCTGCTGCCGCCGGAGCCCTTCACCGAGCAGATGATGCGGCAGGAGGGCATCCCCGCCGACACCCGCCTGGTGGGGATGTCGGTCCGCGAACCGGGCCGGGCCGCGGAGAAGCTCGACGAGAGCGACTACCACGCCCTCCTCGCCGACGTGGCGGACTTCCTGGTACGGCGGCTGGAGGCGCACGTGGTCTTCGTGCCGATGGAACGCCAGGACGTCCACCACGCCCACGGCGTGCTCTCCCGGATGACCGCACCTGATCGCGGGCGCATCCTGCACAGCGTCTACAGCCCCGGCCAGGTCCTCGGCTTCATGAACCACCTCGACCTCGCCGTCGGCATGCGCCTGCACTTCGTGATCTTCGCCGCTCTTTCGGGGCTGCCTGTGCTGCCGCTGCCCTACTCCGGCAAGGTTTTCGACTTCTCCCGCCGTATCGGGGCGCCCGCGCTGGTCGGTGTGGCGCGCGAGCAGGCCGGGCTGCTGCTCGCGGAGGTCGACCGGCTGTGGGACGAGTTCCCGCAACGGCGCGACGATCTCGACGCGCGCGTCCAGGCGCTGCGGGGGGCCGCCCGTCAGACCTGCGTCCGGTGCTCCGTGGTTCTCGACGCGCTGGAGGAGCGGACCGAGCGGTCCGAGGAGATGCCGGACACCGAACGTCCCGGCCTGCACCTGCTGCGGCCCGGTTCCGGATCGGTGACCTGACGCGCCGGGCCCCCACCGCCTTCGGAACACCTCCGACGGGAAGAACCGATGCCGATCCTGCAACGACCTCCAGTGCCACGGACCGTCACCCTGCCCCCGCGCGAGGCCCGTCACGGGGGCCGTACGGAGGTCCTGGTCATCGGCGGCGGACCGGCCGGCACCGCTGCCGCGTACGCCGCGGCCGACGCAGGCGCCGACGTCGTGCTCGTGGAGCGGTACGGCTTCCTGGGCGGCAACGCGACCGTGGCCCTCGTGATGCCGCTGATGTCGTTCCACAACGAGCAGAAGCAGGCCGTCTTCACCGAACCCGGCGAGGAGGGCGACCAGCTGCTGCCGACCGACCACGGCGAGGGCGAGGCGGTGGTCGCGGGCTTCCTGTGGCGGCTGCTGGACAGGCTGAACGAGCGCGGCGGCTGCATCCCGCCCTCCCTCCAGACCGGGTACACCGTGCCGTTCGACCCCGAGATCTACAAACTCGTCCTCCTCGACCTGCTCGACGAGGTTGGCGTCCAGATGCTGTTCCACTCCTTCGCCTCCTCGGCGCTTCCCCTCGGCGACGGCTGGCGGGTCGTCTTCGAGACCAAGTCCGGCCCGGTGGTGATCGACGCCGATGTCGTCGTCGACGGCACGGGCGACGGCGACGTGGCCGCCGCCTGCGGAGCACCGTGGGAGATCGGCCGGCCCGAGGACGGGCTGGTACAGCCGATGACGCTGATGTTCCGCGTCGTGGACTTCCTGCGGCCCCGGTTCGGCGAGTACGTCCGTGAGCACCCCGACCAGTGGCGCGGCGTGCACGGGCTGTGGGACCTCGTGGAGGAGGCCACCAAGGCGGGCGAACTGAGCCTGCCCCGCGAGGACATCCTCTTCTTCGGCACCCCGCACCCTCGCGAGGTCAGCGTCAACAGCACCCGCGTCACCCGGGCACTCGGCATCGACGTGTGGGACCTGAGCCGCGCCGAGTACGTCGCCCGCCGCCAGATGGAACAGATCGACCGCTTCCTTCGCGGGCACGTCCCCGGATTCGAGGAGGCCTACGTCGGGCAGAGCGGCACCCAGATCGGCGTCCGCGAGACCCGGCGCATCCTCGGCGACTACCGGCTCACCGGCCACGACATCCTGGCGGCGCGCCCCTTCCCCGACGTGGTCGCGCACGGCGCCTACCCCGTCGACATCCACAACCCCAGGGGCAGCGGCACGGTCCTCAAACGCGTCCCCCGTGGCCGCTTCTACGACATCCCGCTGCGCTGCCTGCTGCCCCGCGACACGGACCACCTGCTCGTCGCGGGCCGCTGCATCTCCGGCTCCCATGTGGCGCACTCCTCCTATCGCGTCATGCCTATCGCCATGGCCACCGGCCAGGCCGCGGGCGTCTGCGCCGCGCTGTCCACCCGGATCAACCGCAGCCCACGTGAGGTACCGCACGCCTTGGTCCAGCAGGAGCTGATGCGTCAGGGGGCGCGGCTGCACCTGCCGGCCGGGGCGGCGGCGGAGCACGGCTGAGGACCGGGCCCCTCCTGGGCCCCGCTCAGGTCAGGCGGAGTTGACGAGCCTCATGTACCGCGGCCAGTCCCAGTGCGGGCCGGGGTCGGTGTGGTCGGTGCCCGGTATCTCGTAGTGGCCGATGACGTGGGTGCGGTCCCTGGGGATGCCGTGCTTGGCGCAGATCGCCGCGGTGAGGGCGGCCGAGCGTGTGTACATGGCGTCCGTGAAGTAGCCGGGCTGGTCCACCCACCCCTCGTGCTCGATGCCGATGCTGCGCGTGTTGTACCCCCAGTTCCCCGCGTGCCAGGCGATGTCGGACTCGCGGACGCACTGCGCCACGTGTCCGTCGCCGGACCGGACGACGTAGTGCGCGGACACCTTCTTGCGGGGGTGCTGGAAGACCGCCAGGGTCCCGGAGTAGTCGGTCTGCGTGACGTGGATGACCACCAGGTCTATGGGGTGGGTCGCCGGACGGTTCGCCTCGGTGTAGTTGGCGTGGGTCGCCGGCTGCCACTCCGCGAGCGGGTGGTCCGGAGCCGGGGTCTGCGCGTCCGCTCTGGGCCCGGGCAGCAGAGCGTAGGGGGCGACGGCGAGGGCGGCGCCCTTGAGGATCCGTCGCCGGTGGGGGAGCGGTCGTGCCCGTTCCATGGGGAATCGCCTCTCAACTGGAGGAAGTTCGGAGCAAGGGAGGAATCGGGTCGGCCGACCGCGCCTCTCGTCATTCAAGGTACGGCGCGGGACGGTTGCGTGAAGGTGGCGCCGTCGTTCCGTGGACGACCGCGACGTTGTGGACAACTCGCTCACCCGAACGGGGAGCGGGCAGGACCTTGACGAGCTTTTCGGAAGGTGTCAGCCCCCCGATCCGACCCCCGCCGGATCATCCAGCACGCCCCGCACCACCCAGTGCCCGGCCCCCAGCAACGGCCCCTCGGAACCCAGCCGCGACACGGACACCGGACAGGCCGGCCCCGCCGTGCGGCGGGCCAGCTCTGAGCGCAGGGACGGCAGCAGCCAGGGAGCGAGCCCGGCCAGCGCGCCGCCCAGGACCACGCTCTCGGGGTCCAGCAGATTCACCGCCCCGGTCAGCGCGACGCCGAGTGCCTCGCCCGCCTCGCTCAGCGCCCGCCGTACGCTCTCGTCACCTTCCGCAGCCAGCCCGGCGAGCAGTCCGACGCGGTCCCCGCCCGGCCGCAGACCGGCCGCACGCAGCACGGCCTCCTCGCCTGCGTACTGCTCCAGGCACCCCCGTCCGCCGCAGGCGCACGCCGGCCCGTCCGGCCGGACCGGCACGTGCCCCAGCTCGCCCGCGAATCCCCGCGTTCCGCGCAGCAGTCCGCCGTCCACGACCACGCCCGCGCCGATACCGATCTCGGCCGACACATGCACGAAGTCCCGTGGCGTCGCCTCGCCGAGCCAGAGCTCGGCGAGCGCACCGAAGTTGGCCTCGTTGTCCACGGTGAGGGGCAGCTCCGCGGGCAGCAGGGAGCCGAGGTCGGTGTCGTGCCAGCCGAGGTTGGGGGCGCGTACAACGGTCCGGGCGTCGCGCGCCACCAGCCCGGGCACCGCAACCGCGAGCCCCGCGGGCCACAACCCTTCGCGTTCCACCTCGGCGACGACCTGGCGCACCAGCGCGGTGAGTTCCTCGATCACCGGCTCGGGCGGGCGGTCGCGGTTCGTGCCGTGCCGTACGACCCGCGCGCGCACCTCTCCGCGCAGGTCGACCGCGCAGACGGCGAGATGGTCGACGCCGACCTCCGCGCCGATCCCCGCGGGGCCGTGCCCGCTGACCGCGAGGGCGGATCCGGGGCGGCCCCGGCCCACGCGGCCGGGACGTTCGGGCCCGAGTTCCTCCAGCAGGCCGGTACGGATGAGGTCGTCGACCAGGGTGGAGACCGCCGCACGGGTCAGGCCGATGCGCGAGGCCACCGCGGCGCGGGACACGGGGCCCTCCGCGCTGACGGTGTGCATCACCCGGGCGAGATTGCGGCGCCGCATGCCCTGCTGGGTGTCCGGCAGCGCGCGTCCGGGACCGGCGGGGTCGGCCCTGTGCAGCGGTGCGGTCATGCCCCCGTCCTTGTCGATCTGTTCGGCCGGTTCGGCCGGTTCGGTCAGCTAGGTCAATCCTGGTGGCCCAGTGGGCCCAGGCGGCTCCGTGATGTCATCAGTGGTGTCACCGGCTCTCGGGGCTCCGCTCCAGCAGCGGGGCCGCGTCGGAGAGTACCCCGGAGATCCTGGCCAGCGTCTCCTCGTCCCGCTCGACCGCATCCAGCACCGGCCCGTTCGCGGTGTTCCAACGCCGGGCGACCGCGGCCGGATCCTCGCCGGTGAGCACGCCGGCCGCCTGGGCGGCCGCGCCGAGAGCGACCAGCTCGCGGGCCTCGGGTACCTGGACGGGCCGCCCGGAGAGCCGTCGTACCGTCTCCTGCCAGGCCGTCCCCCGGGCGCCGCCGCCGATCAGCAGCAGGGGCGCCGAGGGGTCCGCGTCCGCGTCGAGGACCAGGTCCAGTGCGCCCAGGAGCGCGTGCACGGCGCCGTCGTACGCCGCCTGGAGGAGCTGACCGCCGGTGGTGTCGTGCCGCAGGCCGTGCAGCAGCCCCGAGGCGTTCGGCAGGTCGGGGGTGCGTTCACCGTCCAGGTACGGCAGCAGGGTCACGCTCGTGCCGGGCTTGACGGCCTCGCGGTCCAGGCCGAGCAGGGCCGCGACACGGTCGACGGCGAGCGTGCAGTTCAGGGTGCAGGCCAGCGGCAGCCAGTCCCCGCGCGCGTCGGCGAAGCCCGCCACCGTGCCGGTCGGGTCGGCGGGACGCCGCTGCGACACCGCGTACACCGTGCCGGACGTGCCCAGACTCATCACGGGGCTGCCGGGGCGCAGGCCGAGACCGAGCGCGGCGGCGGCGTTGTCGCCGGTGCCCGGGGCCACCAGGGTGCCCTTGGAGAACGGCAGGTCATGACTGTCCCGCACGGTGCCCGCCACCTCGCCGGGCCGGACCAGGCGCGGCAGCAGTGCCGGATCCAGACCCACGCGCGCGAGGATCTCCTCGTCGTACGCCTCGCTGCCGGACGCCCACCAGCCGGTGCCGGAGGCGTCGCCGCGATCGGTCGTGCCCTGGCCCGTGAGGTGTTCGGTGAGGTAGTCGTGGGGGAGCCGTACCGCCTTCGTCGCGCGCACCGCCTCGGGCTCGTGCTCCGCGAGCCAGGCCCACTTGGTGACGGTGAACGACGCGGCGGGCACGCTGCCCGTGCGGTCCGCCCAGAACTTCGCGCCGCCCAGCTCGTCGACCAGCCGCCGTGCCTGCGGCGCCGAGCGCACGTCGTTCCACAGCAGGGCGGGACGCACCGGTTCGCCCCGGGCGTCCAGCGTGACGAGGCCGTGCTGCTGGCCGCCGATGGACACCGCGGCGGCCTCGTGGGCGGGCTCACCGCACTGGCGTAGCGCCTCGCGCAGCGCCTCCCACCACTGCCGGGGATCGCTCTCCCGGCCGGCGCCGGACGTGACGGTGTGCGGCGCCTGGCCGCTCGCCACGATCTGACCGGTGGACACGTCGACGACCAGCGCCTTGGTGGACTGCGTGGACGTGTCCACGCCGACGACGAGCGGACCCTCGGCTGCTGACATCGGGCTCTCCCTGTTTCTGCGGCGTCATTGCGGCTCGTGCCTGGGGGTTCCTGCTGCTCATGTCTCGGGATGAGACACCTGGGTCTCTCCTGTGTCTCTTCCCACTGAGGCGGTGGTGTCTTCCCAGGGATGCGTTCGCATACTAATTTGTAAACCGCCATGACGAAATAGTCGTGTGCGACAGTCGCAAGCGAGCAAGGGAGCCGCGGCATGAACTACCAGCCCACCCCCGAGGACAGGTTCACCTTCGGCCTGTGGACCGTCGGCTGGCAGGGAAGGGACCCGTTCGGCGACGCCACGCGGCGTGCCCTCGACCCGGTCGAGACGGTGCAGCGCCTGGCCGAGCTCGGGGCCCACGGAGTGACCTTCCACGACGACGACCTGATCCCCTTCGGATCCTCGGACACCGAGCGCGAGTCACACATCAAGCGCTTCCGTCAGGCTCTGGACGCGACCGGCATGACCGTCCCGATGGCCACCACCAACCTCTTCACGCACCCGGTCTTCAAGGACGGCGCGTTCACCGCGAACGACCGCGACGTCCGCCGGTACGCGCTGCGCAAGACCATCCGCAACATCGACCTGGCGGCGGAACTGGGCGCGCGGACCTACGTCGCGTGGGGCGGGCGTGAGGGGGCCGAGTCCGGTGCCGCCAAGGACGTGCGCGCCGCACTCGACCGCATGAAGGAGGCGTTCGACCTCCTCGGCGAGTACGTCACCTCTCAGGGCTACGACCTGCGCTTCGCGATCGAGCCCAAGCCGAACGAGCCCCGCGGCGACATCCTGCTTCCCACCGTCGGCCATGCCCTGGCGTTCATCGAGCGCCTGGAGCGGCCGGAGCTGTACGGCGTCAACCCCGAGGTCGGTCACGAGCAGATGGCCGGGCTGAACTTCCCGCACGGCATCGCGCAGGCCCTGTGGGCGGGCAAGCTCTTCCACATCGACCTCAACGGTCAGTCCGGCATCAAGTACGACCAGGACCTGCGTTTCGGCGCCGGTGACCTTCGGTCCGCCTTCTGGCTGGTCGACCTCCTGGAGACCGCCGGCTACGAGGGTCCGCGCCACTTCGACTTCAAGCCGCCGCGGACCGAGGACCTCGACGGCGTGTGGGCGTCGGCCGCGGGCTGCATGCGCAACTACCTCATCCTGAAGGAGCGTGCCGCCGCCTTCCGCGCCGACCCCGAGGTCCAGGAGGCCCTGCGCGCCTCGCGACTGGACGAACTGGCCCAGCCCACGGCCGCGGACGGCGTGCAGGCGCTGCTCGCCGACCGCACCGCGTTCGAGGAGTTCGACGTCGACGCGGTCGCCGCGCGCGGGATGGCGTTCGAGCGGCTCGACCAGTTGGCGATGGACCACCTGCTGGGCGCGCGCGGCTGAGGCCCTACGAGGCCGTGCGGGGCGTACGCAGGTCCGACCGGCGCACGCGCAGGGTCCGACCGGAGTACGCAGGTCCGACCTCCGCGCGGGATGCCACGGAATCGTGCGCTCCATGCCATGAGCCCGTGTCAACCACCGCGTGGGGGTCGCGGCGCGGGTGCCCGCTTCGGGAATCTGGTCACCATGGCCATTCCGCCCGTACCGCCTCAACCGCCCGGGCCACCGGGTGACGCGCCGCCTCCGGGCGGCGGTTTCGGACCGTCCACCACGGAATTCGGTTCAGTACCCCCGCGACGGCGGCGCGGTCCCGTCCTGCTCGCCGTGGCCGTGCTCGTGGCTGTCGCGGTCGCCGTCGCCGTGCTGGTGCTGATGGACTCCGGGAGTGACGAGTCGCCGGACGGGAAGCCGACCGGCGGCAGCAGCACTTCTGCGGACCCGAGCCTCGGCATCCCCGGCGAGCTGCCCACCGAGCTCCCCACCAGGTTGCCGAGCGGACTGCCGTCACTTCCGACCCAGTTCCCCTCGGAGCTGCCCAGCGACCTGCTGAGCGGGCTGCCCAACGATCTTCCGAGCGATCTTCCGAGCGATCTGGAATCCCTGATCTCGGACCTTCCGGTCGACGAACTGCCCTAGTAGGACTCCGTTAGGTCTGTGTGTCTACCTTGTTCAGGGGCACGGTGAGTGTGTGGACGCACATGAAGTGAACCGTGTTCGGGCGACGTTG
>NZ_JBHWJQ010000020.1:0-134757 GCF_042731435.1 Streptomyces sp. NPDC059861 | reverse complement strand
TAGCGTGAGGGAAACGCCCGGTTACATTTCGAACCCGGAAGCTAAGCCTTACAGCGCCGATGGTACTGCAGGGGGGACCCTGTGGGAGAGTAGGAAGCCGCCGAACAATCTTTGGAAGGACCCCTGGTCCCAGCGTTCAGCTGGGACCAGGGGTCCTTTTTTGTTTTTACGGAGCGCGCCGGGTTGCCGGCCGCGCGAGAATGACTGCGGTACCAAAGACAGGAGTCACCGATGTCCACCAACTCTCCCGAGGACCGACCGGAGCGCGACCAGCGGCGACGGGATGGTGGGGAACGCGGCGATCGCGGCGGCTTCCGTGGTGGCCGCAGTGACCGGAGTGACCGGAGTGACCGCGGCGGCTTCCGACGTGACAACGACCGTGGTGGCTATGGCCGTCGAGACGGCGACCGTGGATCGCGGCCGACCTTCCCGCGCGACGATCGTGATCGTGGGCCGCGCCGGGACGACCGTGATGGACGGGAGGGTGGCCGGCCCGGAGGGTTCCGCCGTGACGACCGTGGCGGAGATCGCCCTGCTTTCCGCCGTGACGACCGTGGCGGAGATCGCCCTGCTTTCCGCCGTGACGACCGTGGCGGAGATCGCCCTGCCTTCCGCCGTGACGACCGCGGGGGAGATCGCCCTGCTTTCCGCCGTGACGACCGCGGGGAGCGTCGTGACGATCGGCGGGGTGACGACCGTGGTGGGTTCCGTCGTGACGATCGCCGGGATGACCGTCGTGGCGATGACCGTGGTGGGTTCCGCAGGGATGACCGGCGTGACGGCCCCCGTGGTGACGACCGTGGTGGGTTCCGCAGGGATGACCGGCGTGACGGCCCCCGTGGTGATGACCGTGGCGGATTCCGTCGTGACGATCGCCGGGACGACCGTCGTGGTGACGACCGTGGTGGGTTCCGCAGGGATGACCGGCGTGACGGCCCCCGTGGTGACGACCGCGGTGGCTTCCGCCGTGACGACCGCGGGGAGCGTCGTGACGACCGTGGTGGGTTCCGTCGCGACGACCGGCGGGACGACCGGCGGGATGATCGTCGTGGTGATGACCGTGGCGGCTTCCGGCGGGACGATCGCCGGGACGACCGTCGTGGTGACGACCGTGGCGGCTTCCGCCGCGACGACCGCCGCGATGACAGGCGGGACGACCGGCGTGACGGCGACCGGGGTGCCCATGTCCGCCGTGACGATCGCCGGGACGACCGCGACCGTGGCTTCCGGCGGGACGATCGCGGAGACCGCGGCGACCGTGGTGGCTTCGGTCGGCGGGACGACCGTGGTGAGCGGGGCGGGTTCCGGGGGCGGGACGACCGCGGTGCGCGCGGTCCCCGTCGGGACGATCGTGGAGGCCGTGACGGTGGCTTCCGTGGGCGGGACGACCGGCACGGTGCCGGCGGCCGGTTCCGCGAGGAGCGGGAGCGGGACCGTGAGCCGATCAAGCGCCTGCCGATCCCGGAGGACGTCACCGGCGACGAGATCGACAAGGACGTGCGGCAGGAGCTGCAGAGCCTGCCGAAGACGCTCGCCGAGGATGTCGCCAAGAACCTCGTCATGGTCGCGCGGCTGATCGACGAGGACCCCGAAGGGGCGTACGGCTACTCGCGGGTCGCGCTGCGGCTGGCGTCGCGCGTCGCCGCCGTGCGCGAGGCGGCCGGATTCGCGGCGTACGCGAACCAGAAGTACGCGGAGGCGCTGGCCGAGTTCCGTGCCGCGCGACGGATGACGGGCAGCGTGGAACTGTGGCCCGTCATGGCCGACTGCGAGCGTGGGCTCGGGCGGCCGGAGAAGGCGCTGGACATGGCCGGGGCGCCCGAGGTGCAGAAGCTCGACAAGGCCGGGCAGGTGGAGATGCGGCTCGTCGCGGCCGGCGCCCGGCGTGACATGGAGCAACTGGACGCGGCCATCGTGACGCTGCAGAGCCCGGAGCTGGCCTCCAGCTCCGTCCAGCCGTGGACCGCGCGACTGCGGTACGCGTACGCCGACGCGCTGCTCGCGGCCGGGCGGGACGGTGAGGCCCGGGAGTGGTTCGCCAAGGCCGTTGAGGCCGACCGGGACGGCAGCACGGACGCCTCGGACCGGCTGGCCGAACTGGACGGCGTGGAGTTCGTCGACGCCCTCGACGAGACCACGGACGACCTGGCCGAGTCCGCCGAGACAGTCGAGGTCTCCGGGGCCGCCGAGGCCGCCGAGGTCAAGGACGGCTCGGACTCGGATGAGGATGAGGACGAGGCCGACCGGGACTGACGTGTGGATGTGACAGTGGGCGGGACCTGATTCCAGGGTCCCGCCCACTTTTTCGTATGCGCGTCACCTGTGCGTCAGAGGTCCAGCGTGCGCAGCACCAGGCCCGAGGCCGGCTTGGGGCCGAACGAAGTCGACTTGCGCGGCATGGTCACACCCTGGCGGGCGAGGTCCCGCACGACGTCCTCGTGGACCGGGTGCAGCAGGACCGCCGTACCGCCCTGCCGTTCCGCCTTGCGGACCGTGGCCGCCGCGTCGTGGATGTAGGCGATGTGGGCCGGGGAGTCCTCGGGGACGTGCCAGATGTGGTCGAGCAGGGTGGCGTGCAGAATCGTGGCGTCGAGGGTGCGCCATGCCTCGGGGCGGTCGGTGGGGACCGTGCGGGCCAGCAGGTCCTGGTCGGGACGGTCGACCAGGTGGAACGTGCCGTCGCCGGCGAGCAGGAAGGCGTTGCCGTGGGACGCGGCTTCGGAGAGGGCAGTGAGGGCTTCGGGGAGCGGGGCGTCGACGCGGCGCACGCGGAAGTGGCCGTCGAGTGCGCTCAGCGCGTCGGGCACCGCGAGTCCGTGCAGGAGGCGGTGGATGGCGCGGACCCGCAGGGGGTAGCGGGCGGTGTCGACCAGGAGGACCAGGCCGTAGTCCCATGGGCTGGGCGAGGGGTGCTCGGCGCGCAGGCGGCGGTAGGTCGCCCAGCGGTGGTGGCCGTCGGCGATGAGGGCCACCTGGTGGGCGAGGCCGTCCTGGACGCGGGCCACGTCGTCGGGGTCAGTGACGGACCAGAGGCGATGGTGGTAGCCGTCCTCGGTGGTGGTGGCGAGGAGCGGGGGCTTCTCCGCGGTCCGTTCCACGACCTCGGCGCAGGCCTGGCCGTCGCCGCGGTAGGTCAGCAGCAGGGGTTCGAGGTTCGCGGAGGTGGCGCGCATCAGGTCGGCGCGGTCGGCGACGATGTGCGGCATGACGTCCTCGTGCGGCAGGACCACGCCGTCGGACGGATCCGAGACACGCAGGGCGCCGATGATGCCGCGCTGCAGCATGCCGTCGCCGTCGCGCTGTTCGTAGACGTAGAGGCCGGGCTCGGCGTCGGCGGTCAGCACGCCTTCGGTGAGCCAGTGGTGCAGGGTGTCGGCGGCCTGGGCGTTGCGCGCGGTCGGGGTGGCGGCCTCGGGGAGGATCAGCCGGACGATGTTGTGCGGGTCCGCGGATTGCAGGTGGTGCACGCCGTCGGGGCGTACGACGACGTCGTAGGGAGGGGACGTCACGGCCGCCAGGCTGCCGACCCGGTCGGGGTCGTAGCGAAGGCCTCGGAACGGGGTGAGTTCGAGGCCTCGGCGCGTCGTTGCTTCCGGGTGACCTGCTGTGTTCATCTCGGCATCGTACGTGCGCCACGTGTGTCGGTGGCATGGGGCATGATCGGGGAAAAGTCGGTGGACGAGGAGCGGTGCGGAATGAGCCAGCAGGTCAGGACCAGGCCCGAGGGCAGCGACCGGGCGCTGAGCGAGGCGTACGACACGGCGCTGCTCGACCTCGACGGGGTGGTGTACGCGGGCGGGGAGGCGATCGCGCACGCGGTCGACTCGCTCGGTACGGCCCGCGCGGGCGGCATGCACCTGGCGTACGTCACGAACAACGCGTTGCGGACGCCGGACGCCGTGGCCGCACACCTGACGGAGCTCGGGATACCGGCACAGGCCGGTGACGTCATCACCTCGGCGCAGGCGGTCGCGCGGCTGATCGCCGAGGAGGTGCCCGCGGGGGCGCGGGTGCTTGTCGTCGGCGGCGAGGGACTGCGGGTCGCGCTGCGGGAGCGGGGACTTGAGCCGGTGGAGTCCGCGGACGACGTTCCGGTGGCCGTCGTACAGGGGTACGGCGGGCCGGAGTTGCCGTGGGGGAGGTTCGCCGAGGCGTGTTATGCGATCGCGCGCGGGGTGCCATGGTTCGCGTCGAACACGGACCTGACGATTCCCAGCGCGCGGGGCATCGCGCCGGGTAACGGGGCGGCGGTGGAGGTGGTGCGGATCGCGACCGGCGCCGAGCCGCGGGTGGCGGGCAAGCCGCTGCCGCCGATGCACCGGGAGACGATCCTGCGGACGGGCGCTCAGCGGCCGCTGGTGGTGGGGGACCGGCTGGACACGGACATCGAGGGCGCGTTCAACGGCGGCGTCGATTCGCTGTTGGTGCTCACCGGCGTGACCGACGGACCGCAGTTGCTGGCGGCGCCGCCGCGGCATCGGCCGACGTATGTCGACGCGGATCTGCGGGGGATGCTCACCGGGCAGCCGGAGGTCGTCGAGGCCGGTGCGGGCTTTTGGTGCGGTGGCTGGACGGCGACGGCCGGGGAGAAGCGGCTGGAACTGGACGGCGAGGGGGAGGCCCTGGACGGGTTGCGGGCGCTGTGCGCGGCTGCCTGGACGGCGGCCGGAGATGAGGTTTGTGAGCTGGACGCGGGGAAGGCGCTGACACGGCTGGCGTTGTAGCGGCCTCGCCCGCGCCGGGTTGGGGCGCCTGAGCCAGGCAGGATCTTGATCCGATGCCAGGGTAGGCTAACCTAACTGCGTGTTGGTCGAGAGCCCCCCTGAACAGCGCGCGGACGCAGTCTCCGCGCCCCCGACCCGCCGGGCTGTACGTGCCGTCGGCCTGCTCCTCGCCGTGTTGATCATGGTGCTTGTCGCGTTGACGAGTATCGCCGTCGGCGCGAAGGAGCTGTCCCTCGGGGAGGTCTGGCACGGCCTGTTCCAGGATTCGGGGACATACGGCGACGTCGTGGTCGGCGAGCGGTTGTCCCGGACCCTGCTCGGGCTGCTCGCCGGTGCCGCGCTCGGCCTGTCCGGAGCGGTGCTCCAGGCACTCACCCGCAACCCGCTGGCCGACCCCGGACTGCTCGGCATCAACGCGGGCGCGTCCGCGGCGGTCGTCACCGCCATCACCTTCTTCGGTGTCACCAGCCTCAGCGGCTATGTATGGTTCGCGTTCTTCGGCGCGGCCGTGGTCGGCGCGCTGGTGTGGTTCCTGGGCGGCAGCCGGGGCGCGACTCCGGTACGGCTCGCGCTCGCGGGCACGGCGATCAGCGCCGCGCTCTACGGCTATCTCCAGGCCCTGATGATCCTGGACGACGCCGCGCTGGACCGGATGCGCTTCTGGACGGTCGGTTCGCTCAGCGCGGCGACGGACCACACCATCACGCAGGTGCTGCCGTTCCTGGTGGCCGGCTCGCTCCTCGCGCTCGTGCTCGCCCGCCCGCTGAACGCGATGGCCATGGGCGACGACACCGCCAAGGCCCTCGGCGCCAACCTCAACCGCACCCGGGCGCTGTCCATGCTCGCCGCCACCGTGCTGTGCGGGGCGGCGACCGCAGCCTGCGGGCCGATCGTGTTCGTCGGGCTGATGGTGCCGCACGTCGTGCGGTCCTTCACCGGGCCCGACCTGCGCTGGATCCTGCCGTACGCGGCCGTCCTGTCGCCCGTGCTGCTGCTCGGCGCCGACGTCCTCGGCCGGATCGTCGCGCGGCCCGCGGAGCTCCAGGTCGGCATCGTGACCGCGATCCTGGGCGGCCCGGTCTTCATCTTTCTCGTACGACGGCGGAGGACGGCCCAGCTGTGACCACCAAACGTGCCCACCGCGCCGTACGGACGCCGGGCGGGCTGTCCGTGCGCCTGGACGTCCGGGCCCTTGCCGTCGTCGTCCTGCTGCTGCTCGCCGCGCTGGCCGCGAGCGTGGTGCTGATCGGCACGGGCGACTTCCCGATTCCCGCGGGCGACGTGCTGAAGACGCTGGTCGGCGACGGGAACCCCGGGCAGGAGTTCATCGTCACCGAGCTGCGGCTGCCGCGGGTCCTGGTGGGGCTGCTGGTCGGCGCCTCGCTGGGGCTCGGCGGCGCCCTGTTCCAGTCCATCTCCCGCAACCCGTTGGGCAGTCCGGACGTACTCGGCCTCGGGCAGGGCGCGACGGCCGGGGCGCTCGTGGTGATCGTGCTGTTCTCCGGCAGCGCGGGCGCGGTCACCCTCGGGGCGCTCGTGGGCGGTCTCGGGACCGGGCTCGCCATCTACGCGCTGGCGTGGAAGCAGGGCGTCCACGGCTACCGGCTGGTGCTGGTCGGCATCGGTGTCTCCGCCGTCGTCACCGCCGTCAACGGCTATCTGCTGACCAAGGCCGACCTCGTCGACGCGGCCCGGGCCGTCGTCTGGATGACCGGTTCGCTCAGCGGCCGTGACTGGGCGCAGGTCTGGCCGCTGCTCGCGCTGTGCGCCGTCCTCGTACCGCTCGTCCTCGCCAACGCGCGCGGGCTGCGGATGCTGGAGATGGGCGACGACGTGTCGTACTCCCTCGGGGTGCGCGTCGAGCGGGTACGGATGCTGCTGCTGGTGGCCGCGGTGCTGCTGACCGCCGCCGCCACCGCCGCCGCCGGTCCCGTCAGCTTCGTGGCGCTCACCGCGCCGCAGCTGGCCCGCCGGCTGACCCGCTCGCCCGGCCCGAACCTGCTGCCGTCCCTGTGCATGGGCGCGGCCCTGCTGGTCACCGCCGACTGGGTCTCGCAGCGCGTCTTCGGTGCCGACCAGCTGCCCGTGGGGGTGGTCACCGGCGTGCTCGGCGGCGCCTACCTGCTGTGGCTGCTGGTCGCCGAGCGCAGGGCGGGGCGGATATGAGCACCCCCGCCCACCCGAACATCCCAAGGAGCACCGTGAACCGCCTGTCCGCCGAGAACGTCACCCTCGCCTACGACCAGCGCGTCATCGCCGAGCGGCTGTCGGTGGCGATACCCGACAACTCGTTCACCGTGATCGTCGGCCCGAACGCCTGCGGCAAGTCGACGCTGCTGCGCGCGCTGTCGCGGATGCTCAGGCCGAACGAGGGCCGGGTGCTGCTGGACGGCCAGGTCATCCAGTCGATGCCGGCCAAGAAGGTCGCCCGCACTCTCGGTCTGCTGCCCCAGTCGTCGATCGCGCCCGACGGGATCACGGTCGGCGACCTGGTGGGCCGCGGGCGGTATCCGCACCAGGGGATCCTTCGGCAGTGGTCGGCCGAGGACGAGCGGGTCGTGCGGGAGTCCATGGCGCAGACCGGCGTCGCCGAACTCGCCGATCGCTATGTCGACGAGTTGTCCGGTGGTCAGCGGCAGCGGGTGTGGATCGCGATGGCGCTGGCCCAGCAGACGCCGTTGCTGCTGCTGGACGAGCCGACGACGTTTCTGGACATCCAGCACCAGATCGATGTGCTGGACCTGTGCGCGGAGCTGCACGAGGAGCAGGGGCGGACACTCGTCGCGGTCCTGCACGATCTCAACCACGCCGCCCGGTACGCCACGCACCTCATCGCACTGCGCGGCGGTTCGGTGATCGCCCAGGGGGCGCCGGGCGACATCGTCACCGCGGATCTGGTGGAGGAGGTCTTCGGGCTTCGCTGTCAGGTCATCGACGACCCGGAGACGGGTACGCCCCTGGTGGTGCCGGCGGCGCGCAAGGCGCGTGCCGACGTCAGGAAGGTCGCGGCTACAGAAGCTTCCTGAGGCGGAACAGGTCCAGCAGACCCGCCTCCAGCTTCACCCGGCCCGAGCCCCAGGCCTTCGCGAAGTGCAGCTCGCCGTCCACGAGGGCCACCAGGTCGTCGCCGCTCAGGGCGAGCCGCAGCTCCGCCTTCTCGCGCGGCGGCCCCTGGAGCGTCTCGCGCACCTTGATCCGGCCGTCCTGGAGGCGGCCGGCGAAGGTGACGTCCAGGTCGGTGATGTGGCAGCTCACCGAGCGGTCCAGGGCGGCGGCCGCGCGGACGTCGCCCTCGGAGCCCTGGATGTTCTCCGAGAGCTGTTCGAGCGCGGCGCGGCATTCCTCGATCGTTGCCATCGCCGTCGACGGTACCGCAGGGCCACGAGGTAGCGTCGGGGCATGAACGACGCGGTTCCCCAGACGCAGGCCCCCCAGGAGGCCGCCCAGCCCGATCACGACCCCGCCGCGCCGGCCCCGCTCGGCGTGCCCCGCACCCCCACGGGCGACGCCGAGGTGGACGCCCGGCTGGAGCGGCTGGCCGACGCCGACCACCTGGCCACCGACGGACACGTCGAGGTGTACGAGGATGTACACAGGGGGCTGCGCGACGCGCTCACCGCGCTCGACGCCCGCCCGGGACCTCCGGCGCCCCCTTCGACGTACCGACAGGGGAGCTGAACCGAACGTGGCAGGAGTCGCACGCCGCCGTCTCGATGCGGAGCTGGTCCGCCGGAAGCTCGCGCGCTCGCGCGAGCACGCCAGCCAGCTGATCGCCGCCGGGCGGGTCAGCGTCGGCAAGACGGTCGCGACCAAGCCGGCCACCCAGGTGGAGACCGCGGCGGCGATCGTCGTCACGGCGCACGAGGGCGATCCCGAGTACGTCTCCCGGGGCGGGCACAAGCTCGCCGGCGCCCTGGAAATCTTCGTGCCGCAGGGGCTGGCCGTCGAGGGCCGGCGGGCGCTGGACGCGGGGGCCTCCACCGGCGGATTCACCGATGTGCTGCTGCGGGCGGGGGCCGCGGGGGTCGTCGCCGTCGACGTCGGGTACGGACAACTCGCCTGGACTCTCCGCAACGATGAACGCGTCACCGTCAAGGACCGTACAAACGTACGGGAGTTGACGCTTGAAGCGATCGATGGGGAGCCTGTGGATCTTGTGGTGGGGGATCTGTCCTTCATCCCGCTCGGGCTGGTCCTGCCCGCCCTCGTGCGCTGTGCGCGACCGGACGCCGATCTGGTGATGATGGTCAAGCCGCAGTTCGAGGTGGGCAAGGAACGGCTGGGCAGCGGGGGAGTGGTGCGGAGCCCGCAGCTGCGGGCCGAGGCCGTGTGCGGGGTGGCCGAGCGGGCCGGGGAGCTGGGGCTCGGGGTGAAGGGCGTGACGGCCAGCCCGTTGCCCGGGCCCTCGGGGAATGTCGAGTACTTTCTGTGGCTTCGGGCCGGGGCTCCCCGACTGGACCCGGCCGACGTCGACCGTGCAGTTGCGGAGGGGCCGCGTTGACAGCGAACCGAGCTCGTACTGTTTTCCTGCTCGCCCACACCGGACGGCCCGCGGCCGTGCGCAGCGCCGAGCTGGTGGTCAAGGGACTCCTGCGGTCCGGGATCGGTGTGCGGGTGCTGGAGGCGGAGGCGCCCGACCTGCCGCTGCCCGACGAGGTGCAGCTGGTCAAGGAGGCGACACCGCAGTGCCTCGACGGGTGTGAGCTGCTGATCGTGCTCGGCGGTGACGGGACGCTGTTGCGCGGGGCGGAGTTCGCGCGGGCGTCCGGGGTGCCGATGCTCGGCGTCAACCTCGGGCGGGTCGGATTCCTCGCCGAGGCCGAGCGCGACGACCTCGACAAGGTCGTCGACCGGGTGGTGACGCGGGCGTACGAGGTCGAGGAGCGGATGACGGTCGACGTCGTCGTGCACAGCAACGGCGACATCGTGCACACCGACTGGGCGCTGAACGAGGCGGCGGTGCAGAAGGCCGGCGCCGAGAAGCTGCTGGAGGTCGTCCTGGAGATCGACGGGCGGCCGGTGACCGGGTTCGGGTGCGACGGGATCGTGCTGTCGACGCCCACCGGGTCGACCGCGTACGCGTTCTCCGCGGGCGGGCCCGTGGTGTGGCCCGAGGTGGAGGCGCTGCTGATGGTGCCGATCTCCGCGCACGCGCTGTTCGCCAAGCCGCTCGTGACCTCCCCGGATTCCGTGCTGGCCGTGGAGGTCCTGCCGCACATCCCGCCGGGGGTGCTGTGGTGCGACGGCCGGCGGACGGTGGAGTTGCCGCCGGGGGCGCGTGTGGAGGTGCGGCGCGGGGCCGTGCCGGTTCGGCTGGCCCGGTTGCACCATGCCTCGTTCACGGACCGGCTCGTCGCGAAGTTCGCGTTGCCGGTTTCCGGGTGGCGGGGAGCTCCCCACTAGCGATTCGCCGTACGGCGGTGTGCACTCGCGTGAGTGACAAAGGGGACCGGCGTCGCGCCGACCCGCCCGGACCTCGTATGGTCGTGTCCGTGTTGGAGGAGATGCGGATACGGTCGCTCGGGGTCATCGACGATGCCGTCGTCGAGTTGTCGCCGGGGTTCACCGCCGTCACCGGTGAGACGGGTGCGGGCAAGACCATGGTGGTCACCAGCCTGGGGCTGTTGCTCGGTGGCAGGGCGGATCCGGCGCTCGTGCGGATCGGCGCCGACAAGGCGGTCGTGGAGGGGCGGATCACCGTGCCCGCCGACGCCACGGTCGCCGTACGCGCCGAGGAGGCCGGGGCCGAGCTCGACGACGGGGCCCTGCTGATCAGCCGTACCGTTTCCGCCGAGGGGCGGTCCCGGGCGCATGTCGGCGGGCGGTCCGTGCCCGTGGGGGTGCTGGCCGAGCTCGCCGACGAACTGGTGGCCGTGCACGGTCAGACCGACCAGCAGGGGTTGCTGAAGCTCACGCGGCAGCGGCAGGCGCTCGACCGGTACGCCGGTGAAGCGGTGGCCGGGCCGCTGGACAAGTACTCCGGGGCCTACCGGCGGCTGCGGGCGGTCTCCGCCGAGCTCGACGAGATCACCACGCGCGCGCGTGAGCGGGCCCAGGAAGCCGACATGCTGCGGTACGGGCTCGACGAGATCGCCGCCGTGGAGCCGCGGGCCGGGGAGGACGTCGAGCTGGCCGAGGAGGCCGAGCGGCTCGGGCACGCGGAGGCGCTCGCGTCCGCCGCCACGGCCGGGCACGGCGCGCTCGCCGGCAATCCCGAGGACCCCGAGGGCGTCGACGCCTCGACGCTCGTCGCGGGGGCGCACCGAGCCCTGGAGGCCGTACGGTCGCACGACCCCGCGCTGGCCGCGCTCGCCGACCGGATCGGGGAGATCGGCATCCTGCTCGGCGACGTGGCGGGCGAGCTGGCGGGGTACGCCGACGATCTGGACGCCGATCCGCTGCGGCTGGCGGCGGTCGAGGAACGGCGGGCCGTGCTGACCGCGCTGACCCGGAAGTACGGCGAGGACGTCGACACCGTGCTCGCCTGGGCCGAGCAGAGCGCGGTACGGCTCACCGAGCTCGACGGCGACGACGAGCGGATCGGGGAGCTGACCGCCGAGCGGGACGCGCTGCGGGCCGAACTGGGTGGACTGGCGCAGGCGTTGACGGACGCGCGGACGGAGGCGGCCGAGCGGTTCGCGGCGGCCGTGACCGCGGAGCTGGCGTCGCTCGCCATGCCGCACGCGCGCGTGTCGTTCGCGATCCGGCAGACCGAGGACCCGGAGGGCGTCGAGGTCGGTGGCCGTCCGGTGGCGTACGGGCCGTCGGGTGCCGACGAGGTCGAGCTGCTGCTGGCGCCCCACCCGGGTGCGCCGCCCCGGCCGATCGCCAAGGGCGCGTCCGGGGGTGAGCTGTCGCGCGTGATGCTGGCCGTGGAGGTCGTGTTCGCCGGGACGGATCCGGTGCCGACGTACCTCTTCGACGAGGTGGACGCCGGTGTGGGTGGCAAGGCCGCGGTGGAGATCGGGCGGCGGCTGGCCCGGCTGGCGAAGACCGCGCAGGTCGTCGTGGTGACGCACCTGCCGCAGGTGGCCGCGTTCGCCGACCGGCAGTTGCTGGTCGAGAAGACGAACGACGGCTCGGTGACCCGGTCCGGTGTGAAGGTGCTCGAGGGCGAGGAGCGGATCCGGGAGCTGTCCCGGATGCTGGCAGGCCAGGAGGACTCGGAGACGGCCCGGGCACACGCGGAGGAACTGCTGGCGACGGCGCGGGCGGACGGGTAGCGCGTCGCCACGCCGCGGGACGGCGGGATCACCTCGGAGGTCACTCGGGTGAGTGATGCGGAGCGGCGCGTTGCCCCGGCGTGTGGGAGCGTGTGATCTCCGGCGTTGCCGGAACGGCCGTCCGTCCTGGCATCCTTGAGCGTGTACGCGGAGGACGTCGCGCGGTACACCCCCTCCGCGGCGCCTTCTGTACGTTTCTCCGAGACCGGCGTGACCGCCGTGACCGTCCCCGCCGAACCCAGGAGCCCGGGCCACGTGACCCCCGCGAGCAGCCACTCTCCGCACGGCCGGTCGACGCTGCGCACCGTGCAGGTGCTGGGCGGAGGCAACGCCGGCAGCAGCGCGCACGTGCGCTCGCTGGCCGCGGGGCTCGTCGCACGGGGCGTGCGGGTCACGGTGTGCGCCCCCGTCGAGGCGGATCGCTCCTACGACTTCAGCGGGGCCGGCGCCGAGCACATCCACGTGCCGCGCAGCAGCGACCCGGGGTCGGTGGCGGCGCTGCGAGCCGCCTGCACGGGAGCCGACCTGGTGCACGCGCACGGACTGCACGCCTCCTTCCGGGCCGCGCTCGCCCTGGCCGGACGGCACACCCCACTGATCGTCACCTGGCACAACCACGCCCACGCCGAGGGGGCGCGCGCCGCCTTCCTGCGGATGCTGGAACGCCAGGTGGTGCGGGCGGCCGCAGTGGTGCTCGGCACCACCTCCGACCTCGTCGACCGGGCGCGGAAGGCGGGCGCGCGGGACGCACGGCTCGCCGCCGTCGCCCTGCCCGGCCGCCGCACGCCCGTCGAGACCGACGAGCCGGACCCCAGGAGCCCGAAGGTCCGCGCCGAACTCGGCGCCATCGGACGCCCTTTGCTGATGGCCGTCGGCTCCCTCGACCCCCAGCGCGGCTACGACGTGCTGCTCGACGCCGCCCGCGCCTGGCGGGGGCTCGATCCGGTGCCGCTGGTCGCCATCGCGGGGGAGGGGCCGTTGCGGGCGGTGCTGCAACGCCGGATCGAGGACGAGGAGCTGCCGGTGCGGCTCATCGGCCGGCGCGAGGACGTGCGCGAGCTGCTCGCCGCCGCCGATCTGGCGTTGCTGCCGAGCCGCACGGAGTCGCGGTCAGTGCTGGCGCAGGAGGCCCTGCACGCGCGCGTGCCGCTGGTCGCCACCTCGGTCGGCGGCGTCCCCGAACTCGTCGGTGACGCGGCCGAACTCGTCCCCGCCGGGGACGCGGCGGCCTTCGCCGACGCCGTCGTGCGGCTGCTGGACGATCCCGAGCAGCGGGAGCTGCTCCAGGAGAAGGGCCTGCGGCAGGCGGCGACCTGGCCGACCGAGGACGAGACAGTCGCCCAAGTGCTCAGTGTGTACGACGAGTTGACGCAGCCCCGGCCGCTGATCTGATCCGCGCCCCGGAACTGCCGGTTCCTGACCGCCGGCTCCGGGACCGCCGGCCTATCCGGTCGGTCCGCTCTGCCCGGTGTGCCGGCGGGCCCGCAGCGCGAGGCTCAACGCCAGCACCGTCTGCGGGTCGTCGAGGTCGGTGCCCAGCAACTCACCGATACGGGCGAGGCGGTTGTAGAGCGTCTGGCGGTTGAGGTGCAGTTCGCGGGCCGTCTCGGCCTTGCGTCCCGCGTGCGCGAGGTAGGTCTCCAGGGTCGGCAGCAGCGGCGGCCTGGCACGGCTGTCGTGGTCCCGGACCGGCCCGATCGCCCGCTCCACGAAGGCGGCCAGGTCGGGATGGTCACGCAGCCGCCACAGCAGCAGGTCGATGTCCAGGCGCCGGGCGTCGTACCAGGGCCGGTCCGTGAGCCCCTGCGCGGCGGTCGCCGTCTCCGCCGCGTGCCGCAGCCCCGCCGAGGCCGCCGCCCAGCCGCCGGCCACCCCGACGACCACCACGGGCGGCTGTGCCCCCGGACGCTGCATCCCGGCCCGCTCCACACCGGCCCGCAGCGCCGCCGCGACCCGGTCGGCGACCGCCGAGCGCTCCGACTCCGAGCGCAGGCCGAGCAGCACCAGGACGCGGCCCTCCACCGGCCGTACGCCGAGCAGGACCGGCACGCCCACCGAGGCCAGCTCCTCCGAGACCGCGCGCGCCAGCACCGCCCAGCCGCCGCCCGGGGACAGGGCGTCGCCCAGCCGCATCACCACCGGCAGCAGTGGGCTGCCGCCCGGCTTGAAGCCCAGCACACGCGCCTGGGCCGGAGCGTCCTCGGCGGCGATCCGGCTCTGGGCGAGGTCGGTCAGGAAGTCGCCGCGCCCGCGCGCGGCAAGCTCCTCCTCCTGACGGGCCTGCATCAGCACCACCGCCAGGATGCCCGCGGTCCGCTCGGCGGCGATGCGGTGCACCGGCACCAGCGGCGCGCGCACCGGCAGCAGCACCAGCCTCGCCCGCACCGAGCCCGTCCCGGAGCCGGTCCCCGCCGTCGTCCCGGTGCTCGTCCCCGGCGCCGTTCCCGGGCCGCCCCCCGGCACGTCCACCAGCACCGACCCGGCCGGCGGGGCGTCCTTGGGCTGGCCGCGCAGCCCCTCCCAGACCTGGAGCGGTTCCGCCCCCTCGGGCCCGGCCCCGGCGGCGTAGAGGAGCTGGCCGTCGGTGGTCTCCAGGAAGACCGGATTGCCGCTGAAGTCGGCCAGGATGCCCAGGACCTGCGGGACGCCGCCGCCGCCCAGCAGCGCCTCGGTGCAGCGGCGGTGCACCTCCTCGGCGCGCTGGAGCAGCGCGTAGTGCCCGTTGACGATCTCGGTGTGGATCTCCTCCGTGACGGTCACGAACGGCACCTCGCGGTGCAGTTGGACCAGCGGCAGCCCGGCCGTGCGGGCCGTCTCGACGAGCGCCGAGGGCAGCCGCGTGAAGCGCGGGCCGAGCTCGACGACCAGGGCGGCGATACCGCGCTCGGCCAGGGTGCGGACGAACGCGCGCTGCTCCGCCGGGCGGGTGCCGAGGCCGTAGCCCGTGGTCAGCAGCAGTTCGCCGCCCTTCAGCAGCGAGGCGATGTTCGGTACCTCGCCCGCGTGCACCCAGCGCACGGTCCGCTGCAGCCGCTCCGCGCCCGCGAGCACCTCGGGGAGCCCGCTGCGCAGGCCGGGCAGCTCCAGTGCCCGCTGAACGGTGATCCCGGCGCCCGTGCTGTCGAATCGGCTGTCCATGCAGCGGACGCTACCCGCGCGCACGTTCCGGCGACATCTCCGGGCGGTCATGGGAACGATCACCGGGCCGCCCACCGGATCACCGGCCGGACGCGTCCTGCCTCCGCGAGGACCGACCAGGCCTACACCGGCTTGATGTTGTGGTTGAAGCGGAAGACGTTGTCCGGGTCGAAGCGCCGTTTGACCACGCCCAGCCGCCACATGTTCCGCGGGCCGAGCCCGGCCCGTACGCGGTCCCGTCCCTCGTCGCCGACGAAGTCGGGGTGGACCGCCCCGGTGCTCCACGGCCGGACGGCGGCGCGGACGTCCCGGACCCAGGCCGTGCACCGCTCGTCGTCCGCCGGGTCCGCCCAGCTGCCGCAGGGGTGCACGACCCAGGCCGCGTCGCGGTACGGCACGGGGTGGTCGGCCGGGGCGTCCGCGACAGCGCCGCCCAGCGGGAACAGCATGTTCCGGGTGCCCGTCGCCGTCGGCAGGGAGTCCGCGAGGGCGCAGCAGACGTCCACGAAGCCGTCCGGCGCGCCGGACAGGCACTCCGCCGACCCGTGGGCGCGCAGGCCGGGCGGCTGGTCGAACAGGCGCTGGGCGTCGGCGTACGGCATCGCGACGACGGTCTGTGACGCGTGCGGCAGCGCCAGCAGCGGCTGGGCCAGCTTGCGCAGGTCCTCCTCGGGTCCCGCGTACGTCAGCAGCACGCAGCACAGCGGCCCGCCGGCGGCGAGCGACGGCGCGGCGAACCCGGCCGGCGGTCCGGACCGGCAGACGACGGCGCCACTCGCCTCCAGCGGGGCGTGGTCGATCACCTCCCGGTAGGTGCGGATCGCCTCGCGGGCGTGTTCCGGGAGGTACAGCAGCAGGGCGAGGGAGAACTCCGGCACTTCGTACAGCTTGAGCGTGAGGGCGGTGGCGACGCCGAAGTTGCCGCCGCCGCCGTGCAGGGCCCAGAACAGCTCCGGGTTCTCGTCGGCGCTCGCGTGGATCCGGTCGCCGTTCGCGGTGACCAGCTCGACGCCGAGCAGGTTGTCGGCGGCGAGGCCGCAGGAGCGCTCCAGCCAGCCGCTGCCGCCGCCCAGGACGAAGCCGGCGACGCCGGTGCCGGAGTCCCGGGCGCCCGTGGTGGCCAGACCGTACGGCTGGGTCGCCCGGTCCAGCAGGCCCGTCGTGGCGCCCCCCTCGACGCGGACCGCCTCGGAGGCGGGGTCGACGCTCACGCGCCGCATCCGGCGCAGGTCGACGACGAGACCGGAGTCGTTGGTGCCCATGCCGCCGACGCTGTGCCCGCCGCCGCGCACCGCGATGCTCAGGTCGAGGTCCCGGCCGAACCGCACCGCCCGGACCACGTCGGCGGCGTGCGCGCACCGCGCGATCACCGCGGGGCGCCGGTCGACCCTGGCGTTGAAGACGGCCCGGGCCTCGTCGTAGCCCGGGTCCCACGGGGCGAACACCTCGCCGTCGAGATCCTCTCGGAGCTCGACCAGTGCTGTGTGGGCCTTGGAGGACATGGCCGCCCCCTTCCCGGAAAGGGGTCACGTGCACTTCCAGCCTAGGCGGGCTCAGCCCTCGGGGCCGCTCCCGGCGGGCCCTGAGGGCTGCTCGGGCAGCTCAGCCGCCGTAGGCCCCCGAGGCCGTCAGCCGCAGGGCGGTGTCGATCAGCGGGACGTGGCTGAAGGCCTGCGGGAAGTTGCCGACCTGACGCTGGAGGCGGGGGTCCCACTCCTCGGCGAGCAGGCCGAGGTCGTTGCGCAGCGACAGGAGCCTCTCGAACAGCCTGCGGGCCTCGTCGACCCGGCCGATCATCGCAAGGTCGTCCGCCATCCAGAACGAGCAGGCGAGGAAGGCGCCCTCGTCACCGGGGAGACCGTCGACGCCGGCGTCCTCGCCGGAGGTCGGGTAGCGCAGGATGAAGCCGTCCGTCGTGGAGAGCTCGCGCTGGATGGCCTCGATGGTGCCGATGACCCGCTTGTCGTCCGGCGGCAGGAAGCCCATCTGCGGGATCAGCAGCAGCGACGCGTCCAGCTCCTTCGAGCCGTACGACTGTGTGAAGGTGTTGCGCTCCTTGTCGTAGCCCTTCTCGCACACGTCCCGGTGGATGTCGTCGCGCAGCTCGCGCCAGCGCTCCAGCGGGCCGTCCGCGTCGCCGGACTCCAGCAGCTTGATCGTGCGGTCGACGGCGACCCAGGCCATGACCTTGGAGTGCACGAAGTGGCGGCGCGGGCCGCGCACCTCCCAGATGCCCTCGTCCGGCTCCTGCCAGTGGTCCTCCAGGTAGCGGATCAGCTTGAGCTGGAGCAGCGAGGCGTAGTCACTGCGGGCCAGGCCGGTCATGTGGGCCAGGTGCAGGGCCTCGGTGACCTCGCCGTACACGTCGAGCTGGAGCTGGTGGGCGGCGCCGTTGCCGACCCGGACGGGGGCCGAGTTCTCGTAGCCGGGCAGCCAGTCCAGCTCCGCCTCGCCCAGCTCGCGCTCACCGGCGATGCCGTACATGATCTGCAGGTTCTCCGGGTCGCCGGCGACCGCGCGCAGCAGCCACTCGCGCCAGGCGCGGGCCTCCTCGCGGTAGCCGGTGCGCAGCAGCGAGGAGAGGGTGATCGCGGCGTCGCGGAGCCAGGTGTAGCGGTAGTCCCAGTTGCGCACGCCCCCGACCTCCTCGGGGAGCGAGGTCGTGGGCGCGGCGACGATGCCGCCCGTGGGCGCGTACGTCAGCGCCTTCAGCGTGATCAGCGAGCGGATCACCGCCTCGCGGTACGGGCCGTGGTACGTGCAGTGCTCCACCCACTCCCGCCAGAAGTCCTCCGTCGCCTCCAGCGCCTGCTCGGGCTCCGGCAGCGGCGGCGGCTCACGGTGCGAGGCCTGCCACGAGATGGTGAACGCGATCCGGTCGCCGGGCGCGACCGTGAAGTCCGCGTACGTGGTCAGCGCCTTGCCGTAGGTCTCGGCGGAGGTGTCGAACCACACGGAGTCCGGGCCCGCCACGGCGACCGTGCGGCCGTCGTACTTGTGCACCCACGGGACGATCCGGCCGTAGGAGAACCGCATTCGCAGCGCCGAACGCATCGGCACCCGGCCCGAGACTCCCTCCACGATCCGGATCAGCTGCGGGGCCCCGTCACGCGGCGGCATGAAATCGGTCACGCGGACCGTGCCGCGGGGGGTGTCCCACTCGGATTCCAGGATCAGCGAGTCACCGCGGTAGGAACGCCGGGCGGCGGTAGGCGGCTCGGCGTCGGCCGCGTGCGCCGGGCCGATCCGCCAGAAACCGTGTTCCTCCGTGCCCAGCAGACCGGCGAAGATGGCATGCGAGTCGAAGCGGGGCAGGCACAGCCAGTCGACTGTGCCGTTCCGGCAGACCAGGGCAGCGGTCTGCATGTCTCCGATGAGTGCGTAGTCTTCGATGCGCCCGGCCACGTGCAACTCCAGTCGAACGGCCACGTAGCCCCATGACGGGGCTTTCGCTATGTGCGGTCAAGGGGGTCGTTGTAATGCGTCGTCGAGCTGTGAAGTAAAACCGCCGCTGTGCCCGTAGGCAAACGACCGTCGTCGCTCAACGATCTGACGAGCTCATGTTCTTCCGGTGCTTACGGGCGGGGGTGGTGCCGTGTTGCCGGCGGGCTCGGCAGGGAGTGTCCGAGCAGGATACGACGCACGTAGATGATCTGCGTGCCGCTCCGGGCAACGTACATGCGCCGAACGAGTGAGCACAGGGTGAGAATCAGGTGAGCGGTGCGCGTACGTGGCGAGCCGTGCGCGGAGCGTGGCCGGGCGCCATCGGGTCGAGGCGCTGATACCCTGGTAGCCCGTGGACCGGTGGGCTCAAACCCCCGAACCGCAGCGACGGCACCCCCGGCGAAGCCCGGCACGGCAGCCGCACCGCACCCCCCAGACCGAGACCACGGGAGCCTCCTCTTGGCCATGACGCCCAAATCTTCGACGACCAAGCACATCTTCGTCACCGGGGGTGTCGCCTCCTCTCTCGGCAAGGGCCTGACCGCGTCCAGCCTGGGAATGCTGCTCAAGGCCCGGGGCCTGCGCGTCGTGATGCAGAAGCTCGACCCGTACATCAACGTCGACCCGGGCACGATGAACCCCTTCCAGCACGGTGAGGTGTTCGTCACCAACGACGGCGCCGAGACCGACCTGGACATCGGCCACTACGAGCGCTTCCTGGACCGCGACCTCGACGGGACCGCCAACGTCACCACCGGCCAGGTCTACTCCACGGTGATCGCCAAGGAGCGGCGCGGCGAGTACCTGGGCGACACCGTGCAGGTCATCCCGCACATCACCAACGAGATCAAGCACCGCATCCGCCGCATGGCCACCGACGACGTGGACGTCGTCATCACCGAGGTCGGCGGCACGGTCGGCGACATCGAGTCGCTGCCGTTCCTGGAGACCGTCCGCCAGGTCCGCCACGAGGTCGGCCGGGACAACGTCTTCGTGGTGCACATCTCGCTGCTGCCGTACATCGGCCCCTCCGGCGAGCTGAAGACCAAGCCCACCCAGCACTCGGTCGCCGCCCTGCGCAACATCGGTATCCAGCCGGACGCCATCGTGCTGCGCTGCGACCGCGAGGTGCCGACGGCGATCAAGCGCAAGATCTCGCTGATGTGCGACGTCGACGAGGACGCCGTCGTGGCCTGCCCCGACGCGCCGTCGATCTACGACATCCCCAAGGTCGTGCACTCCGAGGGCCTCGACGCCTACGCCGTCCGCCGCCTCGACCTGCCGTTCCGGGACGTCGACTGGACGACGTGGGACGACCTGCTCGACCGCGTCCACAACCCGGACCACGAGATCACCCTCGCGCTGGTCGGCAAGTACATCGACCTGCCCGACGCCTACCTCTCGGTCACCGAGGCGCTGCGCGCGGGCGGCTTCGCCAACAAGACCCGAGTGAAGATCAAGTGGGTCACCTCCGACGACTGCCGGACCCCGTCCGGCGCCGAGGCGCAGCTGTCCGACGTGGACGCCATCTGCATCCCGGGCGGCTTCGGCGACCGCGGTGTCTCCGGCAAGGTCGGCGCCATCCAGTACGCCCGCGAGAACCGGATCCCGCTGCTCGGCCTCTGCCTCGGCCTGCAGTGCATCGTGATCGACGCCGCGCGCAACCTGGCCGGCATCGCCGACGCCAACTCCACCGAGTTCGACCCGGCGACCGCCCACCCGGTCATCTCCACCATGGCCGAGCAGCTCGACATCGTCGCGGGCGAGGGCGACATGGGCGGCACGATGCGCCTGGGCATGTACCCGGCGAAGCTGGCCGAGGGCTCCATCGTGCGTGAGGTGTACGACGGCAAGGAGTACGTCGAGGAGCGGCACCGGCACCGCTACGAGGTGAACAACGCCTACCGCTCGGAGCTGGAGAAGAAGGCGGGCATCCTCTTCTCGGGCACCTCCCCCGACGGCAAGCTCGTCGAGTACGTGGAGTACCCGCGCGAGGTCCACCCCTACCTGGTCGCCACCCAGGCCCACCCGGAGCTGCGCTCCCGGCCGACGCGTCCGCACCCGCTGTTCGCCGGCCTCGTGAAGGCCGCGGTCGAGCGGAAGATCTCGAAGTAACACACCAGTTGTACGGTTGCCGGGGTGCGGGGCCGCGAAGGCGAGCACCCCGGCGTGGCTCCCGCACGTCGGTGGCACGTCGGGAAGGACAGGGCATGACGATCAAGGACACCCACGAGGAGTGGGAGATCAGGGCGACCCAGACCCCCTTCGTGGGCAACAAGACCTCGGTCCGCACGGACGACGTGGTCATGCCCGACGGCACGGTCGTGCGCCGCGACTACCAGGTCCACCCCGGCTCCGTCGCGATCCTCGCCCTGGACGACGCCGGCCGGGTGCTGGTGCTGCGCCAGTACCGCCACCCCGTGCGCCAGAAGCTGTGGGAGATCCCGGCGGGCCTGCTCGACGTGCCCGGCGAGAACCCGCTGCACGCCGCCCAGCGCGAGCTGTACGAGGAGGCGCACGTCAAGGCCGAGGACTGGCGGGTGCTGGCCGACGTCTACACCACGCCCGGCGGCTGCGACGAGGCCGTGCGCATCTTCCTCGCCCGCGAACTGTCCGAGGCGCAGGGCGAGCGCTTCGTGGCGGAGGACGAGGAGATCGACCTGGAGCTGGCGCGGGTCCCGGTCGAGGAGCTGGTCCGGGGTGTCCTGGCCGGCGAGCTCCACAACAACTGCCTGGTCGTGGGCGTCCTTTCGCTGGTCGCCGCGGAGCGCGGCGACGGGCTCGACGCGCTGCGTCCGGCGGAGGCGCCGTGGCCGGCGCGCCCCTTCCAGGCCTGAGCCGCCGCATGCCGCACCCGATGCCCTCCGGTGTGACGATCGCCTGATCCGATCGGGGGACGTCCCCGCCGTGCTCCACCGGGTTCGTCGCAGAGCGTGAACTAGGCTCGGGAACGCCCGAACCGGAGTCCCGGCGGGCTTTTGCGCGTGCGGTGGGACGGGAGTGTGGCCCGTGACGGATCAGGCGGTGGACCGAGACGGCGTGCAGGTGTCGGGCACGTCTGCGCAGAGCCAGTTCCTGGGCCGCACACGGGAGTTGAAGGAGCTGCGGGCCGACATCGAGCGTGCCGGACTGGACACCCTCTCCGGCCGCAAGGCCCCCCGCGCGCGCGTGCTGCTGATCGCGGGCCGGCCCGGCTCCGGCCGCACCGCCCTCGCCGAGGAACTGGTCCGGCAGGTCGCGGCCCGTTACCCCGACGGCGTGCTGCGCGCCCGGCTCAGCGAACCCGACGGCACCGCCGTGCCGACGGCCCGCACCGCGGGGGACCTGCTCACCGCCCTGGACCTGCCGACCCCGCCCGGCGCCGCCGACGACGACCTCGCGGCGGCGCTCCGTGAGGCCCTGACCGGCCGCCGGGTGCTGCTCGTGCTGGACGACGCGGCCGACGCCGAGCAGGTCGACGCCCTGCTGCCGGACACCCCGGACTGCCTGGTCGTGGCCGTCGCCCGGGGCCCCCTGACCGGCATCTCCGACGTCCGCCCGTGCACCCTCGGCGGCCTCGACACCAAGTCCGCCGTCGAACTGCTGTCCCGGCACATCGGCTCCGTCCGGATCACCGTCGACCCGCGGGCGGCGGAGGGGCTGGTCGAGGCGTGCCAGGCCCAGCCCGCCGCGTTGATCCTGGCCGGTGGCTGGCTCGCCGCCCGGCCCCAGGCGGCCGTCGCCGACCTCACCAAGCAGCTGCATGGCGAGGGCGACGACGGCACGCCCCTCAGCCGGGTCTTCCGGCTCGTGCACTCCTCGCTGCCGGGCAGCGCCGCCCGCATCCTGCGTCTGCTGTCGCTGGCCCCCGCCGGCCGTATCGACCAGCACACGGCGTCCGCGCTCGCCGGCTGCTCGGTCAGCGGCGCCCGGCACACCCTGGACGACTTCGCCGGCTTCGGCCTGCTGCGCAGGATCGACTCGCCGCTGCCGGAGTACGAGGTGCCCGGGTGCCTGCACCCGCTGCTGCGCGCCGTCACCGAGACGGACGACCGCCCCGCCGAGCTCCAGCTGGCCCGCGCGCGGATGCTGGAGCGGACGGTACGGCTGCTGCAGTCCTGCCGGGCGATCACCGAGACGGACAACCCGCAGGCCCGCGACAAGCTGGCCGGCACCCCGCGTGCCCTGCGCTTCCCCACTCCGCGGGCGGCCGCGGAGTGGCTGCGCCTGCGCCGGCCGGCACTGCTCGCCTCGGCCCGGCTCGCCGTCGCCGACGGGGAGCTGGACACGCTGGCGCGGCGGCTGATGTCCCAGCTGGTGCGGGCGATGGTGGCCCATTTCGGGATGCAGGCCGCGGCTCCCGACCTGTACGGCATCCACCGGCTGGTGCTCGACGTGGCCGAGCGCCGGGACCTGCCCCGGGAGCAGGCGGCGGCGCTGCTGAATCTGGGCGATCTGGACGCCAGGACCGGCCGGACGGCCGACGCGCTGGTCCGGTACCGGGCCGCGCTGGACGCCGGACGCCGGGCGAACGATCCGTACGCGACGGGTCGCGCGATGGAATCCGTAGGGGGCGCGCACCAGGAACTCGGTGATCACGACCGGGCCGCCGACTGGTTCGGCCGGGCCCTGGCCGAACGCCTGGCCCGAGGGGAGCGCGAGGAGGCCGCCCGGCTGTACGGCCGGATCGCGACGGCGCACACCTACGCGGGCCGCTACGGCGAGGCGCAGCGCAACTGGAAGGCGGCCATCGCCGGATACCGCAAGCTGGGCGATGTGGCCGCCCACGCCCGTGCGTTGAGCGAGCTCGCACGGGTCCAGGAGTACGCGGGGCGGCCCGAGGAGTCGCTGCGTACCTGCCAGGAGGCGGTCGAGTGGGCACGGCGCGCGGAGGACGCGCGGCTGCAGGCCGCGCTGCACCTGAGGCTGGCCGACACCCTGGAGCGTCTGGGCGATCCCGCGGCCGCCCTGCTGCACCGCAGCGCCGCCGAGCGCATGCTGGGGAAGGAGATCCAGGAGGGCGAAACGCCAGATCCAGCCATGGAACACCCCGCTAACGCCTGCGAAATCCGTAGTCCATCCGTAGAAGATTGATGCAATGAAAGGCTAGACAGCGGGAACACCTTCATTAGACTGGCTCTGCCGCACGTTCTCCTGCGGTGTCTCCCGGTGTGCCCTGAACATCCGGGTATGTCGAGCAAAACACCCCCTCTGAGCCAAGGACCGTGATCGACGTGAAGGTCGGCATCCCCCGCGAGGTCAAGAACAACGAGTTCCGGGTGGCCATCACCCCCGCCGGCGTGCACGAGCTGGTGCGCCACGGCCACCAGGTCATCATCGAGCGCAGCGCCGGTCTCGGCTCCTCGATCACGGACGCCGAGTACGTGACCGCCGGGGCGCAGATCCTGGAGACGGCCGACGAGGTGTGGGCCTCCGCCGACCTGCTGCTGAAGGTCAAGGAGCCCATCGCCGAGGAGTACCACCGGCTCCGCAAGGACCAGACGCTCTTCACCTACCTGCACCTGGCCGCGTCCAAGGAGTGCACGGACGCGCTGCTGGAGTCCGGCACCACCGCCATCGCCTACGAGACGGTCGAGCTGCCGAGCCGCGCGCTGCCGCTGCTCGCCCCGATGTCCGAGGTCGCGGGCCGTCTCGCCCCGCAGGTCGGCGCCTACCACCTGATGCGCGCGGCCGGCGGCCGCGGTGTGCTGCCCGGCGGCGTCCCCGGTGTGACCCCCGCCAAGGCCGTCGTCATCGGCGGCGGTGTCTCCGGCTGGAACGCCACCCAGATCGCCGTCGGCATGGGCTTCGAGGTGACCCTGCTGGACCGCGACATCAACAAGCTGCGCGAGGCCGACCGGATCTTCGGCACCAAGGTCAAGGCCATCATGTCCAACTCCTTCGAGCTGGAGAAGGCCGTCCTCGACGCCGACCTCGTCATCGGCGCGGTGCTCATCCCCGGCGCCAAGGCCCCGAAGCTCGTCACCAACGAGCTCGTCTCCAGGATGAAGCCGGGAAGTGTCCTTGTCGACATCGCGATCGACCAGGGCGGCTGCTTCGAGGACTCGCGTCCGACCACGCACGCCGAGCCGACCTTCCCGGTCCACCAGTCGGTCTTCTACTGCGTCGCCAACATGCCGGGCGCGGTGCCGAACACCTCCACCAACGCCCTCACCAACGCCACGCTCCCGTACATCGTGGAGCTGGCCAACCGTGGCTGGGTCGAGGCGCTGCGCCGTGACGCCGCGCTGGCCAAGGGCCTCAACACGCATGACGGCAAGGTTGTTTACCGCGAGGTCGCCGAGGCGCACGGGCTGGACCACGTGGAGCTGGAGGCGCTGCTCGGCTGATCGCCGGGCCCAAGTCAGCACAAGCGAAAAGGCGATACGTCAACACGGTTCGTCAACCGTCAGCACCCGGCCGGACCTTGCCCGACAAGGTCCGGCCGGGTGTGTGTATGGTCACTTTGCGACTCTCGGTCAACTCGCCTCGAACGTAACCCTTGAGCCGATTCGTACACCGGTGAAACCTGCCGTGCGACGGCCGTACGCCCTTGACAGAGGGATGTTTCATTGCCGACACATCCTGCCGGGTCCGGCGGATTGTGTTGCTGCGGACCGCCGACACGCCATAGAGTCGCCAACCGTCGGCATGGTGCCACGCTGACCTGTCTAGAAGTTTCCTGGTCACCAAGGAGGTAAGACGACTTGTGAATGAGTCGACATTTTCTCCCGGGGGTGGTCAACCAGGAAGCCCTGCGCGGGGCCAGGCTCCCGCGGGGTTCGAGGCTGTCGGCTCCGTCGCGGTGCGCACCTTCGCAGCCCACCAGAGTCACCAGACGTCAGGCGTGACTCGTTCAGCACACCAGAGCATGGATGGCCATCACGTGAACGCCATGGCCGGCGACGGAAGTGGCGCGCCCCACAACCACTTCGCCGACTACGACGAACTGCCCGAGGGGCACTTCTACGACCCCGACGCCGAGTACGAGCCCGACCCCGAGTACGCGGCCACGCTCGCGCCCGACGCTGCCCGCCAGCGCCGCGAGCGCGTCGGCCCGACCGGTCGCCCGCTGCCGTACTTCCCGATCCCGGGACCGTTGACCGATCACGGCCCCGCGAAGATCATCGCGATGTGCAACCAGAAGGGCGGCGTGGGCAAGACGACGTCGACCATCAACCTGGGTGCCGCGCTCGCGGAGTACGGGCGCCGGGTGCTGCTCGTCGACTTCGACCCGCAGGGCGCGCTGTCGGTCGGCCTCGGCGTCAACCCGATGGAACTCGACCTCACCGTCTACAACCTGCTCATGGAGCGGGGCATGGCGGCCGACGAGGTGCTGCTGAAGACGGCGGTCCCCAACATGGACCTGCTGCCCAGCAACATCGACCTGTCGGCGGCCGAGGTGCAGCTCGTCTCCGAGGTGGCCCGCGAGTCGACGCTCCAGCGCGCCCTGAAGCCGCTGCTGCCCGACTACGACTACATCGTGATCGACTGTCAGCCCTCGCTCGGCCTGCTCACGGTGAACGCCCTGACGGCCGCTCACAAGGTGATCGTGCCGCTGGAGTGCGAGTTCTTCGCCCTGCGCGGTGTGGCGCTGCTGACCGAGACCATCGAGAAGGTCCAGGAGCGGCTCAACCCGGAGCTGGAGCTCGACGGGATCCTCGCCACGATGTACGACTCGCGCACGGTGCACAGCCGCGAGGTGCTCGCGCGGGTCGTCGAGGCATTCGACGACCACGTCTACCACACGGTCATCGGGCGGACGGTCCGCTTCCCGGAGACCACGGTCGCGGGCGAGCCGATCACCACCTACGCGTCCAACTCCGTCGGTGCCGCCGCCTATCGCCAGCTCGCCAGGGAGGTGCTCGCCCGGTGTCACGCCGAGTGAGTCTGCCGGGGGCCGACGAACTGTTCCGAACGACAGGGGGAATGGCGCTCCAGGCATCCACTCCCCGGCGCAACGCCAACGGTGAGGCCCGGGTGCCGCCCCCCGCGGGGGAGGGCGACGCGACGGCCGGCACGGAGGACGCGCCGCAGGCGGTGCCCGCACAGGGCGGCGACGGGGACGGCGCGGAGCATGTCGCGGCCGACGCGGAGCCGGCCGACGCCGAGTCACGCAGCCGGGGCGCGGAGCGCTCCTCGCGGCGCCAGGGGCAGGCGGCGGCGCAGGAAGGTTCTGCCGCGTCCGCGCCCCGCAACAAGCGCGGCCGGGCGGCCGCACGGCGGCCCAGCGGGCGTGAGCGGCACGACGAGAAGATCACGGTGTACGTGTCCGCCGAGGAGCTGATGGATTTGGAGCACGCGCGCCTCGTGCTCCGGGGCGAGCACGGGCTCGCCGTCGACCGGGGGCGAATCGTGCGCGAGGCGGTCGCCGTGGTGCTGGCCGACCTGGAGACCCGCGGGGACGCCAGCATCCTCGTACGACGGCTTCGTGGGCGGTAGCGGTAGCCTGCGGGGGCTATGACCTCGAACGGCTCCCCCGTCCCGCCCTCCGGCCCGGCCGGCCGCCGGCGTGCGCTCGGGAGGGGGCCAGGGGCTCCGGCGGCACCTGCCGAGGCGCCGGTCCCGGTAGTGGCACCGCCGCCCGAGGCGGAGCCCGAGGTCGTCGACGTCCCCGAGTTGGTCGACGTCCCCGAAGCTGTCGACGTCGCGGAAGCCTTCGCGCCGGAACCCGAGCCGGAACTCCCAGGTCCCGCGGAAACCTCAAGAACCGCGGAGCCCACGCGCCCCGTGGAGCCCGTCGAGGGCGAGACCGGCGGCTTCAAGGTGCGGCTGGCGAACTTCGAGGGTCCCTTCGACCTGCTGCTCCAGCTGATCTCCAAGCACAAGCTCGACGTCACCGAGGTCGCCCTGTCCAAGGTGACCGACGAGTTCATGGCGCACATCCGGGCCATGGGGCCGGAGTGGGACCTGGACGAGACGACCGAGTTCCTGGTCGTCGCCGCCACCCTGCTCGATCTGAAGGCCGCGCGGCTGCTGCCCGCCGCCGAGGTGGAGGACGAGGCCGACCTGGCGTTGCTGGAGGCCCGCGACCTGCTGTTCGCACGGCTGCTGCAGTACCGCGCGTACAAGCACGTCGCCGACATCTTCAACAACCGCCTCGACGAGGAGGCCCGCCGCTACCCCCGTACCGTCGGCCTCGAACCGCAGCACGCCGAGCTGCTCCCCGAGGTCGTCATCAGCATCGGCCCGGAGGGGTTCGCGAAGCTCGCGGTCAAGGCCATGCAGCCGAAGCCCAGGCCGCAGGTGTACGTCGACCACATCCACGCGCCGCTGGTGAGCGTGCAGGAGCAGGCCGGGATCGTCGTCGCGCGGCTGAAGGAACTCGGCGAGGCCAGCTTCCGCTCGCTGGTCGAGGACACCGACGACACCCTCACCGTCGTGGCGAGGTTCCTGGCGCTGCTGGAGCTGTACCGCGAGAAGGCGGTGGCGCTGGAGCAGGAGACCGCCCTCGGTGAGCTGCTGGTGCGCTGGACCGGCGGTGAGCAGGACGCCGCTCCGATGGTGACCGACGAGTTCGACCGGCCGCCCGCGCCGCCCGAGCGGGCCGAGCGGGCCGAGCAGCCCGAGGAGCAGGAGGAGAACGCGTGAGCGAGGAGACCACCGAGCTGCCGGCCGGGCTGCGCGCCGTCGCCGATCTGGAGCTGCGGCCCGCGCTGGAGGCCGTGCTCATGGTCGTGGACGAGCCCGCGACCGTGGAGCATCTCGCGAAGATACTGGACCGGCCCAAGCGGCACGTCGCCCGTGCGCTGCGCGAGCTGGCCGACGAGTACACGGCGCAGGGGCGCGGCTTCGAGCTGCGGCTCGTCGCAGGCGGCTGGCGCTTCTACACCCGGCCCGAGTACGCGCCGGCGGTCGAGCGGCTCGCCCTGGAGGGCCAGACCGCCCGGCTCACGCAGGCGGCGCTGGAGACGCTCGCGGTGGTGGCGTACCGCCAGCCGGTCAGCCGTAGCCGAGTCTCCGTGGTGCGCGGAGTGAACTGCGACGGCGTCATGCGCACCCTGCTCCAGCGCGGTCTCGTCCAGGAGGAGGGCACGGAACCCGAAACAGGTGCGATCCTGTACACGACGACGAACTACTTCCTGGAGCGGATGGGCCTGCGCGGCCTGGACGAGCTCCCGGAGCTCGCGCCCTTCCTCCCCGAGGCGGAGGCGATCGAGGCCGAGACGCAGGAAGGCGTGCCGTCGTTCGATCCGGACGCTCCGGATTCCGAGGACGCAGACGACAAGACGACGGAACTTTGATGCGAAGCAGCGGCAGTGGCAAGAGTGGCGGGACCGGCGGACGCGGCAACTACCGCGGTGCCGGTGACAACCGGGACCAGCAGGGGCAGGGCCGCCCCCGCAAGCCCCGTCCCGAGGAGCGCCGCTACGACGTGGGGCCCGGGGCGACCAAGGACGGCCCCAAGGCGGGACGCGGCGGCGCGGCCCGCGGTGGCGCCAAGGGCGGCCCGAAGCGGCCCCAGCAGGACGGCGGCCGTACGGCCCCCGCGCGCTCGCGTGAGTACGAGACGCGCACCGAGGAGCGCAACCGGGAGCGGTACGCGGGCAAGGAGGGCGTCAAGCTGCCCAAGACCTTCCCCGGCGCCGAGCAGGAGGGCGAGCGGCTCCAGAAGGTGCTCGCGCGTGCCGGCTACGGCTCCCGACGCGCCTGCGAGGAGCTGATCGAGCAGGCCCGGGTCGAGGTCAACGGCGAGATCGTGCTGGAGCAGGGCAAGCGCGTCGACCCGGAGAAGGACGAGGTCAAGGTCGACGGCCTGACCGTCGCGACCCAGTCGTACCAGTTCTTCTCGCTGAACAAGCCCGCCGGGGTCGTCTCGACGATGGAGGACCCCGAGGGGCGCCAGTGCCTCGGCGACTACGTCACCAACCGGGAGACGCGGCTCTTCCACGTCGGGCGGCTCGACACCGAGACCGAAGGCGTCATCCTGCTCACCAACCACGGCGAGCTGGCCCACCGGCTGACCCACCCCAAGTACGGCGTGAAGAAGACCTACCTCGCGCACATCGTCGGCCCGATCCCGCGCGACCTGGGCAAGAGGCTCAAGGACGGCATCCAGCTGGAGGACGGCTACGCGCGCGCGGACCACTTCCGGGTCGTCGAGCAGACCGGCAAGAACTACCTCGTCGAGGTCACCCTGCACGAGGGCCGCAAGCACATCGTGCGCCGCATGCTCGCCGAGGCCGGCTTCCCGGTCGACAAGCTGGTGCGCGTCGCCTTCGGCCCGATCACGCTGGGCGACCAGAAGTCGGGCTGGCTGCGGCGGCTGAGCAACACCGAGGTCGGCATGCTGATGCAGGAAGTGGATCTGTAGGCGGCCACCTTGTGAGGGGCGGCCACCCCCTTTATAGTCAGTAGGACTATTAAGGGGGTGGTGCTGCATGCGGGGCTACGACAAGTACGCGTACGAACCCTTCGCGGTCACCGTCGACCTGGCCGTCCTCACCATCCGCGCCGGCGCGCTGCACGTGCTGCTCGTCGAGCGCGGGCAGGAGCCGTACGCCGGCCGCTGGGCCCTGCCCGGCGGCTTCGTGCTGCCGGACGAGTCCGCCGAGACGGCCGCCCGGCGCGAACTCGCCGAGGAGACCGGCCTGTCCGACGTCTCCGGCCTGCGTCTGGAGCAGTTGCGGACCTACAGCGAGCCGGACCGCGACCCCCGTATGCGAGTCGTGTCGATCGCCTTCACCGCGCTGCTGCCCGACCTTCCCGAGCCGCTCGGCGGCGGCGACGCGGCGCAGGCCCGCTGGGTGCCGTACGGCACGGCCCGGCCGCTGGCCTTCGACCACGACCGGATCCTGGCCGACGCGCACGACCGGGTCGGCGCCAGGTTCGAGTACACCGGCCTCGCCACCGCCTTCTGCCCGCCCGAGTTCACCCTCGGCGAGTTGCAGCAGGTCTACGAGGCCGTCTGGGGCACCCCGCTCGACCGGCCCAACTTCCGGCGCAAGGTGCTCGCCACCCCCGGCTTCGTCGAGCCGGTCCCCGGCGCCGCGCGCCTGACCGGTGGCCGCGGCAAACCCGCCGCCCTCTACCGCGCGGGCGGCGCCGCCGCACTGCACCCGCCCCTCCTCCGCCCGTCCCGGGAAGGACGCCCCGCATGACCTCCACCACCGTCCGCAAGCGCGCCGCCACCGGCTCCCTGCTGGGTCTCGCCCTCGGGGACGCGCTCGGCTTCCCGACCGAGTTCGACAACGTGCCGTCGATCCTCGCCAAGTTCGGCCCCTGGCGGCAGATGGAACTGCCCACGCCGGCGATGGTCACCGACGACACCCAGATGACGCTGGCGCTGGGGCGCGGGCTGCGGACGGCCATGGACCGCGGGGTGCTCGGACCCGCCGGACTGGCCGGGCCCGTACGGCAGGAGTTCATCGCCTGGAACCGCTCCCCGGAGAACAATCGGGCCCCCGGCAACACCTGCATCCGGGCCTGCGTCCTGCTGGAGCAGCCGGACCGGCCCTGGCAGGACGCCAGCCAGATCCACTCCAAGGGCTGCGGCGCCAACATGCGCGTCGCACCGATCGGCCTGATCGCCGGACTGAGCGACGAACAGCGCGCGGGCGCCGCCCAGTTGCAGGCAGCCCTCACCCACGGGCACCCGACGGCGCTGGCCGCCTCCGACCTCACCGCGCACGCCGTACGCCTCCTCGCGCAGGGCACCGAGCCGACCGGACTGGTCGGGCTGCTGCGGTCGTACGCCTACGAGAACCGCGACCGCTACCACGAGCGGTGGCTGGGCGATCTGTGGACGAGGGCGGAGGACGCCACACCGGAGCGGTTCATCGCACGCGGGTGGGACGAGTGCCTGGAGGTGCTCGACCGGCTGCGGGACGCCGTGCGGTCGTTCCCCCCGGAGAGCGACCCCTGCCTCGCCACGGGGGAGGGCTGGATCGCCGAGGAGGCGCTGGCCACCGGACTGCTGTGCTTCCTGCAGTTCGTGGACGAGCCCCTGACCGCCCTGCGCCGTGCCGCGTGCACCTCCGGTGACTCCGACTCGATCGCGTGCCTCGCCGGGGCCTTCGCGGGCGCCCACCTGGGCGCCGAGGCCTGGCCGGCGGAGTGGGCGGACCGGATCGAGTACCAGAGCGAACTGGTGACGCTCGGCGCGCTCTGGGACCACTGAGGTCGCCGGCCCCTCTCCTGTTCGCCGTCTCAGCGGGCGAGCGCCCCGTACCCGCCCGTGGCGGGCTGACTAGGCTTGACGGACGGAGAGCCGATGTCACACACCAGCAAGGAGCAGCCGTGGCGGTACGAGCGGTCCGGGGCGCCGTCCAACTCGAACGGGACGAGGCCGGCCACATGGACGAGCAGGTCGGTGCCCTGCTCACCGCCGTCCTGGAGCGGAACGGGCTGACCGCCGACGACCTGATCAGCATCTGGTTCACGGCCACGCCCGATCTGCACAGCGACTTCCCGGCCGCCGCGGCCCGCAAGCTCGGCATCCTCGACGTGCCGCTGATCTGCGCCCAGGAACTCGACATCGAGGGCGCGATGCCCCGCGTCGTCCGGGTGCTGGCGCACATCGAGTCCGACAGGCCGCGCAACGCCGTGCAGCACGTCTACCTCGGCGCCGCCGCCGCCCTGCGCAAGGACATCGCCCAGTGAGAACCGCACTCGTCATCGGCACCGGGCTGATCGGCACCTCCGCCGCCCTGGCCCTCGCCCAGCGCGGCGTGGTCGTCCACCTCGCCGACCACGACCCCGAGCAGGCCCGCACGGCGGCCGCGCTCGGCGCCGGCACGGAGGAGGCGCCCCAGGGGCCCGTCGACCTCGCGATCGTCGCCGCCCCGCCCGCGCACGTCGCCACGGTGCTGGCCGACGCCATGCGGCGCGGCCTCGCGCACGGCTACCTCGACGTGGCCAGCGTCAAGGGCGGCCCGCGCCGTGAGCTGGAGGCACTCGGGCTGGACCTGACCCGGTACCTCGGCACGCACCCCATGTCCGGCCGGGAGAAGTCCGGCCCGCTGGCCGCGACCGGTGACCTCTTCGAGGGCCGCCCCTGGGTGCTCACCCCCACGAGGGACACCGACACCGAGGTGCTGAACCTCGCCCTGGAGCTGGTCTCGCACTGCCGCGCCGTGCCGGTCGTCATGGACGCCGACGCCCACGACCGGGCCGTCGCGCTGGTCTCGCACATGCCCCACCTGGTCTCCAGCATGGTCGCCGCCCGTCTGGAGAACGCCGAGGAGGCGGCCGTGCGGCTGTGCGGCCAGGGCATCCGGGACGTGACCAGGATCGCCGCCTCCGACCCGCGCATGTGGATCGACATCCTCTCCGCGAACCCCGGCCCGGTCGCCGACCTGCTCGGCGACGTCGCCGCCGACATCGACGAGACCGTCCGGGCGCTGCGCGCCCTGCAGTCCTCCGACGAGGCCAAGCGGCGCGAAGGGACCGACGGCATCCAGGACGTGCTGCGGCGGGGCAACGCCGGGCAGGTCCGCGTTCCCGGCAAGCACGGGTCCGCGCCGCGCGTGTACGAGGTCGTCGCGGTGCTCATCGACGACCAGCCGGGCCAGCTGGCCCGTATCTTCGCGGACGCGGGGCAGGCCGGGGTCAACATCGAGGACGTCCGGATCGAGCACGCCACGGGACAGCAGGCCGGTCTCGTGCAGCTGATGGTGGAGCCGAGGGCGGTGCCCGTGCTGACGGCCGCGCTGCGGGAGCGGGGCTGGGCGATCCGCCAGTAGGGCGCCCGCCCGTCGCCGGGCAGGTGGGCCGGACGAGTGACCCGCACCCAGTAACCTTGTGCGGGGCACCGTCTCGCCCCCAGATCGCCACCCCGGCCCAGGAAGGTCCCCACAGTGGAAAGCGTCCCGGCAGTGATTGTCGCCATCGACGGCCCCTCCGGCACGGGCAAGTCCAGCACGTCGAAGGCGGTGGCCGCGCGGCTCGGCCTGAGCTACCTGGACACCGGTGCCCAGTACCGGGCGATCACCTGGTGGATGGTGACCAACGGCATCGACGTCGCCGACCCGTCGGAGATCGCCGCCGTGGCCGGCAAGCCGGACATCGTCTCGGGCACCGACCCGGCCAACCCGACGATCACGGTCGACGGAGTGGACGTCGCCGGCCCGATCCGCACCCAGGAGGTCACCTCCGAGGTCAGCGCGGTCAGCGCGGTGCCCGAGGTGCGCGCCCGGATCACCGAGCTGCAACGCACGATCGCGACCGACGCGGAGCAGGGCATCGTCGTCGAGGGCCGCGACATCGGTACGACGGTGCTGCCGGACGCCGACCTGAAGATCTTCCTCACCGCCTCCGCGGAGGCCCGCGCCGCCCGGCGCAGCGGCGAGCTGAAGAACGCGGACGTGCACGCCACCCGCGAGGCGCTGATCAAGCGGGACGCCGCCGACTCCAGCCGGAAGACCTCGCCGCTCGCCAAGGCCGGCGACGCGGTCGAGGTGGACACCACCGACCTCACGCTGCAGCAGGTCATCGAGCGCGTCGTGGGCCTCGTCGAGGAGAAGCGGGCGGCGAAGTGACCGAGGCACCGTCCCTGCGGGGCGCGGAGGTCGGCCGGCGCATCGGCCTCCCGCTGATGCACGCGCTGTGGCGGCCCCGGGTGCTCGGTGCCTGGAAGGTGCCGGCCAGCGGCCCGGTGATCCTCGCCGTCAACCACTCCCACAACGTCGACGGCCCGATGGTGATGGGCGTCGCGCCCCGGCCGGTGCACTTCCTGATCAAGAAAGAGGCGTTCGTCGGCCCGCTCGACCCGTTCCTGACCAGGATCGGCCAGGTCAAGGTGGACCGGCAGAGCGCCGACCGCACGGCGATCAGCCGGGCGCTGGACGTGCTGTCGGCCGGCGGGGTGCTGGGGATATTCCCGGAGGGCACCCGGGGCGAGGGCGACTTCGCCTCGCTGCGTGCCGGGCTCGCCTACTTCGCCGTGCGCAGCGGCGCCCCCGTCGTCCCGGTCGCCGTACTGGGCAGCTCGCAGCGGCGGGGACGGCTGGTCAAGGCACTGCCTCCGCTGCGGCAGCGGATCGACGTCGTCTTCGGCGAACCGTTCGAGGCGGGCGACGGGAGCGGACGGCGTACGCGCACGGCGCTGGACGAGGCGACCGAGCGCATCCAGAAGCAGCTCACCGAGCACCTGGAGCTGGCCAGACGGCTCACCGGCCGGCTGTCCGTCCCCGGGAGCCGGTCCTGAGGCCCGGGGACGGGCCGGAAAACGTCAGGCGCCCGGCCGGGCGCTGGGCGACACTGAGTAGTGGATCACCCTGAACCGGGTGCTCCACCGATCACCACGATGAACGACGAGGTACGGACTTCATGAACGACCAGATCCAGCCCGACGGCTCGGACGCGTTCGAGCACGATCACGGGGCGCTCGGCGACGCCGAGTACGCGGAGTTCATGGAGCTCGCCGCCGAAGAGGGCTTCGACCTGGAGGAGGTCGAGGGCGCCATCGAGGCGGCCGGGCACGGACCGCTGCCCGTCCTCGCCGTCGTGGGCCGCCCGAACGTCGGCAAGTCGACCCTGGTGAACCGCATCATCGGCCGCCGCGAGGCAGTCGTCGAGGACAAGCCGGGCGTCACCCGTGACCGTGTCACCTACGAGGCCGAGTGGGCGGGCCGCCGCTTCAAGGTCGTCGACACCGGCGGCTGGGAGCAGGACGTCTTCGGTATCGACGCCTCCGTGGCCGCGCAGGCCGAGTTCGCCATCGAGGCGGCCGACGCGGTCGTCTTCGTGGTCGACGCCAAGGTGGGCGCCACCGACACCGACGAGGCGGTCGTACGACTGCTGCGCAAGGCCGGCAAGCCCGTCGTCCTGTGCGCCAACAAGGTGGACGGCCCGAGCGGCGAGGCCGACGCGTCGTACCTGTGGTCCCTCGGCCTCGGCGAGCCGCACCCCGTGTCGGCGCTGCACGGCCGCGGCACCGGCGACATGCTGGACGCGGTCCTGGAGGCGCTGCCGGAGGCACCGCGCCAGAGCTTCGGCGGGGCCGGAGTCGGCGGCCCGCGCCGCGTCGCCCTGATCGGCCGTCCGAACGTCGGCAAGTCCTCGCTGCTGAACAAGGTGGCGGGCGAGGAGCGCGTCGTCGTCGACGAACTCGCCGGCACCACCCGTGACCCGGTCGACGAGCTGATCGAACTCGGCGGCAAGACCTGGAAGTTCGTCGACACGGCGGGCATCCGCAAGCGTGTCCACCTTCAGCAGGGCGCCGACTACTACGCCTCGCTGCGCACCGCCGCCGCCGTGGAGAAGGCCGAGGTGGCCGTTGTGCTCATCGACGGCGCCGACTCCATCTCGGTGCAGGACCAGCGGATCGTCACGATGGCCGTGGAGGCGGGGCGCGCGATCGTCATCGCGTACAACAAGTGGGACACCCTGGACGAGGAGCGCCGCTACTACCTGGAGCGGGAGATCGAGACCGAGATGGGCCAGGTCGCCTGGGCGCCTCGTGTCAATGTCTCGGCGCACACCGGCCGGCACATGGAGAAGCTGGTCCCGGCGATCGAGACGGCCCTGGCGGGCTGGGAGACGCGCGTCCCGACGGGTCGGCTGAACGCCTTCCTCGGCGAGCTGGTCTCCGCCCATCCGCACCCGGTCCGGGGCGGCAAGCAGCCGCGCATCCTGTTCGGTACCCAGGCCGGCACGAAGCCCCCGCGGTTCGTCCTCTTCGCCTCCGGTTTCATCGAGGCGGGCTACCGGCGCTTCATCGAGCGCCGGCTGCGTGAGGAGTTCAGCTTCGAGGGCACGCCGATCCACATCTCGGTGCGGGTGCGCGAGAAGCGCGGCGCGAAGAAGAAGTAGGAACAGCAGGAGGGGGGGCCCCCGCGGGGGGCGCCCCCCCACAATACCCCGCGGGGGGCGGGGGGCCGCGCGGGGGGGTGGTTGAAACCCGGGGGGTGGTGCGGCCCCAGCGGCCCCCCCGATCCCCTCCTGGGTGGGGGGCGCAGCTTCGCGCGGCGATAATATCAACTACCACCCGCCGGGGGGGCCCCCCCGGGGGGCCCCCCCCTCTCAGATTCCCCGGCGGGGGCCGGGTGGCAGCGCGGGGATGTGATGCATCCCGGTGGAGTGCTGCTGCCCGAGCGTGCCGACCCGCTGCCAGGTCGGCTGCTGCCCACCGCTGTGCCGGGTGGTCTGCGCGCCCGCGCTGTAGGCGCCGTACGAGCCGCTGTGCGCGTCCGGGCCCTGCGGGAGGATCCCGAACGCGGTGAACCCCAGGTTCTCCTCGCCGCGCCGGTCTCCCGGCAGCGCACGGAAGGACTTGACGTACTCGGCGTAGAGCGCGTCGTAGATCGGCGTGGCCGATGGCCCGCAGGAATGATCCTGGCCGGACCGAGCGGACGGGATCGGCTGCAAGGACTGGCGGCGGGGAACGTCGTATGCGTGCACGTATGTCCAAACGACCCCGAGCGGGAAGGGATGCGGTCGCGGCACCGCCTCACGGGGCGCGGCGAACGGCGCGCCCGGCCACGGACGACCCGCACCCGCCGACGCTCCTCACCACCCGGACGACGCCGGGTGTCAGGTCCCCGCGAGCGGCAGCACGCTCGCGACCAGCTTGCCGCCCGCCGCGGCCTTGTCCAGCGCGTCCCGCAGGAGGTCCTCGCGGGGCTGCCGTCCGATGGAGCCGACCGGCGCGGCGAACATCAGCACCTGCTGGTGCTTGTTCGCGGCCGCTCGCCAGCCCTCGGTGACCTGCAGCGGCTGGTGCGCCTGCCACCACGCCACCGGCTGCCCGCCGTTCATCCCGGGCTGGAGCACCGCGTGCAGCTGCCCCATGGCGAGCAGCACGGACCAGCCGTGCAGCACCGGCGGTACGGAGTTCAGCTCGGTCACCGGCATGAAGCCCTGCTCGATCAGCAGCGGCAGGAAGTCGTCCCCGGCGGCGATGGAGCCGGGGCGCACGATGGGGCCGGTGGGCTCGACGACCAGGGCCGGGTGCAACTCACCGGCGATCAGGACGAGGCCGCTGGTCACGCCGAGCACCGCCTGCTCGACCTTCGCGGGCTCCAGGTCGGCGGAGTCGCCGCTGATGGACCTCACGGCGCCCTGCAGCTGCTCCTCGGTGACCTGGACGACCTGCGAGGGCAGGCAGCCGGCGTGGGCGAAGGCGAGCACGGCGGTCTCGTCGCCGATGAACAAGACGGTGCTGGTGCGCTCGTGCTCGGAGTCGCCCGGGGTGCGGCAGGACGTGCAGTCGTAACTGCCCGGGGCGTTGTCTCCGGCGAGCAGCCGGTCGGCTTCTTCGTCGCCGATCTCGGCGCGTACCTCGTCGCTGACGTCGAGCATGCGCGGCACGGGTGGCTCCCTCGGGATGCGGTGCGTGGCGAGGCCGGGTGGCTCCCGGCCTGTGGGCCGGGGTGCGTCCCCGGCTCATGAAGAAGACAACGGCCGAGCTGTGGCGGTAGTCACGCTGCTGGGCGAACGGAATCGAACCATCCACCGCACACGGTCACGACCGGCATGAAATCGAACACACTGCGTCAAGTGGTCGTCACCGTAAGGGACTTGAGTCGGTGAGGTGGGTCACAGCATGAAGGCAGGCGTGGTCGACAAATCCTGAAATCGGCGAATGAAATGGGTGGCCGAAAGTATCCGCTACCTCGGGTAACCGTGAACTGGCCTGGAGCGACAGGCAGTTGGTTGAACCCGGCTCGGCATGCTCCGTACATTCCTGCGCCGTGTGCATCGAGCACCGCTCGGGTACGTCCACCGGCCCGGGCCGGCCGCAGCAGGCCGGTCCACAGCACCACCTCCGGCGGACGGGGCCGGCGCGACCACCACGTCCTCGCGTGGGAGGCGCGCCCGGCCTGGGGGACCCCGGGTACGTGGAGAGGGAATTACATGTCCGAATGTGCCGATACCACCCGCGAGAACGTTCGTAAGGCGCGTACGACGGCGGTTCTCGCCGGGGCGGCCCTGCTGGCCCCGCTCGGGCTGCTGGCCGCGAGCGGCACCGCCACGGCGGCGGACGGCGGAGTGTGGGACCGCATCGCCCAGTGCGAGAGCGGCGGCAACTGGCACATCAACACCGGCAACGGCTACTACGGCGGCCTCCAGTTCTCCGCCGACACCTGGCGCGCCTACGGCGGCACCGCGTACGCCGCGACCGCCGACCAGGCGTCCAGGGAACAGCAGATCGCCGTGGCCACCAAGGTCCAGGGCGCCCAGGGCTGGGGCGCCTGGCCGACCTGCTCGACGCGCGCCGGGGCGTACGGCGGAGCGCCGGCCGCACCTGAGGCGTCCGCCGGGAACTCGGCCCCGCCGCAGTCCCCTCCGTCCCGGTCGGCGCAGCCCGCGCAGGAGCCGGCGCGCGAGTCGGGGCACGCCGACCGGGACGCGTCCCGCGGTGACCACACCGTCCGCCAGGGCGACACGCTGAGCGCCATCGCGGCCCGCAACGGCACCACCTGGCAGCGGCTCTTCGCCGCCAACAAGCACGTCATCGGCGGTGATCCCGACGTGATCGTGCCCGGGCAGCGCCTCGTCCTCTGAGCCGCGTCCGCCTGACCGCGGCACGGGGCGACGCCCGTGAACGCAGCACGGGGCTCCGCCCGGTCCGCCGACCGGGTGGGGCCCTGGCGCGTACCGGGCGCGGCTCGGCCGGCCCGCGCGGCACGCTGCCTAGCGTGATCCGATGAACAGAAAATCACTCACGCTCGGCCTCGCCGCTGCCCTGCTCACCGTCCTCGCCCCCGTCGCCGCCCAGGCGGCACCCCCGGCGTCGCCGGCGACCGGGCCGACCACCCTGCGCTCGTCCCTCGCGTGCGCCGACGACCAGTGGCCCTGGGGCTGCGTCGCCAAGTGCGAGAGCGGCGGACGCTGGAACCTCAACACCGGGAACGGCTACTACGGGGGCCTGCAGTTCTCCCAGCCCACCTGGAAGGCTTTCGGTGGCCTGAAGTACGCCCCGCGCGCGGACCTCGCCACCCGGGCGGAGCAGATCGCCGTCGCGCGGGAAGTGGTCGCCGAGCAGGGATGGCAGGCCTGGCCGGTCTGCGCGCAGCGCTACGGCCTCAAGGGCCGCTGGTACACCGTCAAGCGCGGGGACACGCTGTCCTCGATCGCCGCCGAGTACCGCATCGGGGGCGGCTGGAAAGCCCTCTACGACGCCAACAAGCAGACCATCGGGCCAAGTCCCGGGCGGATCGAGGCCGGCATCACATTGATCATCCCGGGCAGCGCGGCCCGTACGCAGGACGCCCTCGCGGTGTTCGGCCCGCCGCTCGCCGTTCGCTGAGCGGGACCGGTTCTCGGAACCCTGGTCGCCGTGCGGCGAACCGCGGACGTGCCTCGACTGGTCCGCAAGGCCTAAGGTGTCCAATGCCGTTGGTTTCGATTCAAACCCGGTTCACCTGCTCGTTATGCTGATGTGATGGCAACGTCATGACTCGCGGACCCGGTCGAGGGTAAGTTCGATCGTCCGGCTCCGGGGCGACAACCAGCGCCGGCCGGGTGACGCCCCACGAGCAAGGAGATTTCCACGGTGCCCGTCCGCCGCCTCGTGCATCCCCCGCGGCCCAGTTCCGATGACGTTCCGTCCCTTCCGAGACCACGGGACGGTGCTCCCGGGGACCACGGGAAGCCGCCGGCTCCTGCGGCGGGCGGTGCGGGACTCAGGCTCGACATCCAGGGCCTGCGCGCCGTGGCCGTCACGCTCGTGGTGCTCGGTCACTCAGGGGTGTCCTCGGTGGCCGGCGGATTCGTCGGCGTGGACGTCTTCTTCGTGATCTCCGGATTCCTGATCACCTCGCTGATGCTCCGCGAGTGGGGCCGCGACGGCCGGATATCCCTGGGCCGTTTCTACGCCCGCCGCGCGCTGCGCCTGCTGCCCGCCTCCACCCTTGTGGTGCTGGCGACGCTCGCCGGTTCCTGGCTCTTCCTGGGGCCGCTGCGCTTCGCGGACTACGCCAAGGACGCCATCGCCTCCGCCTGGTACGTCGTCAACTTCCGGCTGGCCGAGGTGGGGACGGACTACTTCAACACGGACGTGCCGCCCTCTCCGTTCCAGCACTTCTGGTCGCTGGCGGTGGAGGAGCAGTTCTATCTGATCTGGCCCATCGTGCTGATCGTCGGGCTCAAGCTGTTCCGGCGCCGGGTGCTGCTCGCGATCCCGTTGCTCACGCTGGCCGTCGCCTCCTTCGCCCTGAGCCTCCACCTCACCGAAACCTCCCCGTCCTGGGCCTACTTCGGTTCGCAGGCGCGGATCTGGGAGCTCGCGGTGGGCGCCCTGCTGGCTCTCGCGGCGCACCGCCTGGACGACATCCCGCGCCCCGTCGCGGCCGTCGTCAGCTGGGCCGGTCTGGCCGCCATCGCCTACGCGGCCGTCTCCTTCGACGAGAGCACCCCCTTCCCCGGCTACAACGCCGTGATCCCGGTCTTCGGCGCCGCCGCCGTCCTCGCCGGAGGAGCCGCGGCCGGCCGCTGGGGCGCCGGCGCGGTCCTCTCCCTGCGCCCCGCCGTCTGGATCGGCGGGATCTCCTACGCCTGGTACCTCTGGCACTGGCCGCTCATCATCATCGTCCCGGTCGGGTTCGGCGAGAACGACGGACCGCTGCGGCTGATCGCGGCGCTCGGCGGCATCGTCCTGGCCTGGGCCACCCTCCACCTGGTGGAGAACCCGATGCGCTTCCACCGCGCGTTCAAGGCCCGGGCCCGCCGTGGTCTGTCGCTGGGTCTCGGCCTGTCGGCCACGGCGGCCGCGGCCGCGGTGCTCGCCGTGCAGTTCCCGCCGACCCTGAGCGAGGGCGTGGCCCGGCCGGACACCAAGGAGACCATCGCCGGCGCGTCCGACCCCCGCGCCGCGTTGACCGAACTGCTGCGGCAGCCGGTGGAGAAGCTCCCGTCCAACCTCACGCCGCGCATGCGGGACACGGCCTACAAGCGGTCCGCGGTCTACACCGACGACTGCGCGCTGACCATGACCGGGACGGTGCAGACGCAGCCCTGCCTGTACGGCGACACCGACGCCGAACGCACCGTGGTCCTCTTCGGCGACTCGCACGTCGCGCAGTGGTTCCCGGCGCTGGACGCGATCGCCCGCAAGCACCACTGGAAGCTGTACTCGCTCACCAAGAACGCCTGCAAGATCTCCCAGATCACCATCGAGTGGAACGGCGGCCCGTACTCGACCTGTGACGACTGGCGTGCGGTCACCATCGAGAAGATCCGCGAGATGAAGCCCGAACTCGTCATCACGTCGAGCTCCAACTCGGCGAAGCTGTACGGCGAGGGCGACATGGCCGAGGTCTGGGGCAAGGGCCAGGCCGAGACGTACCGGATGCTCCAGGAGGGCGGCACCCGGGTGCTGACCGTGCTGGACACTCCCTGGCCGAAGAACAACGCGGTGGACTGCGCGGTGGCGCACCCGGACACCCTGAGCGACTGCGCCCGGCACCGGTCGCAGGCCGACCGCAAGCCCGAGGTCACCCAGGCCATCCGGGAGGCGGCCGCCGCCGAGGACGTGACGATCCTCGACCCCTACGACTGGATCTGCGCCCCGTCCGGCACCTGCCCGACCGTGGTCGGTAACACCATGGTCTACCGCGACTTCGGTCACCTGGCGGACGGCTATGTGGAGGCGCTCACCCCGGTGGTGGAGGACTACCTGCTGGAGCTCTACGGCGAGGACCTGAGCCGGCGCCCGGGTGCGTGACTCTCGCCCCATGCTGGAAACCTCCGCCCGTCTGCTGCGCCTACTGTCCCTCCTGCAGGCCCACCGTGACTGGTCCGGCGCCGAGCTCGCCGCACGCCTCGGCGTCACCCCGCGCACCGTGCGCCGGGACGTCGACCGGTTGCGCGAGCTCGGCTACCCGGTCGACGCCAGCCCGGGCACGGGCGGGGGCTACCAGCTGGGCGCGGGTGCCGAACTGCCGCCGCTGCTGCTGGACGACGACGAGGCCGTCGCGGTCGCCGTCGGCCTGCGCACGGCCGCCGGGCAGGGCGTCGAGGGCATCGACGAGACCTCCGTGCGGGCGCTCGCCAAGCTTGAGCAGGTGCTGCCGAACCGGCTGCGCCGCAGGGTGGGCGCGCTCAACGCCTTCACCGTGCCCCTGCTCAGGGGCCCGCGGGCCGTCGTCGACCCGGCCGTGCTCACCGAACTGGCGGGACTGTGCCGGGACGCCGAACGGCTGCGCTTCGCGTACCGCTCGCACGACGGCACCGTCACCCGCCGCACCGTCGAACCCCATCGCCTGGTCTGCACCGAGCGCCGCTGGTACCTGGTCGCCTGGGACCTCGACCGCGAGGGCTGGCGGACGTTCCGCGTCGACCGCGTCACGCCGAAGCCGCCGCACGGCCCGCGCTTCATACCCCGTACACCGCCCGCCGAGGACCTGGCCGCCTACGTCTCCCAGGGCGTCTCCACGCGCGCGTACGCCACCCAGGCCGTCGTACGGCTGCTGGTGCCCCTCGCGGAGGCGGCCGAGCGCATCTCGCCGTCCGACGGGACGCTGGAGCCCGACGGCGACGACGCGTGCATCCTGCGCACCGGGGCGGCGAGCCTGGACGTGATGGTCATTCACGTGATGCTCATGGGCTTCGAGTTCGAGGTACTGCGACCGGCGGAGCTGACCGAGGCGGCCCTCACGGCCGCCCGGGACCGCCTGAGCCGGGCTCTGGAACGCCCGGCTCCTGTAGGACATGACGCTCGGCGTACTCCGGATGGTGCAGGTCGAACGCCGGGGAGTCGGAGCGGATCCTCGGCAGCGCCGTGAAGTTGTGCCGCGGGGGCGGGCACGAGGTCGCCCACTCCAGGGAACGGCCGTAGCCCCAGGGGTCGTCGACCCCGACCTTCGTGCCGTACTTGGCGGTCTTCCAGACGTTGTAGAGGAACGGCAGCGTCGACAGGCCGAGCAGGAACGAGCCGATCGTCGAGACGGTGTTCAGGGCGGTGAAGCCGTCGGCGGCCAGATAGTCCGCGTAGCGGCGGGGCATGCCCTCGGCGCCCAGCCAGTGCTGCACCAGGAACGTGGTGTGGAAGCCGACGAACAGCGTCCAGAACTGGATCTTGCCGAGCCGTTCGTCGAGCATCTTCCCGGTGAACTTTGGCCACCAGAAGAAGAAGCCCGCGAAGATCGCGAAGACGACGGTGCCGAACACCACGTAGTGGAAGTGCGCCACCACGAAGTACGAGTCCGTGACGTGGAAGTCCATCGGCGGCGACGCCAGGATCACCCCGGTCAGCCCGCCGAACAGGAACGTCACCAGGAAGCCGACCGACCACAGCATCGGTGTCTCGAAGGACAGCGAGCCCTTGAGCATGGTCCCGGTCCAGTTGAAGAACTTCACACCGGTCGGCACGGCGATCAGGAAGCTCGCGAAGGAGAAGAACGGCAGCAACACAGCGCCGGTCGCGAACATATGGTGCGCCCACACCACCACCGAGAGACCGGTGATCGCCATCGTCGCGCCGACCAGCGCCCCGTAACCGAAGATCGGCTTCCTGCTGAAGACCGGGATGATCTCCGTGACGATGCCGAAGAACGGCAGCGCGATGATGTAGACCTCGGGATGCCCGAAGAACCAGAAGAGGTGCTGCCACAGCAGCGCCCCGCCGCTCGCCGCGTCGAAGACCTGGCTGCCGAACCGTCGGTCCGCCTCCAGCACCAGCAGCGACGCCGCGAGCACCGGGAACGCCAGCAGGATCAGGATCGACGTGAACAGCGTGTTCCAGGTGAAGATCGGCATCCGGAACATGGTCATGCCGGGGGCGCGCATCCCGATGATCGTCGTGATGAAGTTGACCGCGCCGAGGATCGTGCCGAACCCGGACAGCGCCAGCCCCATGATCCACAGGTCGGGCCCGACGCCCGGCGAGCGTTCCAGGCTGTTCAGCGGCGCGTAGGCGAACCAGCCGAAGGCGGCCGGTCCGTCCGGCACGAGCAGCGAGCCCAGCACGATCAGCCCGCCGAACAGGAACAGCCAGTAGGAGAGCATGTTCAGCCGCGGGAACGCCACGTCGGGCGCGCCGATCTGCAGCGGCATCAACTCGTTGGCGAAGCCCGCGAAGCTCGGCGTCGCGAACAGCAGCAGCATGATCGTGCCGTGCAGCGTGAACAGCTGGTTGAACTCGTTGTTGCTCACGATCTGCAGTCCCGGCCGGGCCAGCTCCGCGCGCATCACCAGCGCCATCGCCCCGGCGATCAGGAAGAAGGCGAACGACGTGATCAGGTAGAGATGCCCGATCTTCTTGTGGTCGGTGGTGGTCAGCCAGTCGACGATCACCCGGCCGGGCCGCCGGGCCGCTACGGGTCGTCCTGTCGCCGGTACGGTCTCCGTCCGCATCCTGTGCTCGCCCCTTCACTCCACAACGTCCCGGGCCCGCCGAGCCCGCGCCACGGGTGCCCGCGAGCCTGGGCCATGATGCTCGCGCCGCCGCGGCAGCGACAGGGGACGTATGGGGATCGTGTGCGGAATACATGTGTTTCCTGTGCCGTTCCGCCGTCTCGCGGACCGGGCCCGAATCGGAAAGGAAAGGCGCTCGCCGGACCGCCCAGGGCCAGTCCTCCGCGAGCTTTCCGCCGACAATTCGGAGTGCCGTGCCGACACGCGGGAATTGCGTTCGAATACGTGCGTAAGGCGTACGGAACCGCCCGTCCGTGTGATCAAGTCACACGGAAACGCATGTCGTGGTCCTGTGACAGAAGTGTGACCGGAGGGGGACCAGTGACGGACGGTGCACGGCTCGCACTTCCCCGCCCGCCGCACAGCGCCTAGCGTGGCGGTATGGCACCGTTCTCGACATCCGAACCCGATGACGACCCCGAGACCTACGTCGGCCTCGCCCAGGCCGACGCCGAGGCACGCGCGCGTGGGCACGGCTGGACGACGGTGCGCTCGCTGCCGCCGGGGGCGATCATCACCATGGAGTACCGGGTGGGCCGGCTGAACTTCGAGGTGAAGGACGGCACCGTGGCGCGGGCCTGGAAGGGCTGACCGTAGACGGACACGGACACGGACACGGACACGGACACGGCGAAGGCCCCGGTTCTGAGAGGGAACCGGGGCCTTCGCCGTGCGTCCGTCCGTGCCGGTCAGCCGCCCGTGACCGGGCGGGCCGCCGGTGTCGAGCCGCGTGTGACGCGCTCGGGGTGCGCGGGGCGGCGGCTGCCCGCCGGGGCACCCGGCGTGCGCTCCGAACGCGTGGTGTGCGGGTTCGGCGTCCGGAAGATCGACGCGCGGGGGGCGCGAGCCGTCGGCTGGGAGACGGTCTCGCGCGATGGTGCCTCCTCCTCGGCCGCCGCGAGCGGGGTGACCGCGACCGGCGCCGTGGCGGGCACCGGCGTGGGCCGCGGCGCCGTCCGGCGCGCACCCGCGAGCAGGCGGTCGCGCACCTCCAGCAGCCAGGCCTCGGCGTGAGCGATCGGCGGCTCGAACCACGGCAGCCCCAGCAGGATCAGCAGCCCCGCCGCCCAGCCCAGCAGTACATCGCTCAGCCAGTGCGTACCGAGGTAGACGGTGGTCAGGCCGACGCTGAGCGAGAGCACGGCCGACAGGGCCGACAGCCAGCGCCGGGCCCGCGGCGAGGTGGCCAGGTAGGCGAGGATGCCCCAGGTCACGACGGCGTTCGCGGTGTGACCCGAGGGAAATATGTCACTGCCGGCTTGGAACCAGTGCCACATCTCGTTGGAGCCGACCTCGGTCGCGTAGTGCGGGCCCGAGCGGCCCAGGCCGTACTTCACGGCGCCGACCGTCACGTTCAGCAGCAGCAGCGCCGCACCGAAGGCCAGCAGCGGCCGCACGGTGTGCTGCCGCCAGGAGCGCCAGCCGAGCCAGGCGGCGACCATCACGGCGGTCGGGCCGCGCTGGCCGAGGACCACCCAGTAGTCGAGGAACGCGTGGATCTCGGGCCACTGCTGGTACGGCCGGAAGAGCATCGCCTGCCAGTCGAACCGGACCAGCCACGAGGAGGTCACCACGGCCAGGACGATCGTGAGGTAGAAGGCGAGAGTCGCGCCGAAGAGCACCACCCGGTGCCGCGTCATACGCGGCACGTCAAGGGCCGGCCGCTCGGGTTCACGGTCCAGCCGGGCGAAGATCCGGTCGAGCCGGGTCAGCTTTGGTTCGGTACGCACCCAATCGACGTTACAGCGAGTGAGCTCAGTTCCCCGTCGAATCACCGGGGTTGTAATGACGATGTGATGTGGGATTGCTCTCAGGAACGGGTTTATCTCCAAGGAATCCGGCAATAGGCAGGTCCGCTTCCCTTCATTTCCTTTGATCATTCCAGTGGGGGTGTTTTAGGCCGCTTGTGTAATCGTTCACCCGAACATCCGAAGGAATTCTCCCTGGGCTCACCGACCGTCCGAAGCGGCTCACGGCGGACCGGAACCGTTCAGCCAGAACGCTCCGTACACCGCGGAGGCCACCGCGACGCCGCCGACGACCAGTGCCGACGCGGTGGTCCGCAGCCGGGCCAGGGCGAGGGCGAGCGGCAGCAGCAGGGGGAACGCCGGGAGCAGCAGGCGCGGCTTCGAGCCGAAGTAGCTCGACGCACACAGGGCGAGGGCGGTGACGACCCCCGCGTAGACCAGGAGCGGGAGCGGCTGGCGCTGCCGGACGCAGACGACATAGAGGCAGATCACCAGGGCCACCCCGATGATCAGCCCCAGGGCGGCCAGGGCCGAGGGGAACGACGTGAACTTTTCGGCGATGAAGCGGGCGAACGCGTATCCGCCGTCGAAGCCGTTGCGCCAGCCCGCCTGGACGTCGAGATAGCCGAGCGGGCCGGCGCCGGTGCGGTGGCCGACCCACAGGACGTACGCGGCGGCGCCGAGGGGCGCGAGCAGCATGCCGAGGGCGCGTCGCCAGGCCCGTGCGCCCACCTGGGGCAGGTGGTGGGTCGGGGAAGGGGCGTGTCCGTCCGGGAGCGCGCCGGGTTCGGGCGCCGTGCTCCGGTGGTGCGCGGATGGAGCAGTGCCGGCCCGCTCCCGGAGGAAGGCGGCGATGGCTGCCGCCCAGACCGCCGCGACCACCGCGAGGCCCACCGGCCGGGTCAGACCCGCCAGCAGAGCCAGGGTTCCCGCGGTGAGCCAGCGGCCGGTCAGGACCGCGTACAGCGACCAGGCGGCGAGCGCGGTGAACAGGGACTCGCTGTACGCCATCGACTGCACGATCCCCACCGGGAGCACCGCCCACAGCAGCACCGCGCAGACACCCACCCGCCGCCCGTACAGACGGGCGGCGACCGCGAAGATCCCCCAGGCCGCGGCGAGCGAGGCGAGCAGGCTGACGACGAAGCCGGCGCCGGCGTACGACAGCGGTGTCACCGCGTGCAGCAGCCGCTCCAGCCAGGGCAGCAGCGGGAAGAAGGCGAGGTTGGAGTGGATGTCGCCGTCCGGCAGCCGCACCTCGTAGCCGTACCCCAGCTCCGCGACCCGGGTGTACCAGAGGGAGTCCCAGCGGGCGGTCAGCAGGGTGAACCCGCTCTTGTCGCGCGCGGCACTCCAGACGGCCAGCACCACCAGGCCCAGGGCGCGGACGGCCGCGTACCCGAGCAGGGCCGGGGCCGCTCCTGCGAGTCTCCGGGGGGCCACGCGTGTCTCAAGATCGGTCACGGGCTCGATTATCGACGGCGGCCGGAACCGGACCGACGGCCCCGGCGTGGTGGACGGGGAGAGTAGTGGCGCACGCCACACTGTTACGCCAAATGTATGAGAGGTCCGCCACGCGACCCCGGCGGGAACTCGCGTACGCTGACGTGTCACTCGCCGTTCGTTGCGCGGGCCGGAGACCACCGCTCCTCTCCGGCCGAGTCCCGGGAGGTCCCCCGCCCCCGTGAGCCCGCCGAACGCGAGGGAACATCTGGGAGGTACGTACATGTCCGGGACGACCACGGCTGCCGTCGGGCTGCGCCGTCGGGCGGCCGGGGCCGGTGCCAACCGCTGGGTCGTTCTCGTGGTCCTCTGCACCAGCCTGCTGCTGGTCGCGGTCGACGCGACCGTGCTGCACGTAGCGGTGCCCGCCGTCACCGAGGACCTCCGGCCCAGCGCGATAGAGCTGCTCTGGATCGTCGACACCTACCCGCTCGTCTGTGCCTCGCTGCTGATCCTCTTCGGCACCCTCGGCGACCGGGTGGGCCGCAGACGGATCCTGCTGCTCGGATACGCCCTCTTCGGTGTCGCCTCCGCGGTGGCGGCCGTCGCCCAGGACCCGCAGCTGCTGATCCTGGCCCGGGCGCTGCTCGGCGTCGGCGGCGCGATGATCATGCCCGCGACGCTGTCGATCCTGCGGCAGGTCTTCCCCGGCCGGCGCGAGCGGGCGCTCGCCATCGGCATCTGGAGCGCGGTGGCCGCGGTCGGCGCGGCGGTCGGCCCGCTGCTCGGAGGCTTCCTCCTGGAGCACTTCTGGTGGGGGTCGGTCTTCCTCGTCAACATCCCGCTGATGCTGGTCAGCCTGCCGGTGGGGCGGCTTCTGCTGCCCGAGTCGACGGGCAGCGGGGACGGGCCCTGGGACGTGGTCGGCGCGCTGATGGCGGCGGCCGGCCTGTTCGGCGTGGTGCTCGGGGTCAAGCGGCTGGGCGGCGGGGAGCCGGCCGGCAGCCTGCTCACCGTGGTGCCGCTGCTCGTGGGCGCGTCCCTGCTCGTGCTGTTCGTACGGCGACAGCGGCGCCGCAAGCATCCGCTGGTGGACCTGAGGATGTTCGCCCGGCCGGCGTTCAGCACGTCGGTCGGCTGCATCGTGTTGGCGATGCTCGCCCTGGTGGGGCTGGAGCTGATCGCGGCGCAGTATCTGCAGCTCGTGCTCGGGCTGTCGCCGCTGGAGACGGGACTGAGACTGCTGCCGCTGACCGTGGCGGCGATGGCGGCGGGACTGTTCGGGGCGCGGATGCTGCGGCGGTTCGGGCCGCGGCGGATGGTCTGTACCGGGTTCTGCCTGACCGCGCTGGCGGTCGTGCTGCTCACGGCGATGGGACGGGAGGACGACGCCCCGTTGATGCTCGCCGGGTTCGTGCTGCTCGGGTTCGGGCTGGAGACGACGCTGTTCGGGGCGTACGAGTCCATGCTGAGCGAGGCCCCGGCGGAGCAGGCGGGCGGCGCGGCGGCGATAGGGGAGACGTCGTACCAGCTCGGGGCGGGGATCGGGATCGCGCTGCTCGGCACGGTGATGAACGTGGCGTACGCCCCCGGGCTGTCCGCCGTGCCGGGCGTCCCGGCGGCGGCGTCGGCCGCGGCGGGGCATTCACTGGGCGAGGCGTACGACGTGGCCGGGGACCTCGGCGGCTCCGCCGGGGTGGCCCTGCGGCGTGCGGCCCGGGACAGCTTCGTGCACGGACTGCATGTGACGTTGCTGGTCAGCGCGGGGTTGCTGCTGATGGGGGCGGTGATGGCGCTGCGGTTGCCGCGTCTCATGCACTGCGACACGGGCGCCGCGGAGGTGCCCTCGCCCCGTACCGCCCCCGCGCCCGCCGCCCCCGCACGCCCCGTGCCCCTGCGCTCCGAGGTGGACGTCGCCCGCCGGGGTTGATCGGCACCGTCGGCCGAGGGATGGTTGCTCCGCGACACAGGGCGTCGTAACGTCGGCCCGAGTCCGTGACTAGCGCTGCTAGTTTGAGCTGCCCGGAGGATGCCCGTGTCCCCGAAACCGCCCCCCTTCGACCCGTCGGATCCGCTCGGGATCGACGACCTGCTGGAGCCCGAGGACCTGGCCGTCCGGGACACCGTGCGCAGCTGGGCCGAGGAGCGCGTGCTGCCCTTCGTCGCCGAGTGGTACGAGGCGGGGGAGCTGCCCGGGATCCGGGAACTGGCCAAGGAGCTCGGGACCATCGGCGCCCTCGGTATGTCGCTCAGCGGGTACGGGTGCGCGGGGGCCAGCGCCGTGCAGTACGGCCTCGCCTGCCTGGAGCTGGAGGCCGCCGACTCCGGGATCCGGTCGCTCGTGTCGGTGCAGGGCTCGCTGGCGATGTACGCCGTCCACCGGTTCGGCTCCGAGGAGCAGAAGCAGCGCTGGCTGCCGGACATGGCGTCCGGGGACGTCATCGGGTGCTTCGGGCTGACCGAGCCCGACCACGGGTCCGACCCGGCCTCGATGCGGACGTACGCCAAGCGTGACGGTGGCGACTGGGTGCTCAACGGGCGCAAGATGTGGATCACCAACGGGTCCGTCGCCGGGGTGGCCGTGGTGTGGGCGCAGACCGAGGACGGGATCCGCGGGTTCGCCGTGCCCACGGACGTCCCCGGGTTCTCGGCGCCCGAGATCAAGCACAAGTGGTCGCTGCGGGCGAGCGTCACGAGCGAGCTGGTCCTCGACGACGTGCGGTTGCCCGCCGATGCGGTACTGCCGGAGGTGTCCGGGCTGCGGGGACCGCTCAGCTGTCTGTCGCACGCGCGGTACGGCATCGTGTGGGGGGCCATGGGGGCGGCGCGGGCCAGTTTCGAGGCCGCCGTGGACTACGCGAAGACCCGGGAGCAGTTCGGGCGGCCCATCGGGGGGTTCCAGCTCACCCAGGCCAAGCTCGCCGACATGGCGGTCGAACTGCACAAGGGGATCCTGCTCGCCCATCACCTGGGGCGGCGGATGGACGCGGGGCGGCTGCGGCCGGAGCAGGTCAGCTTCGGCAAGCTCAACAACGTGCGGGAGGCCATCGACATCTGCCGGACGGCCCGGACGATCCTCGGTGCCAACGGGATCTCCCTGGAGTACCCGGTGATGCGGCACGCGACCAATCTGGAGTCGGTGCTCACCTATGAGGGCACCGTCGAGATGCACCAGCTCGTGCTGGGCAAGGCGCTCACCGGACTCGATGCCTTCCGCTAGCCCCCGCGGGGGCGGCTCCGGTGAGCGGCCCTGCCTCAGCTCTGGTTGAAGAACCCGTCCGTCCGGTGGGCGGCGGGGTCCCCGTTGACGATCTCCGTGTCGGAGGGGGTCAGCAGGAACACCCGGTTGGACACGCGGTCGATCGATCCACGCAGCCCGAAGATCAGGCCGGCCGCGAAGTCCACCACGCGCTTGGCGTCGGCGGCTTCCATCGCCGTCAGGTTCATGATGACCGGGACGCCGTCCCGGAACAGCTCGCCGATGGCACGGGCGTCCCGGAAGCTGTCCGGAGTCACCGTGGCGATCCGGCGCTCCTTCTGCTCGGCCGTGTCCGCGGCCACCTTGACCCGCGGGTCCGTGACCCAGGCGTCGCCGGACTCGGTCCCCTCGGAGTACTCGTCGTCGTAGTAACGCTCGTCATCGTTGTCGTCGACGAGGCCGAGCCACGCACTCGCCTTGCGCACCGATCCCATGGACGCCTCCTCTCACAGCAATCCTTCTTGCTTTCCGCATCCCTATGGTCATCCATGATGCGGACGGCGCGCCAAGTGGATAGACGCCGCGCGGGGGGTTTGTGACGGTACTGGTGCACGGCGGATACGTCGAGAGCCCGGATACCCCAAGGGTGTTGCCATACACAGCTGCTGACTGTGAGTGAAATATGATTCTTACTGGCGTATGGGTGAGCGGCGGGGCGTACGGGTGAACCGGAGCGGTCGAACCGATGTGAAAATCGGCCGATACGAAGAAGTGCCCGACGTCGATACGATGCCGCCGCTCAACATCGCGCGTATCACGGGGGGTCGACATGTTCGGAATCGTCAGGCCGTGCCGGCACCGGCTGGGAGAGCGGCTCAAGACCGAGTGGATGGCGCATTTGTGCGGGCTGTGTCTCGCGCTGCGCAGCGACCACGGGCAGTTCGCGCGCGTGGTCACCAATTACGACGGGCTGCTGGTCTCCGTTCTGACGGAGGCTCAGGCGCTCGCGCGGGACGGCGGAGAACTGCGGCGTACGGCCGGGCCGTGTCCGTTGCGCGGAATGCGGAGCGCGTCCGTGGCCCAGGGCGAGGGGGCACGGCTGGCGGCCGCCGTCTCGCTGGTGCTCGCCTCGGCCAAGGTGCGTGACCACGTGGCCGACGGGGACGGGCTGCTGGCCCGGGCGCCCGTGGCGCTCGCCGCCCGCCGGGTGGCGGACCGGTGGGGGCGTGCCGGGGCCCGGGGCGGGGCCGGCGTCGGCTTCGACACGGCGGTGCTGGTCGACGCCGTGGACCGGCAGGCAGGCGTCGAGGCGCTCGCCGGGCCCGGGACGCCGATCCTGACGGTCACCGAACCGACGGAGACCGCGACGGCCGCCGCCTTCGCCCACACCGCCGTTCTGGCCGGACGGCCGGGCAACGCCGAGCCGCTCGCCGAGGCCGGGCGGCTCTTCGGACGGCTGGCGCATCTGCTGGACGCCGTGGAGGACCGGGAAACTGACGCCGCGTCGGGTGCCTGGAACCCACTCACCGCGACGGGCACCTCGCTCACCGAGGCCCGCCGGCTCGCCGGAGACGCCGTGCACGGGATCCGGCTCGCGCTGCGCGAGGTGGAGTTCTCCGACGGGCGGCTGGCGCACCGGCTGCTCGTGCACGAGCTGCCCGCCTCGGTCGACCGCGCCTTCGGCACCGCCTCGTGCGGGCACCGGCCCGAGCTGGCCGGTCCCTACGCCCCACCCGGCGGTCCCGGCGGGCCGCTGCCGCCCCGGCCACCGCGCCGCGACCGGCGCGGGCTGCTCGCGGGGTGCCTCGTCTGGGCAGGCCTCGCGTGTACGTGCCAGATGTGCTGCGGCGAGTACGAGGACCCCTGGACGCGGGAGCCCAAGGAGGGCCTCTGCCACCGTTGTGACGACTGTTCCGACTGCTGCGACGGCTGTGACTGCTGCGGGAACTGCTGCGACGGCTGCTGCTGCGACTGCAACTGCTGACCCGCGGAAAACGGATCCGGCCTACCGGCCCCGCTCGCGCTCATCGCCACCACCGGCTCGGCGACCATCCGGAGGGGCGACTTCCGGACATCCCGGGTCCTGCGCGGCCGACGGCGGCGGCCCAGCGTGGTGTGCGGCGGGCGCGGGCTCGCGGTCCGTCCGTGAACAAGCCTGGAGTGTACGCGACTTCTCCCCGGGCGCGAGGCGCGTCGGCGGGGGCCAGGGCTCGGCGGTGAGTCGGTCTTCGTGCTGGACGGGGAGCTGTCGCTTCAGGTGTCCGTGCGGGAGGACGACTCGTCGTGAGCGGTGTTCGCGGACGTCGGCAGCGGGAGAAAGGGCAGGCGCGTCGCTGCCCCCGTGCGCCTTCGTCGACCACTTCAGCTGCGTGATCCGACGGCTTCCGGCGGGGGGGACGGCGGGCCCATTCTGATCCATCGTTCAAATGTTGACGGCCGAAAGGCGCCCTTGCGCCCGTCGGCCGTGCGGCCGAATACTCCCCCTCAGCGCTTGTCAGGGGCACGACGGGTTCGGAATCCGGACACCGATGCCGCTGGCTGCGCCTCACCGGGCCCCGACCCCACGCGGGCCCCCTACTTCCCATGTGGAGGAAACGAAAAGTGAGGATCAAGCGCACCACCCCCCGCAGCGGAGTCGCGAGACGGACCCGGCTGATCGCCGTTTCCGCCGGCCTCGTGGCCGCAGCCGCGTTCACGGTCCCCAGCGCGAACGCGTCCGACACTCCCACCACCTTCAGCGCCGCCGAGCTCAAGGGCGTCAGCGGCTCCGTGCTGGAGGCCGACGTCCCGGGTACCGCCTGGGCCGTCGACAGCAAGACCAACCGGGTCGTCGTCACCGTCGACAGCACGGTGTCGCAGGCCGAGATAGCCGAGATCAAGCGGCAGGCCGGTGGCGACGCCGACGCGCTGACGATCAAGCGCACCCCGGGCACGTTCAACAAGCTCATCCAGGGCGGCGACGCCATCTATGCGAGTAGCTGGCGCTGCTCCCTCGGCTTCAACGTCCGTGCCGGCAACGGCACCGAGTACTTCCTGACCGCCGGGCACTGCACCGACGGCGCGGGTACCTGGTACTCCAACTCCGGCCGCACCACGGTCATCGGCTCGACCGCCGGCTCCAGCTTCCCGGGCAACGACTACGGCATCGTGCAGTACTCCGGTTCCGTGAGCCGGCCGGGCACCGCCAACGGCGTCGACATCACCCGTGCCGCCACCCCGAGCGTGGGCACCACCGTCATCCGTGACGGTTCCACCACGGGTACGCACAGCGGCCGGGTCACCGCCCTCAACGCGACCGTGAACTACGGCGGCGGCGACATCGTCTCGGGCCTCATCCAGACCACGGTCTGCGCCGAGCCCGGAGACTCCGGCGGCCCGCTCTACGGCAGCAACGGCGTCGCCTACGGTCTGACCTCCGGCGGCAGCGGCAACTGCTCCTCCGGCGGCACGACGTTCTTCCAGCCCGTCACGGAGGCACTGAGCGCGTACGGAGTGAGCGTGTACTGAGCTCCTCGCCGATGACGGTCGTGGGCGGCCGCGCGTCGTCCGTGGCTCGTCGCGCAATTCCCCGCAGCCCTTAGGGGCATTGGTTCGGTCGACCATCAAGTGAGCCCCCGCACGCGATTCGCGTGCGGGGGCTCACCCCTGTCCGGGGTCCGACCGGATCCGGCCCGAGGGGCGATTCCAAGACAGGACTAGACCTCACGGACCGACACAGGTTACTCGCCCGTAGTGTTTGCAGTGCGAAGAACCCCGGTGCTGACCGTGAACAGTCAAGGCTGTGCAAGCGGTAAGGGGCGCACGTCAGTTGTCGTACGCGCGTCCTGAAGTCGACCTTGTGTGCTCCCTGTGGCTCTAGGAATAGTGGTCGCCCAGTCCACAGACCTTCTGATCCGGTAAGGCCCCCACAGCCTCACCGGATCAACCCCCCACAGGAGGACGTGAGTTGAAGCACCGACGCATACCCAAGCGGCGGGCCGCCGTGGTAGGTGCGGGCATCACCGCACTGGTTGCCGCGGGAGTGACCTTCCAGAGTGCGAACGCCAGCGAGACGCCGGCCACCCCGGAGGTCAAGACGCTGTCGGCCCTCGCGGCCGGAAAGCTCGCCTCGACGCTCGGCCAGGACCTCGGCACCGACGCCGCGGGCACGTACTACGACGCCAAGGCGAAGAGCCTCGTCGTGAACGTGCTCGACGAGGCCGCCGCCCAGCTGGTGCAGGAGGCCGGCGCCAAGGCGAGAATCGTCGAGAACTCCCTCGCCGAGCTGAAGAGCGCGCGGACCACGCTCAAGCAGGACGCGACCATCCCCGGCACCGCCTGGGTGACCGACCCGACCACCAACAAGGTCGTGGTCACCGCCGACCGCACCGTCTCCGCGGCGGAGTGGAAGAAGCTGAGCCAGGTCGTCGAGGAGCTCGGCGGCACGGCCGAACTCCAGCGGTCGAAGGGGGAGTACAAGCCCTTCATCGCCGGTGGTGACGCGATCACCGGTGGCGGCGGTCGCTGCTCGCTCGGCTTCAACGTGGTCAAGGGCGGCGAGCCGCACTTCCTGACCGCCGGGCACTGCACCGAGGGCATCTCCACCTGGTCCGACTCGGCCGGCACCGTCATCGGCGAGAACGCGGACTCCAGCTTCCCGGACAACGACTACGGTCTGGTGAAGTACACGGCCGAGGTCGACCATCCGAGCGAGGTCAACCTCTACAACGGCTCGACCCAGCAGATCTCGGGCGCGGCCGAGGCGACCGTCGGGATGCAGGTCACCCGGAGCGGATCGACCACGCAGGTGCACTCCGGCACGGTCACCGGCCTGGACGCCACCGTGAACTACGGCAACGGCGACATCGTCAACGGCCTCATCCAGACCGACGTCTGCGCCGAGCCCGGCGACAGCGGCGGCTCGCTCTTCTCGGGCGACAAGGCGGTCGGCCTCACCTCCGGCGGCAGCGGTGACTGCACCTCCGGCGGCGAGACGTTCTTCCAGCCGGTGACCGAGGCGCTGTCGGCGACCGGTACGCAGATCGGCTGATCCCGCCGCGTAGCTCGTGCTTGTGCGAAGTCCCGTCCCGCGCGCGAGGGGCGGGACTTCCGCATGTGCCCGTTCACCGCTTCGGCCAGTGCCACAGCGGCTCGTCCAGGGGGCCTTCCCGGCCCGCCACCTCCGTCTGCCCGCAGGCCGCCCTCCTGGGCACGATCAGGCGGCGCAGGGAGCGGTAGTTCTCGACGGCCAGAGTGCGGATCATGCGTCCAGGCTGGCAGACGGGTCTGACAGCGCCCGGCCCCTGCCATGTCCCCACCGTCCTGCGGAGCGCGTTTCCGCAGGTGAGGCATGCTCGAACGGATGTCGCACAGATGTTCGGAAATTGGTCTATGGTGGGGGTGGGAGAGTTGGGAACTGATGTTCGAGAGCTGGTTCGGGCTCGCGAGTGCGGGAGGTGCGTGTGCCGGGTTTCACGCATCTGCACACCGTCTCCGGGTTCTCCCTGCGGCACGGCGCCTCGCACCCGGAGCGGCTGGCGGAGCGCGCCTCCGAGCGGGGCATGGACGCCCTCGCGCTCACCGATCGCGACACGCTCGCCGGCTCCGTCCGCTTCGCCAAGGCCTGCGCGAAGGCGGGCGTCCGTCCGCTGTTCGGGGTGGAGCTGGCGGTGGCGGAGTTCGAGCCCGAGCGCGAGCGCGTGCGGCAGGACCGGCGACGCCGCGCCCCCGTGCGCGGGGGTGCCTTCATCGACGAGTCGACACCGCGCGTCACCTTCCTCGCCCGGGACGGCGCCCGCGGCTGGTCAGGCCTGTGCAGAATCGTCACTGCGGCGCAGCAGGGCGAGGGCACGCCCCTGCTGCCCTGGGCCGCCCACCACGCCGACGGCCTCACCGTCCTGCTCGGCCCCGACTCCGATGTCGGCCGCGCCCTCGCCGCGGGCCGCCCGGACCGCGCCGCGAGGCTCCTCGTGCCCTGGCGGGAGATCTACGGCGACGCCCTGCGCCTGGAGGCCGTCTGGCACGGCCGCAAGGGCACCGGCCCCGGCTCCCTGCGCCTGGCCGCCCGTACCGTCGGCTTCGCCGCCGAGCAACGTGTGCGGCCGGTGCTCAGCAACGCCGTCCGCTACGCCGACCCCGGCATGGGCCCGGTCGCCGACGTCCTGGACGCCGCCCGCCGCCTGGTGCCGATCGACCCGGCCAAGGAACTGGACTCCGGCGAGGCCTGGCTGAAGGACGCGGATGCCATGCTCGGGGTGGCGGAGCGGGTCGTCGAGGCCGCGGGTTTCCGGCGGGACACCGCGCACCGGCTGCTGGAGCAGACGCAGGCGACCGCCGCCGAGTGCCTGGTCGACCCCGAGGACGACCTCGGCATCGGCACCGTCCACTTCCCCGAGCCGCACCTGGTCGGCGCGGGCCGGCGCAGCGCCCAGCGGGTGCTCGCCTCCCGGGCGGTGGCGGGGATGGTGCGGCACGGCTACGCCGGCCGGCGCGCTTATTGGGAGCGGATGCACGACGAGCTGGACATCATCGCCCACCACGGCTTCGCCTCCTACTTCCTGACCGTCGCCCAGGTCGTCGACGACGTGAAGGACATGGGTATCCGGGTCGCCGCGCGCGGCTCCGGCGCGGGCTCCCTCGTCAACCATCTCCTCGGCATCGCCCACGCCGACCCGGTCGAGCACGGGCTGCTGATGGAGCGCTTCCTGTCCAAGCGTCGCCTGGTGCTGCCCGACATCGACATCGACGTGGAGTCCGCGCGCCGGCTCGAGGTCTACCGGGCGATCATCGACCGCTTCGGTGCCGAGCGGGTCGCGACGGTCGCGATGCCGGAGACGTACCGCGTCCGCCACGCCATCCGTGACGTGGGCGCGGCCCTGTCCATGGACCCCGCCGACATCGACCGCATCGCCAAGTCCTTCCCGCACATCCGCGCGCGGGACGCCCGTGCCGCCCTCGACGAGCTGCCCGAGCTCAAGCGGCTGGCGGGTGAGAAGGAGCGCCACGGGAAGCTGTGGGAGCTGGTCGAGGCCCTGGACGCCCTCCCGCGCGGGGTCGCGATGCACCCGTGCGGTGTGCTCCTGTCCGACGCCTCCCTGCTCTCCCGTACGCCGGTCATGCCGACCAGCGGCGAGGGGCTGCCCATGTCGCAGTTCGACAAGGACGACGTCGAGGACCTCGGGCTGCTCAAGCTGGACGTGCTCGGGGTGCGGATGCAGTCGGCGATGGCCCACGCGGTCACCGAGGTGCAGCGGGCGACGGGGGAGCGGATCGACCTCGACGCGGTCCGCGACGGCGATCCGGAGACGTACGGCCTGATCCGCACCGCCGAGACGCTGGGCTGCTTCCAGATCGAGTCGCCGGGGCAGCGGGACCTGGTCGGGCGGCTGCAGCCGGCCACCTTCCACGATCTGGTCGTCGACATCTCGCTCTTCCGGCCCGGGCCGGTCGCCGCCGACATGGTGCGGCCGTTCATCGAGGCGCGGCACGGGCGGGCGCCGATCCGCTATCCGCACCCCGATCTGGAGGGTCCGCTGAAGGAGACGTACGGGGTCGTCGTCTTCCACGAGCAGATCATCCACATCGTCGACATCATGACCGGCTGCGGGCGCGACGAGGCGGACCGGGTGCGGCGCGGGCTGTCGGACCCGGAGTCGCAGGGGCGGATCAAGGTGTGGTTCGCCCAGCACGCGACGGCGCGCGGATACGACCCGGAGACGATTCGGCGGACCTGGGAGATCGTCGAGGCGTTCGGCTCGTACGGCTTCTGCAAGGCGCACGCCGTCGCCTTCGCCGTACCGACGTACCAGTCGGCGTGGCTGAAGGCGCATCACCCCGCCGCCTTCTACGCGGGGCTGCTCACGCACGACCCCGGGATGTACCCGAAGCGGCTGCTGCTGGCGGACGCGCGGCGGCGGGGGGTGCCGATCCTGCCGTTGGACGTGAACAAGTCCGGGGTCGCACACAGGATCGAACTGGTGTCTGAATCGAAGGTGTGGGGACTCCGGTTGGCCCTCTCGGACGTGCACGGCATCAGCGAGGCCGAGGCGGCGCGGGTCGCGCACGGGCAGCCGTACGCCTCACTGGTGGACTTCTGGGAGCGGGCGCGGCCCAGCCGGCCGCTGGCGCAGCGGCTGGCCCAGGTCGGTGCCCTGGACTCGTTCGGCGCCAACCGCCGTGACCTGCAACTGCATCTGACCGAGCTGCACCGGGCCGCCCGGAGCGGGGGCGGGGCCCAGCTCCCGCTGTCCGGCGGGCGGCAGACCGCGCCGGCCGGGCTGCCCGACCTGTCCGCGGCGGAGCGGCTCAGCGCCGAGCTGGGGGTGCTGTCCATGGATGCCTCGCGCAATCTGATGGACGACCACCGCGCGTTCCTCGACGAGCTGGGCGTGGTGTCGGCGCGGCGGCTGCGCGATGCCCGGCACGGCGAGACGGTGCTGGTCGCGGGTGCCAAGGCGGCCACGCAGACGCCGCCGATCCGGTCCGGCAAGCGGGTCATCTTCTCCACGCTGGACGACGGGACGGGCCTGGTCGACCTCGCCTTCTTCGACGACTCGCACGACGCCTGCGCGCACACCGTCTTCCACTCCTGGCTGCTGCTGGTGCGCGGAGTGGTGCAGCGGCGCGGGCCGCGCAGCATCAGCGTGGTGGGGGCCGCCGCCTGGAACCTCGCCGAACTGCAGGAGGTGCGCCGGGAGGAGGGGCTGGAGGGCGTCGCGGTCCGGCTCGCGGACGCGCGCGGCACCGGTCCCGGGTCCGACGGGGACGGCGACGGAGAGGGCCCGGCGCGCCGCCGGGTGGCCGGCTCCGACGGGCTGCCCGCGCCGGCCGGCTCCGCGGCCCGCGACCCCATGGAGGGCCGGAAGGGAGCCGGGGAGAGCCGGCGGGAGACGGAAGGGGCGGGAGGGACGGAGGACGCCGGGGACCGGGAGGGTTCGAGGGACCGGAAGATCCGTATGCCCACGGGGTACGAGATGCACCCCTGGGCCGATCTGCGCCCCGCGGGCGAAGGGCCCGCGGTGGGAAGGAAGTTGTGGCACCAGAGCCCGGGGAGTGCGGGATGACCATCCTCTGCGTACGTTTCCAGCTGCCGCCGATGTCCGAGGCGGCCCTGCCCCGGTTGCTGGGGCTGCTGGAGGAGTTCACGCCGGTCGTCGAGGCGTTGCCGCCGGACGGGGCGCTGGCCGACCTGCGGGGCGCCGAGCGGTACTTCGGGCGCGGCGCGGTGGAGCTCGCGTCGGTGATCCGGGTGCGGGCGCTCGCCCGTCACGGGGTCGACTGCGCGATCGGCGCCGGGCCCGGACCGCTGCTCGCCCGCGTGGCGCTGCGGTACGCCCGACCCGGCGTGACCTGTGTGGTGCCCGAGGAGCCGGACGCCATCGCCGAGTTCCTCGCCGACAAGCCCGTCGCCGTACTGCCCGGTGCCGGGACCGCGACCGCCCGCACGCTGTGCGAGTACGGCCTCGACACCCTCGGTCGGGTGGCCGGCGCGCCGCTGTCCACGCTCCAACGGCTGATCGGCGCGAAGGCGGGCCGGGAACTGCACGAGAAGGCGAACGGCATCGACCGCGGGCGGGTGGTCCCGAACGCCGTGTCGCGGTCGCTGGCCGCCGAGCGCCCCTTCCCGCGCGACGAACTGGACCCCGAGCGGCACCGCCGCGCGCTGCTGTCGGCCACCGAGGAACTGGGCACCCGGCTGCGCGCCGTGGAGAAGGTCTGCCGCACCCTGACCCTCACCGTCCGCTACGCCGACCGCTCCTCGACCACCCGCAGCCGCACCCTCCAGGAACCGACCGCGCACTCGCCGGCGCTGGCACGGGCGGCGTACGGGATGTACGAGGCGCTCGGCCTCCAGCGGGCCCGGGTCCGTGCGATCGCCCTGCGCGCGGAGGGGCTCACGTCCGTCGAGCTCTCCTCCCACCAGCTGACCTTCGACCCCGTGGACGAGAAGGTCCGCCGGATCGAGGAGGTCGCGGACCGCGTGCGGGCGAAGTTCGGCCCACGGGCGGTGATTCCGGGGTCGCTGGCGGCGTAGATCCTTCGCACGTCGTTCAGTTGGCCCAGGGCGGGGCGATGCGGGTGCCGTCGGCGAGCTCCGCCTCCAGGCCGAGGGACGTGGTGACCCAGGTGACGGCGGGCCGGTCGGCCGGGTTCTCGACGGCGAAGGTGGCACCCCGGTTGATGATCACCGTGTCGCCCGCGGTGATCCGGGTGGACTCGCCGTCGAGGGTGACCAGCAGGTCGCCGGTGAGCAGATGGAGGACCTCCTCGCGAGTCACGGTGTGGGCCGGGGCCCGGGTGCCCGCGGGGATCTCGCCGCGCCAGGCGCAGAGCTCCTTGCTGCCGGTGCGGGGGGTGGCGTACGAGACGAAGCGGACACCGTGCAGGTCGTGGGCGACGGTTTCGGACGAGCGGACGACGGGCATGGGTGACCTCCGGTCGGATGATGGTCAAGCTGCTTGACCATCTGGGCAGTCCTTATGGTCAAGCTGCTTGACCGAATCGTCAAGGGTGTTTTGAATGCCCTCGTGCAGAACTCCGAGGCCCTGTCCCTGTCCTTCGCCCTGCTCGCCGCCGCCGGTGAGCTGACGCGGCGCATCAACGACGGTGTCGTCGCCCGCGGTTTCGAGGGGCGGCCGGTCTACGGCTTCGTGTTCGCCCGGCTTGCCCCGGACGGGGCGACCGCCACCGATCTCGCCACGCATCTCGGGGTCACGAAGCAGGCCGCCAGTCAGCTCGTCGACGAGCTGGTGCGCAAGGGGTACGTCGTACGCCGGCCGCATCCGGATGACGCGCGGGCGCGACTCGTCGTGCTGACCGGGCGGGGGTGGGAGTGCGCGCGGGCCGCGGAGGAGGCGGCCGCGGAGGCCGTGCGGGCGTGGGGGGAGCTGCTCGGGGAGGCCGAGGTGCGGGCGCTGGGACGGCAGTTGCTGCGCGTCGCGCCCCACGGGCCCGTCCGTCCCTCCTGGTGACTGGTTATCACTGGAAGTTTTTACTGACGCGTAACTTCCCCCTTGAACTACTCACCCGTAACTTGACGGGTGAACAGCATCCTCGTGATCCGGGTCACAGGGCGTAAGGCCATCGCAACTCCCTTGAGCCGCAAGGAGATCACCCGATGCTGCCCTGGAAACGACTGCTCAGACCCGTGGTCGCGCTGCTGCTGACCGCCACCGTGGCCACGCTTCCCGCCGCCACCGCCCAGGCCGCCACCAGCGCCGTCAGCAGTGGCTGGAACGACTACTCCTGCAAGCCCTCCGCCGCCCACCCCCGCCCCGTCGTCCTGGTCCACGGTACGTTCGGCAACTCCGTCGACAACTGGCTGGGACTCGCCCCGTATCTGACGAGCCGCGGCTACTGCGTCTTCTCCCTCGACTACGGCCAGTTGCCCGGCGTCCCCTTCTTCCACGGCCTCGGCCCCATCGAGAAGTCGGCCGGACAGCTCGACGCGTTCGTCGACAAGGTGCTCGCCGCGACCGGCGCCGCCGAGGCCGACCTCGTCGGCCACTCCCAGGGCGGCATGATGCCCCGCCACTACCTCAAGTTCCTCGGCGGAGCGGCCGAGGTGAACGCCCTGGTCGGCATCGCCCCCGACAACCACGGCACGACCCTGTCCGGCCTCACCCGACTGCTGCCCTACTTCCCGGGCGCCGAGGACCTGCTCTCCACCACCACCCCGGCACTCGCCGACCAGATCGCCGGCTCCGCCTTCCTCACCCAGCTCAACGCGGGCGGCGACACCGTGCCCGGCGTCCGCTACACGGTCATCGCCACCAAGTACGACCAGGTGGTCACGCCGTACCGCAGTCAGTTCCTGAACGGGCCGGACGTGCGCAACGTGCTGCTCCAGGACCTGTGTCCGGTCGACCTGTCCGAGCATCTGGCGATCGGGCTGTTCGACCGGATCGCCTTCCACGAGGTTGCCAACGCCCTTGATCCGGCGCGGGCCAGGCCGACCACCTGCGCGTCGGTGTTCAGCTGACGCCCGCGCCACGACGCCGGGGCCCGACCGGCCTGAGCCGCCGGTCAGGCCCCGGAGTACCGGATCAGCGGCCGTGCCGGCCGCCGCTCGCCGCCCGCCGGCGGACCGACGCGAACAGGGCCGCCGAACCGAGCGCGAGCGCGGCCGCGCCGCCGACGGCGATGTACGTGGTGCCGCTGTCGCCACCGGTCTCGGCGAGGTTCTCGGTGGCCCCGGCGGCCGCGACCCGCGGCTCGTTGGCCGTGCGGGCGTCGTCCGGGCCGCCGTCCTGTGCGGCCCGCTCCGCGGACGTGCCGGCGTCGTCGTCGCCGTGGCCGTGGTTCTCGACGGTCGAGTGCTCGGCGCCGGCCTCGATCTGCTCGTCGCTGGGGGCGGAGGCGCTGGGGGCGGGCGCGGCCGAGCCGTCGTCGCCGCTCTGGCCGCCGCCCTCGCCGTCACCGGCGTCGGTGCCGGTGCCGGTGTCCGTAGCGGTGCCGCCTCCGCTGCCGCCGCCGAAGCTGACGTCCGAGCAGGAGTAGAAGGCCTCCGGGCTGTCCGAACGCTGCCAGACCGCGTACAGGACGTGCTTGCCGGAGCGCTCCGGGAGCGTGCCGGAGAACGTGTAGAAACCTCCGGACGCGGCGGGGTCGGTGACCGTCGCCACCGGGTTCGCCAGGTCCAGGTCGTCCCAGCCGAGCGCCTTGGCGGAGTCGAAGCCGGGCTTGGTGACATAGACCTTGAAGGTGCCCTTGTGCGGGGCGGTCACGCGGTACTTGAAGGTGTAGGACCCGCTGCTCACGGATGTCGCGGGCCAGTCGGCGCGGGGCAGGTCGAGGCCCTTGAACGCCTCGTTGTTCGCGCTGCACAGCTTGCCGTCCGGGATGAGCGCCTCGTGCTGCCCGGCCGCGTTGCCGATGCGGATGCCGTTCCAGTCGTACAGCGCCTGGGTGCCGCCCGCCGCCACCGCCGCCTTGCACGCCTGCGAACCGGGGCTCTCCGGCCCCTCCGCGTAGCACTGCGAGACACGGCTGACCGGGTCGCCCATCGAGCCGTGCGCGGACGCGGGCGCGGTGGACAGCACGGTCAGGGCGAGCGGGGCGATGCCGACGGTGGCGACGGTGGCGGCCTTGCGGCGTGCGGGCATGGGGGAACTCCTCGTAGCGGTCACCTGAACGGATCCCGGGACTCGATCCCGAAAGGGATCCCGTGGGGGGCGTTCAGAAGCTAGCCCGAAGAGACCGCGAAATCGCCTGCTGAAGGCGGTGGAAGGAGATCCTTATGGTCCCTTTAAGGGACCGCTCAGACTGCGCTGAGGTAGGTGCGGCGGGTCAGGAGCAGTTGGCCGGCCACCAGGTGCGGGCGATGTCCTTGCGCACCTCGGGCCGGCGTTCGTAGGTGGGCTCGTCGGCCTCCTCGCGGAGTCTTCGTGAGTCCGTCTTCCGCGGGGGCTTGTGCACTGTGACTCGGCGCATGGCTGCCTCCTTCAGTGCCTACCGTGTTCCGCGTTCTCGCGGAGGTAGACCATTTCGGGGAGAGTTCCTCATCGCTGCCGATATGTCTGTGGCGGCCGTCACCATTCGGCTGTCAGTGGTGGCTGTCACCCTGTGGGGCGTGACGGATCACAGGGTGGATCACAGCCATGGGCTGACCTCGGCGGACGGCGTGGACTGGGACGCGCGGGCCGCCGCCTTCGACGACGAGCCGGACCACGGGCTGCGCGATCCCGGGGTGCGGGACGCCTGGGCGCGGCGGCTGCGCTCCTGGCTGCCGGGCGCGCCCTGCGACGTCCTCGACCTCGGCTGCGGCACCGGCAGCCTGTCGCTCCTCGCGGCCGAGCAGGGACATCGCGTCACCGGCGTCGACCTCTCCCCGGCCATGGTGGATCTGGCCCGGGCGAAGCTCGCCGGACGGAACGCAGTGTTCCTGGTCGGTGACGCGGCGGCACCGCCGGTGGCCCGGCGGCGGTTCGACGTCGTGCTCGTACGGCACGTGCTGTGGACGCTGCCGGATCAGGGCGGGGTGCTGCGGCACTGGCGGGGGTTGCTGCGGCCGGGCGGACGGCTGGTGCTGGTCGAGGGCGTCTGGGGGACAGTCACGCCGGTGGGCCTGGCCGCCGGCCGGCTGCGGGAGCTTCTCGCGCCGCTCGCCGGGTCGGTGCGGGTGGAGCGGTTGTCGCAGGACGCGGCGCTGTGGGGGAAGGCCGTGGACGACGAGCGGTACGCGGTCGTCGCCCTGACGTGACGTTCAGATGCCGAGCAGGGCCTCGAAGCCGTCGCCGCGGGCCAGGGCCTCCAGTTCGTCCAGAGCTGCCACGGCCGCGGCGGCCGCCTCCGGGTCCGACGCGGTGAGGCCGCTCTCGGCGAACTCGTCCTCGTCCAGCCGGCGTACGTCCGTGCCGTCGGCCGAGCGCCACAGGTCCAGGTCGAGGTCCTCGACGACCAGCTCGGTGCCGGAGAACGCCGCCGGGCGGGCGATGTCGCAGTACCAGCCCTTGAGCACGCCGGCCGGGTCGCGGACCTCCATCACGGCGTACCAGCGGTCACGCCAGTAGTACTCGGTGAAGACGTCACCGGGCTCGAAGCGCACGAAGCCGAAGTCGCGCACGCCGGCGCCCGCGAAGGGGGCGCGGACCACGATCCGGATGCCGTCGTCCTGGAGCAGTTCGGCCGGGTACCGGATCTTCGTCCGGCCGGCCTTGAGCAGGACGACGTCCACCAGGGTGCCGGGCTCAGCCTCAGGTTCAGCCGACTTGCCGGGCATGGCGCACCTCCGTCGCGCAGATGTCGTACCCGAGCCACTTGTTGATCGCGAGCATCGGGCCGTTCCCGGTGTCGTTGCCCGTGAACGCCTCCGTGTACCCGGCGGCGCGGGCGCGGTGCAGGGAGGCGTTCTTCGCGAGCTTGGCCAGGCCCCGGCCGCGGAAGGCACGGGCGGTGCCGGTCATGGCGGTGCTGTAGCGGGTGCCGTCCGTGTAGGCGACGCTGAAGGCGGCCGGACGGCCGTCGACGACCACGACCGAGGTCAGTGAGAGGTCGAGGAGCGGGTGCTTCCAGGTCTCCTCGATCCATGCCTCGTAGTCGGTGAACTCCGTGTCGATGTCGCTGGGTTCGTCGGACGTCGTCTCCGCGTCCAGTGCGAACATCGGCCGCGGGTCGTCGGCGTAGTCGGCGGCCGTGCGCAGTTCGACGCCGGGCTGCGGGTCCTGGAGCGGTGGCAGGGTGCCGTGCGCCAGGTCCAGGCGGAGGAAGTGCGCGGAGCGGCTCGCGCGGTAGCCGTGCCGCTCGGCGAAGGCGCGGTTGGCGGGCCCGTCCAGTACCCAGGAGAAGAGCTTGGTCGCCCCGTGGGCCGCCAGGTGCTCCTCGGCCGTGCGCACGAGCAGCGAGCCCGCGCCGTGCCGGGTCCGCTCCGGGTGCACGTAGACGTTCAGCGAGCCCTGGCCCGGCTCCGGGCTCTGGTGCGCGAGGCTTACCTGCGCGGTCCCGATCACCTCGCCGTCCAGCTCCGCGACGAGGGAGCGGAAGTGGGCGTCCGGATGGCTCCGGGCGACGTGATGGACGACGGACTCCGGGCTGACCAGGAGGAACGGCAGGGCGAGCCGGCGGACACGGGCGAAGCCCTCGATGTCGGCCCGGACGTCGGTGCGGAGGTCGCGCACGATCACTGTCATGGGGGCGCACGCTACGCGGGCGGAGGCGACGGACGCCTCTCATTTTCCTGCCGCTCGATGTCCCGCAGGTGCGGGAGAATCGGGCCGTGACCTTGAAGATCCACATTGATGAGGGCGCCGCGGAGGCGCCGTACGAGCAGGTTCGGGCCCAGATCTCGACGCAGGCACGGTCGGGGGCGCTGCCGGTGGGGTACCGGCTGCCGACGGTTCGGGGGCTGGCCGAGACGCTGGGGCTGGCCGCGAACACCGTGGCGAAGGCGTACCGGGCACTGGAGACGGACGGCGTGATCGAGACCCGGGGGCGCAACGGGACGTTCGTCGCCGCGGCGGGGCCGGCGGCGGAGCGGGAGGCGGCGGGGGCCGCCCAGGCCTACGCCGAACGGGTGCGCAGGCTGGGGCTCGGTGCGGAGGCCGCGCTGGACGCCGTGCGGGACGCGTTGCGTGCGGCGTACGAGGAGCGGGAGCCGAGGGGCTGACCTGCTTCCGCGCTCACCCGGGCATCCGCCCGCCTCACCGCCGTGTCACTGGCACCCCGGGCGTCCGCGTCACCCTGCGCCCCGCCCGCCCCGCCAGCTCCGCGAAGGCCACCGCGTCCTCCACCGCCGCCCCGCCCGGGTCGTTGTTGAAGTACGCGAACACGTCGTGGTCGTCGGGGAAGGCGGCCGTGATGCGGTGCAGCCAGGTCTGGAGGGACTGCCGGCCGTAGTGGGGCCAGGGCCGGGCGCGGCCCTGGTGGAAGCGGACATAGCCCCAGCCGGTGGTGCGCCACAGCGGCGTCGCGGGGCGGGAGCGGACGTCGGCCCAGCACAGGGCCGCCCCGCGGGAGCGCAGCACCTCCTCCACCTCCGGCGTCCACCAGGAGTCGTGCCGCGGTTCGACCGCGATCCGCGTGCCCGGGGGGAAACAGGCCAGGCAGGCGTCCAGCAGCCCGGGATCCGCGCGCAGGTTGGGCGGGAGCTGGAGGAGGACCGGACCGAGACGCCCGGCGAGCCCGGACGCGTGGGTCATCAGGCGCCGCACCGGCTCCTCGGGGTCCTTCAGACGCTTGATGTGCGTCAGATAGCGGCTGGCCTTGACCGCGACCACGAAGTCCGGCGGCACCCGGTCGCGCCACGCCTCGAAGTTCTCCCGCGTCGGCAGCCGGTAGAACGCGTTGTTGATCTCGACCGTCGCGAAGCCGGCGGCGTACTCCTCCAGCCACAGCCGCATGGGGCAGCCGCCCGGGTACAACAGCCCCCGCCAGTCCTTGTACTGCCAGCCCGACGTGCCGACGAACAGGGTCATACGTCCATCAAAGCACCGGCCTGGACCGGGCGGCCCGCTACAGGTACAGCCCCGCCTCCGAGCCGCCGCGCGGCTCCGGCAGCGCCGTCGGGGAGGTGCCCCGGCGCAGCGCGTACAGCTCGGCCAGCGTCGCCCCCTCCCGGCCGACGCCCTCCTCGGTGCCCAGCCAGCTGATCGCCTCGCGCCGGGTCAGCGGCCCCACCTCGATGCGGGCCAGGCAGCGGCCGGGGCGGACGACGGCCGGATGCAGGCGCTCCAGGTCCTCGTTGGTCGTGACGCCGACCAGGACGTTGCGGCCCTGGCCCAGCAGTCCGTCCGTCAGGTTCAGCAGCCGCGACAGCGCCTGTCCCGCCGTGTGCTTGGCCTCGCCGCGGATCAGCTCGTCGCAGTCCTCCAGCAGGAGCAGCCGCCACCGGCCCTTGCCCGCGGCGTCCTCCTCGCCGATCGCGATGTCCATCAGATAGCCGACGTCGCTGAACAGCCGCTCCGGGTCCAGGACGCAGTCCACCTGGCACCAGTCCCGCCACGAGCGGGCCAGCGTCCGCAGCGCCGAGGTCTTGCCGGTGCCCGGCGGGCCGTGCAGCAGCAGCAGCCGGCCCGCGATGTCCTCCGGCGTCGTCTTCATCAGCCGGTCCATGGTCTGCGCGACCGGCTCGGTGTAGTTGGCGCGCACCTCGTCCCACGTGCCCGCCGAGATCTGCCGCGTCGTACGGTGCGGGCCGCGCCTGGGGGAGACGTACCAGAAGCCCATCGTCACGTTCTCCGGCTGCGGCTCGGGCTCGTCCGCCGCGCCGTCCGTCGCCTGGTCGAGGACCTTCGTGGCCAGGTCGGCGCTGGTCGCGGTCACCGTGACGTCCGCGCCCCGGTTCCAGCGGGAGACCAGCAGCGTCCAGCCGTCGCCCTCCGCGAGCGTGGCGCTGCGGTCGTCGTCGCGGGCCACGCGCAGCACGCGCGCGCCCGACGGCAGCAGCGTCGCCCCGGAGCGGACCCGGTCGATGTTCGCCGCGTGCGAGAACGGCTGCTCGCCCGTCGCGAAGCGGCCGAGGAACAGCGCGTCGACGACGTCGGACGGCGAGTCGCTGTCGTCGACGTGGAGCCGGATCGGCAGAGCGTCGTGTGGGTTAGCAGACATGCCGCCATGATCGGGCACACGGGCGCCCCGTGCACCCGCTTTCCGTGGTGCGCGCGGAGTGTCGGCCGTGCGCCCCTCGTTCCGCTGTGCCCCGGTACATCCGGTTGCCGGGTCGTACATGTGCGACATCTGCCCCAACCCCGGTCCCCGCGGTTACTGTTGCCCACGATGGGACGTCATGAGTGGCACACGGGGGCACGGCGGTGGCGGCTCACCGCGCTGCTCGGCGTGTCGGCGGCCGTCGTGGCGCTGGTGGTGACCCTGCTCGGCACGCTCCCCGGCGACGGCGCGAGCACCGCCGGCACCTCACCCGACGGCGACAAGGTGCACGGCACGCCCGTCATCCCGCCCGGGCAGCCGCGCCCCGACGTCGGCTGGGGCTTCACCCACACCCAGTTCAGCGCCGACGAGGGCGCCGCCGCGGCCGTGGGACGGGTCGGCGGCCGCCTCGAACGGTCCGGGTTGCCGCAGAACCAGCACATCATGGGCTGGGGCGCCGACAACCCCGAGCCGCTCAAAGGCCGTTACGACTTCGCCGCCCTCGACCGCCGTGTGGACTTCGTCCGCGCCTCCGGCGGCACCCCGGTCATCACACTGTGCTGCGCCCCGGACTGGATGAAGGGCGGCGAGGCCGGCGCCGGCGACACGGACTGGAGCCAGGACGCCCTGGAGACCGCCCCGCGGCCCGAGCACTACGCCGACTTCGCGGCCCTCGCCGCGACCGTCGCCAAGCGCTATCCCGACGTACGCCACTTCATCGTCTGGAACGAGTTCAAGGGCTTCTGGAACGACGCCGAGCAGCGTTGGGACCACGAGGGCTACACCGAGCTGTACAACCTGGTCCACAAGGCGCTGAAGGACGTCGACGAGGACATCATGGTGGGCGGGCCCTACCTGGTGATGGACAGTGTCGACCCACGGCGGACGGAGATCGCCTCCACCACCCTCCAGGGCCCCTGGGGCGCTCTGGACCAGCGTGTCCTCGACGCCTTCACCTACTGGAACGAGCACAAGGCGGGCGCCGACTTCGTCGTCGTGGACGGCTCCAGCTACACCAAGGACGACGAACTGCTGCCGGACGAGTTCGCCGCCACGGAGAAGTTCACGGCCGTCGGGCAGTGGGTGCGGCGGCAGACCGGCGGCGAGCTGCCGCTGTGGTGGGCCGAGTACTACGTCGAGCCCGCCGACGGCAACGACGACCGGCACGGCTGGTCCGAGCCCCACCGCCGGGCCGTCCAGGCCGCCGCCATGATCGCGATGGTCGGCGGCGGCGCCTCCTCCGGCTTCTACTGGAACCCGCAGGAGGAGACCGGCCCCGACTGCCCCGGCTGCCTGTGGTCGCCGACCGGCACCGAGGACGGGGGCGCCGCGTTGCCCATGTACGACCTGGTCGCCCGCTTCGACGCCGAGTTCCCGCCCGGGACGGACTACGAGGGCGTGGCCGCCCCGGCCGGCGTGCGTGTCCTCGCCACCGCCAGGACCCTCCTGGTCGTCAACACCCGCGACCGGGCGGTCCGCGCCGAGGTCGACGGCAAGCGCCTCGAGCTGCGGCCGTACGAGGTGAAGTGGCTCGAGCGGTAGCGCGTCACTTCATCGTCAGGAAGCGCTGCACCAGCGCCGCGCACAGCACCGCCAGCAGTGGCAGGGAGAACCAGAAGCTGCCCTGCAGCCGGCGCAGTTGCCGCACGCTCGGCCGCGTCGCCACCCGGATCACCTCCCGTGCCGACAGCAGCACCATCAGCGCGACGGCCGCGAGGGCGCCCACCACCGACCAGGGGGTCCAGGTCACCAGCGGTCCCGGTGGGCCGGGATCGGCCTCGGGGACGGGGCCGGCCGGCTGCCTGGCCAGGGCATAGATCGTCACGTCCGCGTTGGCGAAGACCCGCCGCAGCTCCGGCCGCCCGTCCAGGTTCCGGATCAGCCGGGGCTCCCAGGCGGCCGCGTAGCCGACATCCATGCGGAGATAGGTGACCTGACCGCTGTTGATCATCAGATACGCGTTGGGACCGGCGTCCTTCAACGCCTTGACCAGGCCCGACACCAGCGCCGGGTCGGCCGGCGCCTGCGTCGGCACGTACTCCACCTTCTCCATGTCCCGCGCGCCCCACGGCATCGCGGGCGTCACGGTCTCCAGCGGGTCGTCGCTGAGCCACAGCAGCCGCACGCTCGGGTCGTCGTGCGCGTACACGAACTCCATGGCGGCGACCTCGCCGGGCCGCACCCGCTCGAACGGCTCGTTGCCCCACCGCGCCACCAGGAACCCGCCCATCAGCACCAGCCCCGCCGTCAGCGCGGCCAGCGGGGCGAGGCTCGCCCGGTACCTGTTCCGTGTCCCGGCGGGCAGGCCGGCGCGCGGGAAGAGCGCGAGGCCCGCCAGCAGGGCAGCGCCGGGCAGCGCGAACAGGAAGACGCGCAACGCCATCTCGCCGCCGTAGGACTGCATGCCGAAGCCGAGGAAGGGCACGAAGGTCAGGACCAGTAGCGACCGCTCGTGGTACCTGTGCGCGCGCCGCCGCCACCAGCCCCAGCAGGCGAGGGCCAGCATCCCGCCGGCCAGCGCCACGCGCGTGTACAGCACGAGTTTGTGGGTGGAGCTCCCGCCCTCGATCCGCCCGGACACCGACGACGACACATTGCCGCCGACGCCCCCCACGCCGCCGAACAGCTCGTCGAAGTGCCCGGACCAGTACGGCTCGGCCATGAAGCCGATCCAGGACACGACCATCACGCCGAACAGGACAGGCAGCCCGCGCAGTTCGGACATGCCGAGGAGCACCAGGACAGTGACCACGCCCAGCATCACGAAGGGCGTGAGCTGGTGGGCCGGGACGGTCGCCGCGAACAGGCCGATCACGACGAGCAGCAGCACCGCCCGCTGCCGCCGGCCCGTCGGCTGCACCTCCGCCTCGCCGGGGCCGAGCCTCGTCCAGATCACGCGCGGGGCGCGGAACCAGACCAGCAGGACCGCCACCAGGACGAGATACAGCAGATAGGTGAAGCCCTGCGGGGAGAAGTAGTCCTGGCCGACCCAGCCGCTCAGCACGAAGATCCACACACCGGCCCACCGGGCGCGCCAGCTCGCCCGTAGTGCGCGGGTCAGCAGGAACAGCGGTGCCAGGTAGAGCAGCTGGACGGTCAGCGGCCACCAGCGGATCACCTCGGTGAAGTCGCCGACCCCACAGGCCTGGGCGACGAAGGCGGCCACCGCGAAGAACCCGGGCCAGCTCCAGCGCGCGTCCAGGTCGGGTACGGCCGTGCCGGTGCGGTCGATGTGGTCGAGGAAACCGAGATGCTGCCAGGCCGTGGCGAACCGGGGCTCGGTCTCGACGACGGCGGGCAGCGCGTGCAGCGACACGACCGTCGCCAGCAGCGTGACCAGCAGCAGCGTCCGGTGCTCACGGCCGGGCCACAGCAGCGCGGCGAACACCACGACCAGCAGCGCGGCGCCGATCAGCGTCGGGAGGGGCAGGACGGAGACCAGGCCCAGCCCGCCCATGCGGTCCAGGTCGGCCTCGCCCAGGCCGGACGCCGGAACCCAGTAGAGCAGCAGCGCGGCGGCCAGCAGACAGCCGAGGACCACACCGAGGGGGGAGGGCATCAGCCGCTGCCGCCGAGGGACCCGCGCACGCGCGTCCCGCGCCACCGTGCCCGCGACGGGCTCCGGCTTCCTTGCCGGCACCGGCGCTTCCACCACACTCACCCCCGTGGGCGGCGTCCCCGGCCCCGGCCGTACGTCCGGCCGCCGTTCCTGATGGTCGAAGTCGACCGGGAGGCCCAGCACGAGGGTGTCGCTGTCCAGCGCCCAGGCCGGTCCGCGCCTGCGCCCCGCCGGCCCGGGCGCCACCGCGACCTCGCGCGCCCCCAGGTCGGCCAGGTCCCCGTCGGGTGCCGCGCCGGGCGGGACGTCGGACGCGGCACCCCGGACGGTGCGGTACAGCCTGGGCGCGGCGATCGCCACGATCACCGAGAGACTGACGATCTCGGCGACGCCCGCCCCGGTCAGCCCCATCCGCGGCAGCAGCACCAGCGTCAGGCCGAGCACCAGCGCGCACAGCAGCCCCTGCAACCAGGCCAGCCCCGCGGTACGGCTCTGGGCGCGCAGCACCGCGAAGTACGTCTCCATCACCACCCGCAGCACCGCCCCGGCGGCGAACCAGCGCAACAGCGGCGTGGCCGCCTCCGCGTACCCGGCGCCGAAGACGCCGAGGATCCAGGGCGCGCCGAAGAACAGCACCGCGGCGACCGGCAGCATGATCCGGGCCATCCGCCGCAGGGCGGCCCGGGTGTTGGCGGCGAGCCGGCCCGGGTCGTGCGAGCCCTCGACGGTCAGCGAGGCACCCATGTTGATGGCGAGCAGGTTGACCGTGCCGCCGATGGTGGCGGTGATGTAGAAGTACGCGTTGTCCTCGGCGCCGACCTGCGCGGCCACGATCACCGGCACCAGATAGACCACGGCGAGCGAGAACAGCGATCCCGTCCAGTCGCCCGCCAGGAAGCGGCCGACCTCCCGCAGCGCCGGCGTGCGCGCCTGGTCCTCGGTCGCCCGCACGTGCCGGGGCACCAGCCGCCGGAACACCAGCCAGCCCAGCGGCAGCACCGAGGTGGCGATGGCCGCGACCCAGGAGACGAAGACCCCGGCCATCGGGATCGCCACCGCGAACGCGATCAGCAGCCCCAGCTTCACCGCCGAGAAGACGGTGTTCCCGACCGGCACCCACAGCGCGTTGCGCAGCCCGGTGAGCACCCCGTCCTGGAGGGTGAGCAGGTTCCAGGCGACGACGGCCACCACGAAACCGGCGGCCGGCAGCGGCGAATGCAGGAAGCGGTACGACGGTCCCCACACGTCCAGCGTCAGCAGGAACACGCCTGCCGCCAGCGCCACCACGAGCGAACTGCCCGCGTACGTACGGAAGATCAGCCGTCCGGTGCCACGGCCGGCGACCGGTATGAACCGGGCCAGGGCACCGGTGAGCGTCACCGCGGTGAGCCCCGCGAGGAGCTTCATCGCGGCGATCGCTGCGGACCCCTGCCCGACCGCCGCCTCGGAGTAGTGGCGGGCCGCGAGCAGCCAGTAGCCGAGGCCGAGTACGGCGGAGATGCCGGTGTTCAGCATCAGGGCGTAGGCGTTGCGCAGCAGCAGCTGGCCGCCGCCCGGCGACCGGCCGAGACCCGGCAGCCGCAAGCGGCGCCGGGGCTGCTCGGTGGGCTCCTTCCCGGTCGGTGCGGCCTGTGTGGTGGTGGTCGTGTCAGACACGGGTACGGGTGGCCTTCCGGCGAACCTGACGTGCTCTGCGGACCATCGCGTAGCCCTTGGTGAGGGCGCGGTCCCTGACGAAGGTGCGGGTGATCGAGCGGCCCTCGACGAGCCGCTCGAACTCCTCGATCCCGGTGCTGCGGCGCACGGTGACACGGCGCAGGGCGTACGGCCCCTGGGCGGGGCGGGCGAGGTCGTTGCCGACTGCGAGCGCCTGGCCGTACCCCGTCGCCCGCACCTCCTGGCGGACCCGGCGGCTGGAGTAGCCGTACGGGTAGGCGAACGACACGGGCGGGGCGCCCAGTTCGGCGGCGACGACGTCGCGGCAGCGGCTCAGCTCGAAGCGCAGGGCGTCGTCGCCGAGCTGGTCGAGCTGCGGGTGACTGTGGCTGTGACCGCCGATCTCGATTCCCGAGGCGGCCAGTTCGCGCACCTGGTCCCAGTCGAGCATCCGGTCCAGGCCGCCCCCGGTGTCGTGGGCGCCCGCGATCCAGCCGGTGGAGACGAACAGCGTGGCCGGGAAGCCGTGCTCGGCGAGCACGGGCAGGGCGTGGCCGTGGACCCCCTCGTAGCCGTCGTCGAAGGTGACCAGGACCGGGCGCGGCGGCAGCGGACGGCCGGAGCGCCAGCGCCCCGCGAGCTCGGCCGTGGTGAGCGGGGCGAGCCCCAGGTCGCCGATGACCTCCATCTGCCGCGCGAAGGCCTCGGGAGTGACCGACAGGGCCCGGGTCGCGTCGTTCGGCTCGGACGCGACCGCGTGGTACATCAGTATCGGCACACGCGTGTCAGTCACGTCCGCTGCCCCCGATCGGCGTCACCGCGAACGCCGTGCCGCTCCTGCGCGCCCGCACGCTGCCCACGACATAGCCGCCGGCCGCCGCGCACACGCCCGCGACGATCGCCCCCGCCCTGCCCGCGCCGCCCGGCCGGGCCAGCACCGCGTCCCGCAGACCGCGCGCCACCCCGGCCGGCAGCACCCGGGTCGTGTACCGGCGTTCGGACTCCAGCCCTTTCTGCGCGCCCACGCTCCGCGCCACAAGCGCCTTCGACAGGCCCTCGGCGTACGTGCGGGTGCGGAAGTAGCCGAACCGCTCGCGGCCCGACGGCACCCGGTGGTGGATCACCGCGCGGTCGTCGATCAGCAGCACCGCCTCGGGCACGGCGCGGGTCAGACGGATGCACAGCTCCGTCTCCTCGCAGCCCAGCGGGCGTTTGTCGCCGTCCCGGCCGATGCCGGTGGCGAAGCCGCCCGCCGCGTCGAACGCCGTGCGGCGGAAGGACGCGTTGCCGCCCAGCACGTTGCGGACCCGGACCCGGCCGGGTGGCAGGCCCCGGTAGGTGCAGCCGACCACCCAGTCGAACTCCTCCGGGAACCAGACCGGCCGGCGCCCCGACGCCCAGACGGGCACCGTACGGCCGCCGACCGCCATCACGCGCGGGTCGGCGTAGGACGCGGCGAAGTGCCGCAGCCAGTCGCGTTCGGCGACGGCGTCGTCGTCGAGGAAGGCGATCACGTCGCCGTGCGCGGCGGCGATGCCGGTGTTGCGGCCGGCGGACAGGCCGCGGGGGCCCGCGTTGGCGAGCACCCGCACGACGGCGTCCTCCTCGGACTCCTTGTACTCCCGGGCGAGTCGGTCCAGGAGCGCCGCGTTGTGGTCCACGACCAGGAGCGTCTCCAGGGCCGGCCGGGACTGCGCCCGCACCGAGTCGACGGCCGCGAGGATGTCCTCCCAGCGGTCCTCGGTGTAGACGCAGATCACGACGGAGATGCCGGGATCGCTCAAGAGATCTCTCCCCGGGACGAGTCGAGCATCGGCGAGGGGTGGTTGCGGCGGCGCAGCGCGCGCCGGTTCGAGCGCTCCCGCAGGATCACCTTCAGCACCCGCAGCCCGTCGCGCACCGCCCTGAGGTTGCTGGTGCCGTGGATGCGGAGGTACTCGTGGCTGGGGATCTCCTGCACCTTCAGTCCGGCCTTGACCACCCGGATGTTCATCAGCGTCTCGACCTCGAAGCCGGTGCAATCGAGGTCGATCTTGTCGAGGCAGTGCCGCCAGAAGGCGTTGTAGCCGTAGCACAGGTCGGTGTACCGGGCGCCGAACTTGCGGTTGACGACCGCGCACAGCGTGCGGTTGCCCATCTTGCGGATGAAGGTCATGTCGTCGGTGCCGCCGCCGTTGGCGAACCGGGACCCCTTGGCGAAGTCCGCGCCGGAGACCAGCGCGGAGACATAGCTGACGATCTCGTTGCCGTCGGCCGAGCCGTCCGCGTCGACCATCACGATGATGTCGCCGGTGCACGCCTCGAATCCGGTGATCAGCGCGTCGCCCTTGCCCTTTCCGCGCTGTTCGACGACCTTCACGTCCGGCCACAGCCCACGGGCGACCTCCACGGTGTCGTCGGTGGAATTGCCGTCCACCAGGACCACTTCGTGGATCCAGTCCGGAAGGGTCTTGAAGACGTACGGGAGATTCTCCGCCTCGTTCATGGCGGGAATCACCACACTCACCGGCGGTGTGATCGCCAGGTGTGTGGATATCGGCCGGTAGGCGCCGGCCGTCGTCGGATTCTGGTCGGCTGTCGCCGAGCCCAGAACAGAGCTCATGAGTTGGTCCCTCTCGTCCGGTGGACCGCCCACCCCCGGGCGGCCCGGCTCTTTGTCCGGTTCGAAAGGGGGGTTTGTACTGGCACAGCTCACCAGCCCCCGGATATGGCAGCCGGTTGCGCGGAACGGCTCGGGCACACCTCAGGCGTCTCCGAGCACGGCACCCCCCACCGCGCGCCGCTCCGGCACAGCACCACGGCCCCTGAGCCCTCCCCTGGGTCCCCTGTGATGATGGTCCGGTGCGGATGAGATGTATGACGGTATTGACGAATCACTCCTTATGGCAAGACCTGGGACCTCCCCTCACCTTTTAGTTGGTATGGCCGTTACCGGCGGCCTGACCGGATCTTGCCCATTTGCTTCAGCAGTTTGTCCGCCGGCTGGAACAACTCCGGTCTCGCCGCCACGACATTGCGCAGCGCGCGTACCGGCGCACGCCGGGCTCGATGCCCGAACGCCACGGGATGACGTCGCGTCACCCACCCTTCGGACACGAGAATTTCCCGTGTCTTCAGGGAATCCTTGTATTCCTTCGGTCCCCGCCCGAGATCGAGATAGGAGATCCCGTCGGCGGCGGCCCCCTCGGCCATCCGCAGATGCAGCACCAGCCCCGGGGAGTATTTCGAGTACGCCGGGTCGTACGCCGGGAACCAGCAGGCGAGCACCCGTTCGGTGCGCAGCCCGAAATGCGCGGCGATCGGTCTGCCGCCCGCGTACAGCACCGACAGGATCCCCGCGAACGGCTCCGAGCGGGTGTGGAACAACTGCTCCACCAGCCGGGTGATCCACTCGTGCGCGAAACGGTCGCTGCGCCCGGTCCTGCGGTACTGCGCGGACTTCCACTCCATCAGCGTGCGCAGCGCGGCCGGGTCCCGCTCGTCGTGGACGTACACGACCTCGCCGGCGTCCCGGCCGAGCTTGCGCTCCTTGGCGAGCGTGGACCTGGTGAACTTCGGCGACTGGCCGCGCAGCCGGGTCAGATACGCCTCGTAGCCCTGGTCGACGTCGATGACCGGGGACGGGAAGGTGCCGGAGGCGTGCGCCTCGAACGGCCGCTGGCCTTCCACCAGGTGGTCGAACTCCCATACGGCGAGCCCGCAGGCCCGCAGCAGCTCGCGGGCGTCCCAGGTGAACCCGGGGCGGTGCACCACGCCCTGTGCGTCGGAGACGCCGAGTCCGACGGCCCGGCCGACCCCGGCTGCGGTTCTCTGGAACGGGAGGAAGGCGGCGGGCTCGCCGTCCTCGCGGGCCACCGCGATCCGTACGCCCCGTCTGCACCGGCCCACGGCCAGCGCGAACTCCGGGGACAGGAACGGGTTCGCGAGCTCGGGCGCATCGTGCAGATGGGCCTTGGCCTGCATCGCCGTCCAGGCCGCCCGGTCGGCGGCGGTCAACTCGCCCGGGCGGTACACACTGATGTCCACGTCACAGGCCCTGTCTTCTCGCGGTGCGGCCACCTAGGCGCCGTACCAGAACCAGCAGGAGGGTGAGGGCGCTGAGGGCGGTCACGGCCACGATGCCGCCGCGTACCGACCACAGGTGCAGGGCCAGCAGGCCCTGGGCCACCAGCATGTCGACGGCGATCGCGCCCGCCAGCGCCACGATCGCGCGGCCGAGCGGATCGAGCCCGTCGAGTGCCGCGGCGATGGCTGTGGCCGGCGCCGCCAGCAGGAAGAACAACGTGAACGGACCGCGCAGTGGCGAGTCGGACTCGATGAGTGCGAGCAGCGCGCCGATCCCGCCGACGGCGGTCGCGGCGCCCGCGAGCGCGAGAGCCAGGTCCCTCCCCGAACCGGGCCGTGTCCGCTCGGCGCCGTCTGACGCGTCTGATGCATCTGTCTTCGCACGGATGGTCTGCATTGGCGACTTTGCCCCCTGAAGCGCCGGATGCCGGGCTTCAATGTCGCGCAGCCCTCAGGGAGCCGTCAAGACGCGGAATGCGCTCTCTGCGATCCGAAATTACGTTCCCCGGAGAGGGCGGTCCGCCTCCGGGTGACGGCCTGTCACATCAGGCCCACCGGTCTCACGGCCGAAAAGTTTTGGCATGGACACTTCCATTCAACACGCGTAGTTGGTACCACGGTTGAGGCAGAGATCCTGCTAAACGGAGGTTCCATGAGACGTTCCCGACTTGTCGTGTTCCTCGGCTCACTCCTCCTCGCCGCCACGGCCGCCCTCACCGGCGCCGCCTCGGCGCAGGCGTCGGAGGCCGCCGCCACCAGCTATGTGGCGCTCGGCGACTCCTACTCCTCCGGCGTCGGCGCGGGCAGCTACATCAGCTCCAGCGGCGACTGCAAGCGCAGCACGCGGGCGTACCCGTACCTCTGGGCCGCCGCCAACTCACCCTCCACGTTCCACTTCACCGCCTGCTCGGGCGCCCGAACGGATGAAGTTCTCGCCGGTCAGCTGGCGCCCGTCAACGCGAGCACCGGCCTGGTCTCGATCAGCGTCGGCGGCAACGACGCCGGCTTCGCGGACGTCATGACGACGTGCGTGCTCCAGTCCGACAGCGCCTGCGTCTCCCGTATCAACACCGCGCGTGCGTACGTCGACACCACGCTCCCCGGCAAGCTCGACAACGTCTACGCGACGATCCGCAGCAGGGCCCCCTCCGCCCACGTCGTCGTCATCGGCTACCCCCGCTTCTACAAGCTCGGCCAGGCCTGCCTCGGTCTGTCCGAGACCAAGCGCAGGGCCATCAACGACGCCTCCGACCTCCTGAACACCGCCATCGAGAAGCGCGCCCTGGACCACGGCTTCACCTTCGCCGACGTCCGCACCACCTTCACCGGCCACGAGATCTGCTCCGGCTCCTCCTGGTTGCACAGCGTCAACTGGCTCAACATCGGCGACTCGTACCACCCGACCGCGAGCGGGCAGTCCGGCGGCTATCTGCCGGTGCTCGACAGCGTCGCCTGACCCTCAGGGAGCAGGCGTAGCAGAAGGTGAGGAGGAGACCCCGCCCGTCGGGGTCTCCGTCACACAGGTCACGGAGAACGCCACGACCTCGGACGTGACCCGCACCGGCTCCCGGACCTCGACGCCGAGTGCGTTCTCGTACGTACCGCTCTCCTCGTACGTCGTCACGATCACCCGGTCCTGCCGGGTCCGCTCCCCGCCCTCCGGGAACGACAGCGTCCGCCAGCCCGGGTCGGTCACCCGGCCGTCCCGGGTCACCCACCGGTAGTCCACCTCGGCCGGGAGCCTGCCCACCGTGAAGGTCGCCGTGAACGCGGGCGCCCGGTCGTCCGGCGGCGGGCAGGGGCCGGAGTAGTCGGTGCGGGAGCCGGCGAGGCTGACGGTCACCGTCTGGGGCGGGGGAGTGGACGAAGGTGTCGCACTCGGAGTCGGGGTCGTGGCCTCGCCGCCGGTGGTGCTCTCCTCCCGCGGGGTCGATTCCGTCGGCCCCGTCGCCTCCGGCGCGGACGTGTCGGTGCCCCCCGCCGTCCCGCCGCCGCCGTCGCCGTTGTCGTTGAGGAGCGCGTAGGTCAGCCCGCCGGCGGCCAGCACCAGCGCAGCGATGCCCGCTATCAGTGCGGTGACGGCGCGACGGTCGCGGCGCGGCTCGGCGGTCGTCGTGGTGGCGGCGGCCGGGACCGGCCGCGGCGGGGTGGGGGACGGCGGCTGCCGGTGCTCGGCGATCGTGGGGGGATACGGGGTGTACGGCGTCGTCGGCGCGGTGTCCGCACGCCGGGTGCCTCCGGCGGAGGGGGTGCCCCCGGCAGCGACCAACCGCAGATCCCGCTCGGCCTGTTCGGGCGACATCCGCTCGGCCGGGTCCTTGCGCAGCAGCCCCTCGATCACCGGGGTGAGCGGGCCGGCCCGGTGTGGTGGCGGCGGCTCCTCGTCGACGATCGCGCGCAGGGTGCTCAGCGGGGTGTCGTGCCGGAACGGGGAGTGGCCCTCGACCGTCGCGTACAGCAGCACGCCCAGCGACCACAGGTCGGACTCCGGCCCCGGCGTGCGGCCCAGCGCCCGCTCCGGTGCCAGGAACTCGGGCGAGCCGACGACCTCGCCGGTCATGGTCAGCGCGGAGCTGCCCTCGACCGTCGCGATGCCGAAGTCGGTGAGGACGACCCGGTCGTCGTTCGACAGCAGGACGTTGGCCGGCTTCACGTCCCTGTGCAGCACCCCGGCCTCGTGCGCGGCGCGCAGCGCGGACAGCACCTCGGCGCCGATGCGCGCCGCGCGCCGCGGCGGCAGCGGGCCCTCGGCGTCCAACTGGTCCGCCAGCGAGATGCCGCGGACCAGCTCCATCACGATCCAGGGCCGGCCCTCCTCCGTGGCGACGTCGTACACGGTCACGACGTTGCGGTTGGCGACCCGCGCCGCCGCCCAGGCCTCGCGCTCCAGGCGGGCGTACATCCGCTCCACGTCGGAGGCCGCCAGGCCGGCCGGGGCGCGTACCTCCTTGACGGCGACCTCGCGGTTCAGCACCTCGTCGCGGGCGCGCCACACGGTGCCCATCCCGCCCTCGCCGAGCGGCGACAGCAGGCGGTACCGGCCGGCGATCACGCGTTCACTGCCCGGTTGCACGGACACGGGCGCCCCCCTTCGCAGCCGCGAGTGATGTGTCGTCTGATTTCTCCCCAAAAGTAGCTCACCCGAATGCCGTTGCCGCCCCCCTGAGCACCAATCCGGCGCCCAGGGCCACGACGACGAAGGCGGAACCAACCGGTGCGCCGCGGCGGACCAGCGCGGCCAGGGGGTTGGCGGTCCAGCGCGGCCGCCGGACCAGCGCGCGGCTCACTCCGGCACCGAACCTCACGACGGCGAAACCGGCGGCGGTCAGGGTGAGCGCCAGGCCGGCGCCGTAGGCGACGACGAGCAACAGCCCGAACCAGGCGTGTCCGAGGGCCGCGGCTCCCACGAGCACGACGACCGCGGAGGGACTGGGGACCATGCCACCGGCGAAGCCCATGAGGATCGTGCCGCGCAGGGTGGGGGCGACGGGGTGGGAGTGGGTGTGGCGCCCGTGGGTGTGGGTGTGGGCGTGAGGAGCGGCAGGGGTGTGGTGGCCGGGGTGCGGGCGGTCGTGTCCCCCGTGTTCGTGCGGGTGGTCGCCGTGGTCGTGCGGGTGGTCGTGTCCCCCGTGGTGGTGCGCGTGGTCCCGGTGGTCGGCCGCGTGTGCGTGCTCGTGGCCGTCGTGGCCGTGCTCCCGACCGTGCTCGTGCACATGAGCCGGGGCGTGCCCGCGGTTCCGGATCGCCCGCCGGACCAGGCCCGCTCCCGCCAGGGTCACCAGGACGCCGCTCGCGATGCCGAGCCAGGCGACCACCGAGGGGGCCGCCGCGGAGCCGCCCGTGACCAGGAGACCGAGGGCGACCACGCCGAGGGTGTGGGTGACCGTGACGGAGGCGGCCAGGGGCAGGACGTCCTTCATGCGGGCCCGGCCGCCGTGGGCCGCCGCGGTGGCCGCCATCAGCGTCTTGCCGTGTCCCGGTGCGAGGGCGTGCAGGGCGCCCAGGCCGGTCGCGACGAGCAGGGCGAGGGCGGCGAAACCGGCGGTGAGGTCCTGGCGGGCGACCAGCGAGTCCAGGGCCCTGGTCCAGCGGTCGGCGCCGCGCGGCAGGACGGACGCGGCGGGCGCGTCGCCCCGTTCCTCGGCCAGGGCGGGACCGCCGGGCCGAGTCCGCAGCGCGGCGGAACCGGTGTCGGCCGGGGACGACAACAACTCCTCCGGGTAGGCGGTCAGTTGGCGCGACACCGACTCCTCGGGCACGTCCGACGCGGTGAGCGTCGTACGGTCCCCGCGCGCGGTGACCTCCCGCCAGCCGGGCCCCGAGCCGGCACCGGCGCTGCGGAATCCGACGGTGGCGGGGTCGCCCTCGGGAAGGGGAGCGGTCAGTCCGCACTCCAGCCTGAGGGTGTCGAGCCCCGCCTGACCGGGCCGCACGCGCGCCTGGCTGCCGGTGACCCGGAGGGGCACCGAGCGCCCGTCGACGGTGACCTCGCTGTCCCGGGCGGCGGTGGCGCACCGCTGCCTCGCCCACCCGCTCAGGCCGAGCCGCTCGACGTCGGGTGCGGCCTGGGTCGCGGGGATCTCGGCGAGGTCCTCGACGTGGTCGACGCGGAGTTCACCGGGGGCGGCGACCAGGCCGTCGTAGTGGTTGACGGTGAAGTTGCCGAGCGGGTGCGCGGACGCGGTGCCGGCGGGGACGAGCAGAAGGGCGCCGGTGGCGGCCAGGACGGCGAGGAGACGAGGGAGCTTCACCCGGCCGCCTCCAGGGACTTCAGGGCCGTACGGGCCTCGCGGGCGCCCAGCGGGGAGAAGCCGGGGTTCAGTCTCAGGGCCGCCGTAAGGGAGGCGCGGGCCTGCTGTGCGCGGCCCGTGGCCAGCTCGATCATGCCGCGGTGGTACAGGAAGGCGGCGTTGCGGTAGCCGGTGGCGGTGGCCCGGCGGGCGTACGGCAGGGCCTCCTCGTCACGTCCGTTGACGTGCAGCGCCCAGGCGAGGGCGTCCGCGGTGTGCACGGTCCGGCGCCGGTCCCACTCGGCGCGGGCGGCCTTCAGGGCGAGCTTCGCGTCACCGTGGTCGGCGGCGGCGAGCGCGGTGTCGAGGTCGGCGTTGACGCCACCCGCGCGCGCGAGGGAGGTCCAGGCGTGGACGAGGGCGTACTGCTCACGGGCCTTGGCCCGCTCGCCGCCCGCTTCGTACAGCTCGCCGAGAGCGACGAGCGCGCCGGGCAGCGGGGCACGGGCGACGACCGCCTCCATGCCCCGCACGGCTCCGGCACGGTCGCCGTCCGCCGCCTGCGCGCGGGCCCGCCCCTCCAGGGCGGGAAGGTAGCCGTCGTCGGCGGCGAGGGCGCGGGCGTAGTGCCGCAAGGCACTCGCGTGGTCGCCCTGGTTCCAGGCGAGTTGGCCGAGCGCGGTGGCGATGTAGGCGGTGTCGGCCGGTGTGGCGGCGGCGTCGAGGGCCTGCTCGAGGACCCGGTGGGCGGTGCCGACGTCGCCGCGCAGCTCGCGCACATAGGCGTACCGCGTGAAGACGGGGATGCCCGGCCGCCGGGCGTCGGCGGTGCGGGCGGCCTTCGCCGCCTGCTCGTACCGGCCGAGTTCGAGCAGGGCGTCGATACGGCTGCACAGGGCGCGTTCGTTGTAGGGGTTGTGCTCCAGGGCCTGGTCGGCGTGCTCCAGGGCGCCGGTGAAGTCGTGACGGGCGGCGGCGAGAGCGGCCCGCCCGGCCAGCGCCTGGTCGTTGCGGGGACGCAGGCCGAGCGAGCGGTCCAGCGCCTCGTCGGCCTGCGGATAGCGGGAGGGGTCGCCGTCGACCCTGGCCTGTTCGACGTAGCCGAGCCCGAGGGTGGCCCAGGCGGCGAAGTCGCGCGGCTGCGCACGGAGATGGGTCTGGAGCCCGGAGACGGCCGCGTCCAGGTCGCCCCCGCCGAGCAGGGCGGCGGGGGACACCCCGCCGCCCGTCGTGGCCACGGCCCGTCCGTCGTCGGCCCGCGTGTTGCCGACCGCGATCGACGCTCCGGTGAGCGCCACGGCCAGCAGTACGACGCAGCCGGCGAGCTGGGCCCGGCGCCAGTGCCGTCCGTGCGCCGGGACCCGCCGCAGCGGGGCCACCCGCTCGGCGGTGTCCCCCGCCGCGGACGCGGTGCCGCCGGACGGGGCCGGGGCGCCGGCGCCCGCCGCCACCCCGCACTCCCGGGCGTCCGGCCTGCGGCCGCTCTCACTCTGCGGCGCTTCGTCGTTGGTACGCGGGACCATGCCTCTCCTCGGTGTGCCGGCGGGTGGGACGTCGATGGGGAGGCGCGGCCCGCGCCGTGGGGGATGGGAGGGGTACGGGCCGCGCCGTTCGGTGGGGGCGTCAGTACGCGCGGCCCCGCATGCGGCGCCACCACATCAGGGCCGCGCCGATCAGCAGGATTCCGCCCGCACCCGCGCCCGCGGAGGCGGCGATCAGGGTCGTGTCGTCCGAGCCGGCGGGCTGGAGGGCGTCACCGATCTGACTGCGGACGTCGTTGCCGCCCGAGGCGCCCTTGGCCAGCGGGCCGCGCGAGCCCTCCGTCGGCAGCGCCAGGTACGGGAAGGCCTTCTCGAACTCCTTGTCGTTCTTGTCCACCGCGTCGCCCAGGTCGTTCTTGGCGCCGAGCAGTTCGCCCTCGACGACCTGGAGGGAGGCGTCGATCACGTCGTCCGTGAGACGGCGGCCGTTGGGGAAGCCCGCGTTGTCGCCGTCCAGGACGCCGAGCCGCTTCGGTGTCGTGGCCGGCTTGACGGACGTGTTCAGGCGCAGCATCTCGGAGGGCGTCACATGGGGCGGCTGGTTGAGGTCCTTCACGCCCTTGAGGAAGACGTCGACCAGGTCGTTGCGCGGCTCGGCGGGCGCCGGGATCTTGTAGATCGCCTCGATCAGCCCGGGCAGTTCGGGGTGGGTGACGTTCTCCAGGAACTGGGCGTCGTCCCAGGGCCCGGACGCGTTGAAGGTGTCCTTGTCCTCGATCGGGTTGACGACCTCGTTGACCAGCGGATTGCCGAGGCGCGAGACCTGCCGGAAGTGCCCCTGGGCGTTCTTGCGCTGGGTCGTCGACCAGATGCCGACGACGGGCTGGTGGGTGGACTCCTGGATCAGGTGGTTGGGCACCTGGAGGGCGATGGAGTTGACGTTGTAGCCCTTGAGCGTGTCGTTGCCGACCTCGGAGAGGTTCCCGCCGTAGAGCAGGTCGAAGACCCGCAGGTCCAGGAAGAACGGGTCGTCGGCCTGACCGGCGAACGTCGTGGAGCCGCCCGCCAGTTCGTGCACCGCCGCCTTGCGCAGCCCGGCGTAGTCGGGCATGGACGCCTTGCCGACGTTCGACGGCGCGACCGGGACGTCGTCCGCGATCTTCGTGCGGGACACCAGCCGCTGCTTCTTCAGCCGCAGCAACTCGATGTCGTAGGTCTGCGTGACGTTGAGGTCCTTGTCGTCCAGGGTCTCGACGGCACCGGTGTTGTAGAGGAACGTCTTCTTGTTCTTGACGTGCGTCCTGAACGTGTAGCGGAACAGCAGCTCGCCCTGTCCGTCACCGTTGTTGTCGATGTGGAGGTCGTACTGGGCGTCCTCGGCGAACGTGAAGAAGTTCGGTCCGCCGGCCGGCTCCTCGAACGGGATCCAGTTCGCGATGATCGTCGTCGTGTCCGGCTTGTCCGGGCTGACGAACGCGTACACGTCGGTGTTGTCGTACTGCGGGGTCCCCGATATCAGCGGGGCCTCCCGGTGACTGGAGGCGGCTGCCGCCCCCGGTTCCAGTGCCGTCACGCCGGCGGCCGCGAGCCCTCCGGCGGCCAGCGCACCACAGACGAGGGTGGCGACGCTCCTGAGTCCCGCGCCGCGCTTGGAGATAGCTGTCATGCCGTCCGTCCTCAGTGCCAACTTGCCTGACGCCGGGGATTCGAAGCCGGGGGTGGACCGGATTGGTCGGACGGGAAATTGTTTTCCCGGCTGCCCGACCCGCGTTTTCGGCGAGCTGATCCGTAACCCCATCCGGAGGTGCGTGCGTTGCGAATGTCTGGTGTGACGGGGCGGCCGGGGTGCGGTCGCGGAAAGGGGGAGCGCGTGGAGGCGGACAGACTGCTGATCCGCGTCGCGGGCGGGGACCAGATGGCGTTCGAGGAGCTCTACGCACTGGTGTCCGGGCCCGTGTTCGGGCTCGTCAAGCGAGTGGTGCGGGACGCGGCGCAGTCCGAGGAGGTGGCCCAGGAGGTGCTGCTCGAACTGTGGCGGTCCGCCGCCCGCTTCGACCCCGCCCGTGGCAGCGCCCTGTCCTGGGTCCTCACGCTCGCCCACCGTCGTGCCGTGGACCGGGTGCGCAGCGCCCGCGCGGCCGGCGAGCGCGAGCAGCGCGAGGCACTGCGCTCCGGGACGCCCGCCTTCGACCAGGTCGCCGAGGAGGTGGAGGCCGGGCTCGAACGCGAGTGGGTGCGCCGGTGCCTGAACCGGCTCACCGCCCTCCAGCGGGAGTCCGTCACCCTCGCCTACTACGACGGCTACACCTACCGTGAAGTGGCCGAACGGCTCTCGCTGCCGCTCGGCACGGTCAAGACCCGGATGCGCGACGGACTGACCCGGCTGCGCGAGTGCCTCGGAGGAGTCGCGTGAGCTTCCTGGACCGTTCGCACCCCCAGGGCCGAGGGGGTACGGCATGAGCCTGCTCGACCGGCTGCGCGGCCGCGCCGACCTGCACAGCCTCGCCGCCCCCTACGCGCTCGACGCCCTGGAGCGGGACGAACGCGCCCGCTTCGAGAAGCACCTGGCGGCCTGCGAGCGCTGCGCGCGGGAGGTACGGGTGCTCTGTGAGGACGCCGTGCGGCTCGCCTGGTCCACGGCGGCCCCCGCGCCGGCCGCCCTGCGCGACCGCGTGCTGGCCGCCGTACGCACGACCCCGCAGGAACCGCCGCGCGCGCGTGCGGCGGCGCTGCCTCCGCACGTGTGGGGTACGCAGCCCACCCCGGCGCGCGCCCGCACGCCCCGGACACGCCCCCTGTTCGTCCCGTTCGCCACCGCGACCGCCGCCGCGGCCCTGGTCGTCGCCGCCCTCTTCGCCGTCCAGGCGAACCGGACGGGCGACCAACTGGCCGCCGAGCGGGACAGGTCACGTGAGATAGCCCACGTCCTGGCCGCCCCGGACGCCCGTGCGGCCACCGGACGGGATGCCGAGGGAAGAACGATCGGAGTGATCGCCTCCGCATCGGAGGGGCGCGCGGTCGTCACCCTGAACGGGTACGACAAGCTGCCGGGCGACCGTGTGCATCAACTGTGGCTCATGCGCCCCCAGGCGCAACCACGCTCCCTGGGCCTCCTGGACGGCGACACGCCCTTCGTCGCGAACGGCCTGGACAGAGCGGCGACGTCACTCGCTGTGACCGTCGAGCCCGACGGAGGCTCACTCCGGCCCACCACGCAGCCGGTTGTCCAACTCGCCCTGGAATCGGTTGGATTCGGAGGGTGATCGAAGAGGGATGGTCAACGCCCTTACGGGGAAGGTGAATCCTGTGACCGCGATACACGCGTGCCCCAAGGGGGAGATAGGGTTACCCTGCCCGGGCCGGGTGGACTCGTACGGGTGGGGAGTGACATGGAACAGATAACAGTGCGCAGCAGGGCAAGGGTCCCTGCGATCACCTGCGGGAGCAGCGCGACCAGTTCGCGTCTCGACCGCCATCTCTCGGTGCTGGCCGGCCCCGCCGTCCCGCAGCGCGAGGCGGCCGAGGCGACCTCGCTGATGCGTGAGATAACTGCACGTGACACCTCGCACGAGCGCAGCGACCGGGTGTCCCGGGTGCGCCGGGTCTCGCTCTTCGCCCCGCTGCGTCGCCTGCGCCGTTCGCTGTTCGGCGGCCGCTGACCCGCACGAACGTCCCCCGACGCACTCTTCGAGGGCCCGCGCTCAGACAGCCACACCGTCCCGGCGCAGCGCTGCGATCTCGCCGTCCGTCATCCCCACGGCACGCAGTAATGCTTCGGTGTGCTGCCCGAGCGCGGGTACGTCTCCGCTCCGCGCCGGCTCCCCACCCGGCCAGGTGATCGGGGGCAGCAGCGCCTTGAGCGGCCCGGCGGGCGAACCCACCTCCCGCCACCGCTCCCGGGCCGCCAGCTGCGGATGCTCCGCCACCTCACGTACGTCCCGCAGCCGGGCGCACGCGATCCCCGCGGCCTCCAGCCGGGCCTGTGCCTCGTCGGCGGTCAGCGCCGCCAGCGCCCGCGCGACCCGCGCGTCCGTACGTTCCCGGTGCGCCACCCGCGCCGCGTTCGTCGCGAACGCCGGATCACTGCCCAACTCGGGCTCGCCGAGAACCTGTTCGGCGAGCCGCCGCCACTCCCGGTCGTTCTGCACCGACAGCAGCACCCGCCCGCCGTCCGCCGTGGCGTAGGCGTCGTAGGGGGCGATGACGGCGTGCGCGAGGCCTGTGCGCGCCGGTGGTGCGCCGTCGTGCATCACATGGTGCAGCGGATGCCCCATCCACTCGGTGAGCGCCTCCAGCATCGACACCTCCACCGGCCCGCCCCGCCCGGTGGCGCCGCGCCTCACCAGCGCCGCCAGCACACCCGAGAAGGCGTACATGGCCGCCGCGATGTCCGCCGCGGGGATCCCCGCCTTCACCGGCTGCTCGGGCGTCCCCGTCACCGACACCAGCCCGGCCTCGCACTGCACGAGCATGTCGTACGCCCGCTTGTCGGCGTACGGCCCCGACGCCCCGTAGCCGGAGATGTCGACGGCGATCAGCCGCGGGTGCGCGGCGCACAGCGTGGCCGCGTCCAGCCCGAGCCGTGCCGCCGCCCCCTGCGCGAGGTTCTGCACGAACACGTCGGCCTCCGCCACGAGCCGCCGTACGGCGTCCAGTCCGCGCGGGTCCTTCAGGTCCAGCGCGATGGATTCCTTGCCGCGGTTGCACCACACGAAGTGCGAGGCGAGGCCACGCGCCGCGGTGTCGTAGCCGCGTGCGAAGTCGCCGCCGTCGACCCGTTCGACCTTGACGACCCGGGCGCCGAGATCGGCGAGCTGCCGGGTGGCGAAGGGGGCGGCGACGGCCTGTTCGACGGCGACGACGGTGATGCCCTCCAGGGGCAGGGGAAGACGGTCCATGGGGTGGATCATGTCCCGAGCGTGCCCGCCTTGTCAGCGGGGCCGGTCGTCAGCCCTGGCCGCGGCGGCCGTGCGGATCGCGGACGCCGAGGCATGGACGCGGATCCCGATGCGGCGGGTCGCCGCCGAGCCGAGCTGCGGCACGGTGTCGCTGTACAGCTACGCCGGCCACCGCATCCGGATCCACCGGGCCCGGGTGCTGGACTGCTTCGGGCCGGAGCGGCAGGGCGACGGCTAGAGCAGGGCGAACTGGCCTTCCGGGCCCTCCTCGCGGTGGTCCAGGACCGAGGCGGGGCGGCGGGCCGGGGCCGGGACCGGCAGGACCCCGGCCGTGCGCAGCTCGGTCGCGGTGAGGGTCGACTCCGTGCCCAGCGGGGGGAGTTCGGCCAGCAGCGTGAGGACCGTGATCAGCTCCTGCAGCTCCGAGGTCCACGTCTGGGGCCAGGTCGCCGGGCGGATCGCGAGGAGCGTGCCGGGGTCGCCCTCGGCCGTCCGGGCCGCGAACCAGTGCTCCAGGACGCGGACACCGCCCGCCTCGAAGTCCCAGGCCTGGGACGGCACGGGGGAGACGCGGCCCTCGTCGAGGTACAGGGCCTCCTCGTCGCGGTCGTAGCGGAGCGTGCGGGGCCGGGCGGGGAGCGGGGCACGGACGTAGGGGCGGCGGCCGCCGGGCAGTTTGGGGCGGTCGCCGTCGCGGCGCAGCAGCCAGAGCATGCGCCGGCCCCGCTGTACGCCCTGCGACCAGAGCGCGGGGTCCTCGGTGAGCGGCACCGTGAGGTCCGCCCGCACCGCGCTCAGGATCCACGCCAGGACGTCGACCGGGCCGGCGGCCTGTCCGAGGCGGTCGGCCAGGTGCTCCAGCAGGCCGGGGGCGAGGTTCGGCTCGGCGCCGCCGGGGCGGCGGTACAGGGGCCGTACCCGGCCGGGGCGGAGCAGCGGGACCAGGGACGTGGCCAGTAGGCGGGGGCCGCCGCCCTCGGGGTTCTCGACCACGAACACCTGCTGTTCGTCGGTGACCCGCCACAGCTCCGGCCGGGCCGCGTCGATCAGCCGGTGGTCCGGGATCAGCCACTGCTCGTCGAAGGGCGCCGGCAGCACACGGACCGGCTCCGGGCAGGGGCCCTGCGCGCGCAGCAGCTTCTCCGTGCCGGTGGAGCGGCCCGGCAGCTGCCCGACCGCCGAGTGCAGGGTGCGGGAGCGCGAAGGTTCGAACAGGGCCTCGCGGTCCGCGCCCTCGGCCTTCATCAGGGCGTCCCAGCGGGCCTTGAGGGTGGACGGGTCGGGGGCCGTCGGCCACCCCCGGCCGATTCGCGGCGGTGCGACGGACCACGGCATGAGGTCCGCGAGCAGCGGAGCGTCGTCGTGCGTCACGCCCGGCATCGTACGACGGCCCTCCGGCGCGTGGGTCAGGTGGCGTCCAGCGTCACCGTGAAGGAGAAGCGGTCGCCCCGGTAGTGGATCACGGCGACGTCCAGCACCCGCCCGGAACCGTCGTACGTCACGCCCGTGTAGTGCAGGATCGGGCTCAGCAGCGGCACGTCGAGCAGGCGCGCCGTCTCCGGGTCCGCGAGCCGGGCCTCCACCGTGTCCGTGATGCGGCTGATGTCCGCCCCGACCACGTCCCGCAGCACCTTGGTCATCGGCCGGCGGCCCAGATCGTCCAGGTCGATCCGGTCCGCCACCTCCGGGCGGACGTAGTTGTGGGCGTGGTTGGTCGGCTCGCCCGTCTTCTCGTCGCTGCGCAGCCGGTGGTACGTCGCCACCTCGCCGAGGTCCGGGAAGTACTCGGCGAGTTCCGCGGGCACCGGCGCGTGCCCGTGGTCCAGCAACTCGGCGGTCATGCCGGACTGCTGGGCCACGATCGCGTCCACCGAGCCCAGCAGCCGCACCGGGGCGCCCCGCCGCGCGCTGGGCTCGATGAACGTGCCGCGCCTGCGGTGGCGGCTGATCAGGCCCTCGTCCTCCAGCTCCTTCAGCGCCTGCCGCATGGTCAGCACGCTCACGCCGTAGTGCCCCGCCAGTTGCTCCTCGGTCGGCAGGCGCAGCGGGTCCCGGGGCGAGCGGCCGAGTATCGAGGCGCGCAGCGACTGCGACACCTGGTACCAGAGCGGCAGCTTGCGGTTCAGGACGATCGAGTCCGGGGCGAAGGAGGTCACGGGGCCATCCGTACCGGCAGGATTCGGTCAGTGCAAGGGGCGGAAGTGCCGCTCCATGCCCTGCCACACGTCGTCGTAACGCTGTTGCAGGTGTTCCGCCTGCTCCGCCTGCGGTGTCAGGGTCATCGGCCAGCGCGTCTCGAACATGAACGCCAGCCCGTCGTCCACCCGCTGCGGCCGCAGCTCGGCCGCGCTCGCCCGGTCGAACGTCTCCCGGTCCGGGCCGTGCGCCGACATCATGTTGTGCAGCGAGCCGCCGCCCGGCACGAACCCCTCGGCCTTCGCGTCGTACGCGCCCTCGACGAGCCCCATGTACTCGCTCATCACGTTCCGGTGGAAGTACGGCGGCCGGAACGTGTCCTCGCCCACCAGCCAGCGCGGCGCGAAGACCACGAAGTCCACGCCCGCGAGGCCGGGGGTGTCGGACGGCGAGGTGAGGACCGTGAAGATCGACGGGTCCGGGTGATCGTAGGAGATGGTGCCGATCACATTGAAGCGGCGCAGGTCGTAGACGTACGGCACATGGTTGCCGTGCCAGGCGACGACGTCGAGCGGTGAGTGGTCGTACGTCGCCGTCCAGAGGTTGCCGCAGAACTTGTTGACGACCTCCACCGGGCCCTCGACGTCCTCGTACGCCGCGACCGGCGCCCTGAAGTCCCGTGGGTTGGCGAGGCCGTTGGCGCCGATCGGGCCGAGATCGGGGAGGCGGAAGGGGGCGCCGTAGTTCTCGCAGACGTAGCCGCGCGCGGCCGGGCCCTGCCCGTCGTCGGACCCCGCGTCCAGCAGCTCCACGCGGAAGCGGACCCCGCGCGGGACGAGCGCGACATGGCCGGGCTCCACCGCCAGCAGCCCGAACTCCGTGCGCAGCAGCAGACCGCCGCGCTCCGGCACGATCAGCAGCTCGCCGTCCGCGTCGCTGAAGACGCGATCCATGTCGGCGTTGGCGTGGTAGAGGTGCACGGCCATGCCGGTGCGCTGGGTGACGTCGCCGTTGCCGCCCAGGGTCCACAGGCCGGCCAGGAAGTCGGTGCCGGGCGGCGGTTCGGGCAGGGGGTTCCAGCGCAGCCGGTTCGGGTCGGGCACGGTCTCGGTGAAGGGGGCCGTGCGCAGGCCGCCGTTGCCGGTGCGGGTGAACGCCGGGTGCGCGGCCGAGGGGCGGATGCGGTAGAGCCATGAACGGCGGTTGTGGGCGCGGGGCTCGGTGAACGCCGTGCCGCTGAGCTGCTCGGCGTACAGGCCGAGGGGTGCGCGCTGGGGTGAGTTCCGGCCTTCGGGCAGTGCGCCCGGGAGGGCCTGCGAGCTGTGCTCGTTGCCGAATCCGGAGAGGTAGGCCAGCCCTTCGGCGGTCTTCCGCGCTGCCCCACGCTCGAACACGCTCGCGCGGGAGGTGCCCCCATCGCTCATGATCGCTGCTCCCTCGCCCGTCGATTCCTATGGTTCACCGTAGGATTGCGGTTGCTCCGGCGCAAGGGGGATGTCCGGCCTCCTCTCGGCGGAGGACGGAGGACGGCCGAGAACCAGACTCCAGGGGGATTCGGGGTGTCGCACCGGTGTTCTACGCTCGCCGACATGTCGTGGACGCGTCGATCCCGTGCCGCGCTCGCGGTCTGTGTCCTGTCGGTGGCCGCAGCCGCGGGCTGTGGCACCGGCGATGCCGGGGAGCGGGAGAACGCGGAGTCGCCGCCGGCGGTGGGCCGGCTGCTCGACGACACCGACGAGGCCGGGCGCCCCTATCGTGAGGTGCGCGAGGAGGACGCGCCCGAGATCGGCATAGAGGTGCAGCCCGACGCCTCCGGCGCCGGATGGGACGTACGTCTGCGCCTTGGCGACTTCGGCCTCTCGCCGGCCGGTACGGCACCCAGGGCGGTGCCCGGGCGGGGCGTCGCCCGCCTCTTCGTGGACGGCCGCCCCGTCGCCGAACTGCGCGACCCCGAGCACCGCCTGGCCGCCGGCCTGGTCCCCCGCGGCACGCACCAGGTGACCGCGCGGCTGTACGCCGACGACGGCACCGTCTGGGCGGTCGACGGCGAGCCCGTCGAGTGCACGGCCGACATCACCGCGTCGGGCAGCGAGTCGGCGGCCACGACGAGTGCACCGGGCGCGGAGATGCGTAGCGGGGGTGGAGGTTCACCGGGTCCCGGCGGAAAGGCATCATGAAGCCCGTGCCCCACCCGACCACGCTCCGTCGTGCGCCCGTCCAGCGGCGCAGTGCCGAACGGCTGACCCGCATCCTCGACGCCTGCGCCGACCTCCTCGACGAGGTCGGCTACGACGACCTGAGCACCCGCGCGGTCGCCCAGCGCGCCGGTGTTCCCATCGGCTCGGTCTACCGCTTCTTCGGCAACAAACGGCAGATGGCCGACGCGCTCGCCCAGCGCAACCTGGACCGCTACGCGGAGCGGGTCACCGCCCGCCTGAAAGGCGCCGAACAGGGCGACTGGCGGGCCGCCATGGACGCCGTGCTGGACGAGTACCTCGTCATGAAGCGCACCGCGCCCGGCTTCTCCCTCGTCGACTTCGGCAACCAGATCCCCGTCGGCAGCCGGCAGGCCGAACCCAACCACCGGGTCGCCGACCGGCTCACCGACCTCCTCGGCGGCCATCTCACCCGCGAACCCGACGCCGAGCTGCGCCGTGTCTTCCTGATCGCCGTGGAGACCGCGGACGCCCTGGTGCAGCTGGCGTTCCGGGTGGATCCGGAGGGGGACGCGGACATCGTCGCGGAGATGCGGGAGATGCTGCGGGCGTACCTGGGGCGGGTGCTGGACTGACGGGAGCCGGGCGGCCGTCCGGGCGCCCTCTTCCTCTTCGGAGATCCTCTTCACGCAAGGGCTCCCCTCCATGCATACCGGTCGGTATGCTCATCCCGTCCGTGCGTCGCCGTCGTCGTCAGACCCCGGGAGGACCCGTGTCCCGCACCGCCCTGCGAATCTGTCCCTTGTGCGAGGCCACCTGCGGGCTGACGCTCACCATCGAGGGGACCCGGGTCACAGGGGCCCGCGGTGACCGCGACGACGTCTTCAGCGAGGGGTTCATCTGCCCCAAGGGCGCCTCCTTCGGGGCGGTCGACGGCGACCCCGACCGGCTGCGCGGGCCGCTCGTGCGCCGGGACGGGGAGCTGCGCGAGGCCAGTTGGCAGGAGGCGTTCGACGCCGTGGCCGCCGGGATCCGCCCGGTCGTCGAGCGGTACGGGGCGAACTCCGTCGGGGTCGTCCTCGGCAACCCCAACGTGCACACCATGGCCGGCGCGCTCTACCCGCCCGTCCTGATCGGCGCCCTCGGCACCCGCAGCGTGTTCACCGCGTCCACGGTCGACCAGATGCCCAAGCACGTCTCCAGCGGACTCCTCTACGGCGACGCGAACGCCATCCCCGTGCCCGACCTCGACCACACCGGCCACCTGCTGCTCATCGGCGCCAACCCGCTGGAGTCCAACGGCAGTCTGTGCACCGCGCCCGACTTCCCCGGCAAGCTGAAGGCGCTCAAGGCGCGCGGCGGCACGCTCACCGTGATCGACCCGCGCCGCACCCGCACCGCCAAACTGGCCGACCGTCACATCGCCATCCTCCCCGGCGCGGACGCCCTGCTGCTCGCGGCGATGACGCACGTCCTCTTCGAGGAGGACCTGGTCGCGCTCGGCGACCTCGCGCCGCATGTCGAGGGGCTCACCGAACTCCGGGAGGCGATGGCGGCCTTCACTCCCGAGGCCGTCGCCGGTGCCTGCGACGTCGAGCCCGCCGTGACGCGTGCCCTCGCCCGGGAACTGGCCGCCGCCCCCACCGCCGCCGTCTACGGGCGCATCGGCAGCTGCACGGTCCCGCACGGCACGCTCGCCAGCTGGCTCGTCGACGTCCTCAACATCCTCACCGGCAACCTCGACCGGCCGGGCGGTGCCCTCTTCCCGCAGGCCGCCACGGACCGGACACCCCGTCCGGCCGGACCCGGCCGCGGCTTCGCGCTCGGGCGCTGGCGGTCCCGGGTGAGCAAGCACCCCGAGGCGAAGGGCGAGCTGCCGCTCTCCGCGCTCGCCGAGGAGATCGACACCGCCACCGAGGAGGGCGAGCCGGTCCGGGCGCTGATCGCGGTCGCCGCCAATCCGGTGCTGTCCGCGCCCGACGGCGCCCGGCTCGACAAGGCCCTCGGCTCGCTGGACTTCATGGTCAGCGTCGACCCGTACCTGAACGAGACCTCGCGCCACGCCCACGTCGTGCTGCCGCCGCCCCCGCCGTCCCAGAGCGCCCACCACGACTTCGCCTTCAACACCCTCGCCGTGCGCAACCAGGTCCGCTACACCCGCCCCGCCGTACCGCTGGAGCCGGGCCGGATGGCCGAGACCGAGATCCTCGCCCGGCTCGTGCTGGCGGCCTCCGGCATGCACGGCGCCGACCCCGGTGCCGTGGACGCCATGGCCGTCGAGCAGACCCTCGGCAAGGCGGTGACGGAGCCCCACTCACCGGTGCACGGCCGGGACCCGAAGGAACTCGCCGCCCGGCTCGACGGCGACACCGGCCCCGAGCGGCGCCTCGACATGATGCTGCGCCTCGGCCCGTACGGGGACGGCTTCGGCGTACGGCCGGACGGGCTGAGCCTCGTGAAACTGCTCGCCCATCCGCACGGCGTCGACCTCGGGCCGCTGCGCCCCCGGCTGCCGCAGCCGCTGAAGACGGCGAGCGGGAAGGTCGAGCTGCTGCCGGCGCCCCTCGCCGGCGATCTGCCGCGTCTGCGGCAGGCCATGACGGAGCGCGCCGCCGGTCTCGTGCTCGTCGGGCGCCGCCATCTGCGCTCCAACAACAGCTGGATGCACAACGTCCCCGCCCTGACCGGCGGCACCAACCGCTGCACCTTGCACATCCACCCCGAGGACGCCGACCGGCTCGGCGTGCGCGACGGGGCGCCGGTCCGGGTGAAGGGCGCCGGGGGAGAGGTGACGGCCCCCGCCGAGGTCACCGACGGCGTACGGCCCGGCGTGGTCAGCCTCCCGCACGGCTGGGGCCACGACCGCCCCGGCACCCGTCTCACCCACGCCGCGACCGACCCCGGCGTCAACGTCAACCAGCTCCTCGACGGCAGCCGGCTCGACCCGCTCTCCGGCAACGCGGTCCTCAACGGCGTGCCCGTGGAACTCGCGCCGGTGACCGAAAAGCTCACCGCGCTGACCTGAGCAAAGCTGTGACCAGGAGTTTTGCGCTTATTGCTCGCACGTCAACATCTTGTTAACGCCGATTGACGGGACCTAACGTCGTCGAACCGCCGGCCCTGGTGGGAGTTCAAGGGCGAACGTTAGGTATCCACTCATGCTGACCATCCTCGGCTTCGCCATGATCGCGACCTTCCTGGTCCTGATCATGTTGAAGAAGATGTCGCCGATCGCGGCGCTCGTGCTCATCCCCGCACTCTTCTGTGTGATCGTGGGCAAGGGCGCGCACCTCGGCGACTACGTCATCGACGGAGTCTCCAGCCTCGCCCCCACCGCGGCGATGCTCATGTTCGCGATCGTCTACTTCGGGGTGATGATCGACGTCGGTCTGTTCGACCCGATCGTCCGGGGCATCCTGAGGTTCTGCAAGGCCGACCCGATGCGCATCGTCGTCGGTACGGCCCTGCTCGCCGCGATCGTCTCGCTGGACGGTGACGGCTCGACCACGTTCATGATCACCGTCTCGGCGATGTACCCGCTCTACAAGCGGCTGAAGATGAGCCTGGTCGTGATGACCGGTGTCGCGGCGACCGCCAACGGCGTGATGAACACCCTGCCGTGGGGCGGCCCGACCGCCCGCGCCGCCACCGCCCTGAAGCTGGACGCCAGCGACATCTTCGTCCCCATGATCCCGGCCCTCGCCGTCGGTCTGGTCTTCGTCGTCGCGCTGTCGTACGTCCTCGGTCTGCGCGAGCGCCGGCGGCTCGGTGTGCTGACCCTGGAGGAGGTGCTGGAGGAGGAGAAGGAGACGGTGCTCGTGGGCACGGGCGGCGTCGGCGCGGGCGCCGCCTCCCGTGCGGGCACCCAGCAGGTCACCGGTGGAGCCGGCGCCGGTGCCGGTGCCGGAACCGGCGCCGAGGACCTCGGCGAGGACGACGACTTCCAGGGACTGGACCCCGACCGCCCCACCCTGCGCCCCAAGTTGCTCTGGTTCAACGCGCTGCTCACGACCGGCCTGCTCACCGCCATGATCATGGAGCTGCTGCCGATCCCGGTGCTGTTCCTGATCGGCGCCGCCCTCGCACTCACCGTCAACTTCCCGAGGATCCCGGACCAGAAGGCCCGCCTCGCCGCGCACGCCGACAACGTCCTCAACGTCTCCGGCATGGTCTTCGCCGCCGCCGTCTTCACCGGTGTCCTGCAGGGCACCGGCATGGTCGACAGCATGGCCAAGTGGCTGGTCGACGTCATCCCGGGCAGCATGGGCCCGCACATGGCCCTGGTCACCGGTGTGCTGAGTCTCCCGCTCACCTACTTCATGTCCAACGACGGCTTCTACTTCGGTGTCCTGCCGGTCCTCGCCGAGGCCGGCGCGGCGCACGGCGTGACGCCGGTGGAGATGGCCCGCGCCGCGCTGGTCGGCCAGCCGCTGCACATGTCCAGCCCGCTGGTCCCGGCCGTGTACGTGCTGGTCGGCATGGCGAAGGTGGAGTTCGGCGACCACACGCGGTTCGTCGTGAAGTGGGCGGCCATGACCTGTCTGGTGATCCTGGGCGCGGGCATCCTGTTCGGCATCATCTGACGTCACCGCACCCGACCTACTTCACGCCAGGAGGTACACGACCATGGGGCCCGGTGGGAACCGCGGCTGGCTGCTCCGCCTCGTCATCGCCTTCAGCTTCGCGCAGGGGGCGGTGTCGATGGCCCGGCCCGCCGTCTCCTACCGGGCCCTCGCGCTGGGCGCGGACGAACGCGCGGTCGGTGTGATCGCGGGGGTGTACGCCCTGCTCCCGCTGTTCGCCGCCGTTCCGCTGGGCCGCCGTACCGACCACGGCCGTTGCGCGCCCCTGCTGTCCGCCGGTGTCGTCCTGACAGCGGGCGGCTGCGCGCTCAGCGGCCTCGTCGGCTCCCTCTGGGGGATGGCGATCTGGAGCGGTGTGATGGGCCTCGGTCACCTCAGCTTCGTCATCGGCGCGCAGTCGCTGGTCGCCCGCCGGTCCGCCCCGGACGAACAGGACCGCAACTTCGGGCACTTCACCATCGGTGCCTCACTCGGGCAACTGGTCGGGCCCGTCGCGGCCGGTGCGCTGATCGGCGGCCACGACATGGCGGACAGCAGCGCGCTCGCCCTGCTCGTCGCGGGCGTGGTGGCCGCGCTCGCGTTCACGTCGCTGTGGCGCACAGAGAGCCGTACTCCGGACATGTCCCCTGCGACACGCGGCGAGCGTGTCCCCGTGCGGGGCATCCTGCGGGCCCGGGGTGTCCCCACGGGCATCCTGATCAGCCTCTCCGTGCTGTCCGCGACCGACGTCCTCACCGCCTACCTGCCGGTGGTCGGCGAGCACCGGGGCATCGCCCCCTCGGTCATCGGCCTGCTGCTCAGCCTGCGCGCGGCGGCCACCATCGCGTGCCGGCTCGTCCTGACCCCGCTGCTGAAGCTGGGCCGCACCCTGCTGCTCACGCTGAGCTGTCTGCTGGCGGCCCTGCTGTGCGCCGCGATCGCGCTGCCCGTGCCGGTGTGGACGCTGGCGCTGATCCTCGCGGCGCTCGGCTTCTGCCTCGGCGTCGGACAGCCGCTGTCCATGACGACGGTCGTCCGGGCGGCCCCGCTCGAGGCCCGCTCCACCGCCCTCGCCCTGCGCCTCACCGGCAACCGCCTGGGCCAGGTCGCGGCCCCGGCGACGGCGGGCCTGATCGCCGGGGTGGCGGGGGTGGCGGCCCCGTTCGTGATGCTCGGCGGGTTGCTGCTGCTGTCGGCGGGGGTCGCGATGCGCTCGCGGGCGCACCGGGACGGGGAGCGGACACCCCCCGCCGACCGACGGCTCTCGCCCCGCCCGACGGAGCGCGGGCGGGACAGCAACGTCACCTGAAGGCACCGGCGGTGCGCTCGTGCCGGCAGGCGCGCGAACAGGACAGCGGGCGAATCCACACAGCCCGCCGGGATCCGGCGGACTGCCGTGGCATTTCGTGGCAAACCACAGCGTCTGCGACGCGGCAAGGGGGTGGAGGGCGTCTTCACCACCTTCCCGAGCGACGTGGCCTTCGTTCACCCCGACGCCAAGGGCCACCAGAACGCCGCGAACCACGTCGCCGCGGCGATGCTGGACGCTCTGGGCGTGAACTGACCGGATCCGCGTTCCTGGGGTGCCCTCGACCTCCCGTACGGCAGGCGGTTTCCGGCCTTTCGGCGCGGCCGCCGCGTCGCGTGGCGCCCCGACCGGTAGGCAAGGGCCATGACCCTTCGACTCACCCGCGCCCGGGTCGCCCTGGCGACCGCCGCCACCCTGCTCGCCGTCGGGGCGCCCACCGCGTACGCCACGCTCGGCGAGGAGACCCCTGCCGCCCCCACCCCGGTGCGCGGTGCGGCGTACGCCGAGACGCGACTGCTCTTCGGTACCGCGCGGCCCGAGGGTAGACCGGCCGTCACCGAGCGGCAGTTCATGGCCTTCGTCGACAAGGAGGTGACCCCGGACTTTCCGGACGGGCTCACCGTGCAGAGCGGGCGCGGGCAGTGGCGGGACGCGGGCGGCACGATCGTGAAGGAGCGGTCGTACGAGCTGATCCTGCTGTATCCGGCGGGCGAGGCGGCGGCCAGGGACCGGAAGGTCGAGGAGATCCGCCGGGACTACGAGAAGGCCTTCGGCCAGGAGTCGGTCGGTCGCGTGGACGATCAGGTACGCGTCGACTTCTGAGCCGCTCGGCGGTGTTGCCGTAGCCCCCTGCCGGGCCTGGCGCGGAAAAACTATCGCCGCTAGTTTGGGTGCCGACGACGCCGCTGTTCGGGAGGTAGGCCATGAAGGCCCGGGACGGGATGTACATCGACGGCGCCTGGCGCCCCGCCGCAGGCCAGGACGTGATCGAGGTCGTGAACCCGGTCGACGAGGAGGTCATCGGCCGGGTCCCCGCGGGCACCGCCGAGGACGTGGACCAGGCCGTGCGGGCCGCCCGCGCCGCCCTGCCCGGGTGGTCCACGACGCCGCCCGCCGAGCGCGCCGCGCGCCTGGCCGCCCTGCGGGACGTGCTGGCCGCCCGCAAGGACGAGATCGCGGAGACGATCACCGCCGAGCTGGGCTCGCCGCCGGCGTTCTCGCAGGCGGTGCACATGGGCGCCCCGATCGCGGTCGCGGGCTCGTACGCCGAACTGGCCGCGACCTACGCGTTCGAGGAGAAGGTCGGCAACTCGACCGTCTACCAGGAGCCCGTCGGCGTGGTCGGCGCGATCACGCCCTGGAACTACCCCCTGCACCAGATCGTCGCCAAGGTCGCCCCCGCCCTGGCCGCGGGCTGCACGGTCGTCCTGAAGCCGGCCGAGGACACCCCGCTGACCGCCCAGGCCTTCGCGGAGGCGGTGCACGAGGCGGGCCTCCCGGCCGGTGTGTTCAACCTGGTCACCGGCCTCGGCCCGGTGGCCGGGCAGGCGCTCGCCGAGCATCCGGGCGTCGACCTGGTCTCCTTCACCGGCTCCACGGCCGTCGGCAGCCGGATCGCCGCCACGGCGGGCGCCGCCGTGAAGAAGGTCGCCCTCGAACTCGGCGGCAAGTCCGCCAACGTCATCCTGCCGAGCGCCGACCTGGCCAAGGCGGTGGGCGTCGGCGTGGCCAACGTGATGTCCAACTCGGGGCAGACGTGCAGCGCGTGGACCCGGATGCTCGTGCACTCCTCGCAGTACGCCGCCGCCGTCGAACTGGCCGCCGCCGCGGCCGCCAAGTACGGCGAGCGCATCGGGCCCCTCGTGAACGCCCGGCAGCGCGACCGGGTGCGCGGCTACATCGACAAGGGCGTGGCCGAGGGCGCCCGCCTGGTCGCGGGCGGCGCCGACGCCCCGCGGGAGCGCGGCTACTACGTCAGCCCGACCGTCTTCGCGGACGTCACGCCGGAGATGACCATCGCCCAGGAGGAGATCTTCGGGCCGGTGCTGTCGATCCTGCGGTACGAGGACGAGGCGGACGCCCTGCGGATCGCCAACGGCACGGTGTACGGGCTCGCCGGCGCGGTCTGGGCGGGCGAGGAGGCGGAGGCGGTGGCGTTCGCGCGCCGGATGGAGACGGGTCAGGTCGACATCAACGGTGGCCGCTTCAACCCGCTCGCGCCCTTCGGCGGCTACAAGCGCTCGGGCGTCGGCCGGGAACTCGGCGTGCACGGCCTGACCGAGTACCTCCAGACCAAGTCCCTCCAGTTCTAGAGGAGTTCACTGTCATGGCTGTGCGTGCCGCCGTCCTTCCGGCTGTCGGTGCCCCGCTGGAGGTCACGGAGATCGACCTTCCCGCACCGGGACCCGGCCAGATCCGGGTCCGCCTCGCCGCCGCCGGGGTGTGCCACTCCGACCTGTCCCTCTCCGACGGCACCATGCGCGTCCCGGTCCCGGCCGTCCTCGGCCACGAGGGCGCGGGCACGGTGGTCGCCGTCGGCGAAGGGGTCACGCATCTCGCACCGGGCGACGGCGTGGTCCTCAACTGGGCGCCGTCGTGCGGCGACTGCCCGGCCTGCGCGCGCGGTGAGGTGTGGCTGTGCGCCGACGCCCTGAAGGGCTCCGCCGCCGTCCACGCCCACCGCACGTCCGACGGTGCCGAGTTGCACCCCGGGCTGAACGTGGCCGCGTTCGCCGAGGAGACGGTGGTGCCGACGTCCTGCGCGCTGCCCGCGCCTGCCGGGGTGCCCCTGACCGACGCGGCGCTCCTGGGCTGCGCGGTCCTCACGGGCTACGGCGCCGTGCACCACTCCGCGCGGGTCCGGACCGGTGAGACGGTCGCGGTGTTCGGTGTCGGCGGGGTGGGCCTGGCGGCCCTCCAGGCGGCGCGGATCGCGGGCGCGTCGCGGATCGTCGCGGTGGACGTCTCCCCGGAGAAGGAGGAACTGGCCCGCGCGGCCGGCGCCACCGACTACGTCGTCGCCTCCGACACCACGGCTCGTGAGATCCGCGCCCTGACCGGCAAGCAGGGTGTCGACGTGGCGGTGGAGTGCGTGGGCCGGGCGGTCACCATCCGCACGGCCTGGGAGTCGACCCGGCGCGGCGGCCGCACCACGGTGGTCGGCATCGGCGGCAAGGACCAGCAGGTCACCTTCAACGCCCTGGAGATCTTCCACTGGGGCCGCACCCTGTCCGGCTGCGTCTACGGCAACTCCGACCCGGAGCGGGACCTGCCGGTCCTGGCCGAGCACATCCGCGCCGGCCGCCTGGACCTGTCGGCCCTGGTGACGGAACGGATCGCCCTGGACGGCATCCCGGCCGCGTTCGAGAACATGCTGGCGGGCAAGGGCGGCCGGGCGCTGGTGATCTTCTGACGCCAGGCTTCCAGGAGTTCTGACCCAGAGGGACCCGGGCGCCACCCGGGTCCCTCTTGCCTCCCCGGTATCTTCACGCACGACCGTTGACCCCATACCGTCCGGTCAGTATGTTCCCCGGGAACGTCCCCACCGCACCCACCGGAGTGTGCACGCATGGACACGTCCCCCTCCGCTCACCCCACCTCCACCGCCACCACCGCCCGCCCCACGGGCAACCGCCGCCGGGTCGCCGCCTCGGCCGCCCTCGCCTCGGCCGTCGAGTGGTACGACTACTTCGTCTTCGGCATCGCCGCCGCCCTGATCCTCGGCGACCTGTACTTCCCCTCCGGCAGCTCCACCGCCGGCGTACTGGCCGCCTTCGCCACCTTCGCCGTCGGCTTCCTCGCCCGCCCGCTCGGCGGCATCGTCGCCGGTCACCTCGGAGACAAGCGCGGCCGCAAGCCGATGCTCGTCCTCGCGCTCACGCTGATGGGCGTCGCCACCACCGGCATCGGCCTGCTGCCGACGTACGAGACGATCGGCGTCGCCGCGCCGATCCTCCTCGTCGCCCTCCGGGTGGCGCAGGGCGTCGCCGTCGGCGCCCAGTGGGGCGGCGCGATGCTGCTGGCCACGGAGTACGCCCCCGAGGGCAGGCGCGGCGTCTACGGCAGCTTCGTCCAACTCGGCGTCCCCATAGGCGTGGTGACCGCCAACACGGTCTTCCTGCTGGCCGGCGCGCTCACCTCGGAGCAGGCGTTCGAGTCCTGGGGCTGGCGCCTGCCGTTCCTGGTCGGCGTCCTCGTGCTCGCGCTCGCCTGGTACATCCACACCCGGGTCGAGGAGACCCCCGAATTCCGGGACGCGGAGAAGGCGCTGGCCGAGCGGGAGAAGTCGGAGCAGAACAGCCCGCTGCGCACGATCCTGCGCCACCACCTCGGTACCGTCCTGCTCGCCGGCGGCTCCTTCGCCGTGAACACCGCGACGTTCTACATCCTGATCACCGGCGTCCTCGACTACACCACCCGCGAGCTCGACATGAACCGCGGCGCGGTCCTCACCGTCTCGCTCTGCGTCAGCCTCACCCAGCTCGTCCTGATCCCCGCCTCGGCCGCGCTCTCCGACCGTGTCGGCCGGATCAGGATCTACGCGCTCGGCGCGGTCGGCATCGGACTGTGGGCCGTACCGCTGTTCCTGCTGATCGACACCGGTTCCCTGCTGTGGCTGGCGGTCGGCACCTTCGTCGCCAGCTGTTTCCTCAGCATCATGTACGGCCCCCAGGCCGCCCTGTTCGCCGAGCTGTTCACGCCCGAGATGCGCTACACGGGCGCCTCCCTCGGCTACCAGATCGCGGCGGTCGCCGGTGGCGGTCTCGCGCCGTTCGTCATGGTGCTGCTGCTGGAGGCGACCGGCACGTCGATGGCGGTGTCCGCCTACATCATCGGCCTCGCCGTGATCGCGCTGCTGTCCATCAAGGTCCTTGCGGACCGGGCGCGTTCACGCTGACTTCGAGGCCGTCTGTTCGGTCCGCGACGCCGCCCCGCTCCCCGGCGCCGCGGACCGCGGCCGGGACCGCGACACGGCCACACCGGCCAGGCACAGCGCGCCGCCCGCCATCGTGAGCAGCCCGGGCACCTCGCCCAGCGCCAGCCACGACATCAGCACGACCAGGGCGGGCACCGCGTACGTCGTCGCGCCCATGCGGCTGGCCGTCGTCCGGGACAGGGCGTACGCCCAGGTGGTGAAGGCCAGCGCGGTCGGGAAGACGCCCAGGTACACCATGTTGAGGGTGGCCGACAGCGGCGCGTCGGCCGCCTCCGTCACCAACTGCCAGGAGAACGGCAGGCAGCACACCGAGCCGACCAGGCATCCGAACGTCGTCACCTGCAGCACGCTCGCGCGCCCGAGGGCCGGTTTCTGCGCCACGACCCCGCCCGCATAGGCGATCGCGGCCAGCAGGCACAGCACCACGCCGAGCACCGACGAGCCGCCCTCGCCGGTCATCGACAGCCCCACGGTCACCGCCCCGGCGAACGACACCGCCATCCCGGCCAGCAGCCGCGGCGGCATGGGATCGCCGAGCAGACGGGCGCCGAGCAGGGCGATGAGGATCGGGCCGACGTTCACGACCAGGGCGGCCGTACCGGCGTCGACCTGCTGTTCGCCCCAGTTGAGGGCGACCATGTAGAAGCCGAACCACAGCACGCCCGATATCGCGATCCCGCGCCAGGCCTCCCGCGGCGGCCACCCCTCCCCCCGGACGAGGAGGACCGCCCCCAGCACGAGGGCTCCGGCGAGCAGCCGCCCGAGCGCCAGCGCGCCCGGCGAGTACGCGGCTCCGGCGCTGCGGATCGAGACGAAGGCGGAGGCCCACAGCACCACCGTGACGGTGGCGGCGCCGGTGGCCAGCAGCTGGGTACGAGGGGCGACGTTCATCATGTTCCCGAGGTTAGGAGGGGGAGGGGGCCGCAGGCTCGCGGATTTCGGACGGGGAGCAGGGCAGGGCAGGCAGCTGGACACGGCGGGGAGCAGGGCATGAGGGGGAGCGGCGCACTCAGCGCAGCGCGGCCGCGTCGATGCCGAGCAGCGCGGACAGCGCCCGCTCACCGGCCGGCGTCACTTTCACCGCCCGCTCCGAGCCGATGCGTACGCACCAGCCCGTGTGCAGGGCGTGCCGGCACAGGGCGGCGCCCGCGACGCCCGCGAGATGAGGGCGGCGCTCGGTCCAGTCCAGGCAGGCGCGGGCGAGCGGACGGCGGCCGGTGCGGTCCAGGGCGATGCCCGCTTCGCCGAACCACCGCAGGCCCGCGTCCGTGAGCGCGAACCCGCCGGACCGCCCGTCGCCCGTGTGCCCGCGGGGTTCGCCGGCCGGTGCCGGGAGCCCGCGCGAGTCCAGTCTGCTGGGCTCCGGCACGGTCGGACTCGCGGCATCGGTGGGTCCCTTCGGCTCACCGGCCGGCCGCAGCAGTCCGCGCGCGGTGAGCGCGTCGGTGACCGTGATGCCGAGCCGCCCGGCGAGATGGTCGTAGCAGGTGCGGCCACGGGCCATGGCCGAACCGGCGCTCGCCTCGCGCAGTCCGCCCGGCCGCCGGATCACGGCACCGGGCGCGACCTGCGCGGCCAGGTCCTCCACGAGCTGCGCGATCCGCGCGTCGGCCAGCCGTACGTACCGGTGCCGGCCCTGCCGCTCCTCGGCCAGCACTCCGCCCGCGACGAGCTTGCCGAGGTGCTCGCTCGCCGTCGACGCGGCCACCCCGGCGTGCCGCGCCAGCTCACCGGCGGTCCACGCCCGCCCGTCGAGCAGCGCCAGCAGACAGGCGGCCCGCGTCTCGTCGGCGATCAGCCCGGCGAGCCGCGCGAGCGCCGGGGCCCGGGGGTCCTTGGAGGTCATGCCCCCAGCATGGGGCACACACCTTTCGGCGCCCACCGAAATATGCCTAGGCGAGCCGACCGACCTGGTCGTACTGCTGTGCCAGCCCGTCCAGCAGCGCGCCGAGCCCGGTCTCGAAGGCCCGCTCGTCGATCTTCTCCTGCCGCTCGGCGAGGAGGTGCGCCTGGCCGAGATGGGGGTAGTCGGCGGGGTCGTACGCGCTCTCGTCGGTCACGAAGCCCCCGGCGAACGAGCCGAGCGCGGAGCCCATGATGAAGTACCGCATCAGCGCGCCGATGGACGTGGCCTGCGCCGGTGGCCAGCCCGCCTCGACCATCGCGCCGTAGACGGCGTCGGCGAGCCGCAGCGCGGCCGGGCGGCGGCCGGGCCCGCGGGCCAGCACGGGCACGATGTTCGGGTGGTCGCGCAGCGCGGCCCGGTAGGAGACCGCCCAGTCGTGCAGCGCGGTCCGCCAGTCCCGCCCGTCCTCGAACATCGACAGATCGACCTGCGCGCTCACCGAGTCGGCGACCGCCTCCAGGATCTCGTCCTTGGTGCGGAAGTGGTTGTAGAGCGAGGGCCCGCTCACTCCCAGCTCCGCGGCGAGCCGCCGGGTGGAGACGGCCGCGAGGCCTTCCGTGTCCACCAGCGCCCGGGCCGCGTCCACGATCCGGTCGGTGCTGAGCAGGGGCTTGCGCGGTCGGGCCATGGCGCACATAGTAGGGCCGAGTCGGAAACTAGCAGTGCTAATTTAACGGACGACATTCAAGGTGTCCTTCATGTGGGGTGACGTGTCATGAACCTGGAACTGAGCGAGGAGCAGACCGCCGTACGGCAGCTCGCCCGGGACTTCGTGGACCGCGAGATCGCCCCCCACGTCATCACCTGGGACCGTGCCGAGGAGGTCGACCGGGGGATCGTCAAGAAGCTCGGCGAGGTCGGCTTCCTCGGCCTGACCGTCGACGAGGAGTACGGCGGCAGCGGCGGCGACCATCTCGCGTACTGCCTGGTCACGGAGGAACTCGGCCGCGGCGACTCCTCCGTGCGCGGCATCGTCTCCGTCTCCCTCGGCCTGGTCGCCAAGACCGTCGCGGCCTGGGGCGACGAGGAGCAGAAGCGGCGCTGGCTGCCCGGCCTGACGTCCGGCGCGTACGTCGGCTGCTTCGGCCTCACCGAGCCGGGCACCGGCTCCGACGCCGGCAACCTGACCACCCGCGCGGTCCGCGACGGCGGGGACTACGTCATCAACGGCACCAAGATGTTCATCACCAACGGCACCTGGGCCGACGTCGTCCTGCTCTTCGCCCGCTCCACCGGCGCGCCCGGTCATAAGGGCGTCTCCGCGTTCCTCGTGCCGGCCGACACGCCGGGACTGACCCGCCGCACCCTCCACGGCAAGCTCGGCCTGCGCGGCCAGGCCACGGCCGAACTGGTCCTGGAGGACGTCCGGGTGCCCGCCTCCGCGATGCTGGGCCCGGAGGGCAAGGGCTTCTCCGTGGCCATGTCCGCCCTGGCGAAGGGGCGGATGTCGGTCGCGGCCGGATGCGTCGGCATCGCCCAGGCCGCACTCGACGCGGCGGTCCGCCACGCGGGGGAGCGCGAGCAGTTCGGCCGGACCATCGCCCATCACCAGCTCGTCCAGGAGCTGATCAGCGACATCGCCGTGGACGTCGACGCGGCCCGGCTGCTGACCTGGCGGGTCGCCGACCTGATCGACCGCGGGCTGCCCTTCGCCACCGAGGCCTCCACGGCCAAGCTCTTCGCCTCGGAGGCGGCCGTGCGCGCGGCCAACAACGCCCTCCAGGTCCACGGCGGCTACGGCTACATCGACGAGTACCCGGTGGGCAAGCTGCTGCGCGACGCCCGCGTGATGACCCTCTACGAGGGCACGAGCCAGATCCAGAAGCTGCTCATCGGGCGGGCGCTGACAGGGGTTTCGGCCTTCTGAGTACCTTCTGAGTACTTCGGCGGATGTGGTGGGCGCCACGTCCGCCGACCCTGTTCCTCATGAGTGACACACCGGTCAAGCAGCAGAGCACGGCCGCCTTCTACGGACAGGCCGTCGCGTCGTTCGCGCTCGCCCTCGGCGCCACCGCCGTCGGCATCTTCCGGCTGGAGGCCGACCCGTGGGTGCGGGCCTTCCTCGCCATCGCCGTCCTCTACCTCGTCACGTCCGCCTTCACGCTCGCCAAGGTCGTCCGGGACCGGCAGGAGGCCGGGCAGATCGTGAGCCGGGTGGACCAGGCCCGGCTGGAGAAGCTGCTCGCCGAGCACGACCCGTTCGAGAAGCTCTGAGGGCATGCTGCGTGCGGGCGCCCCGGGAGGCCTCACTAAGCGCTCGCTCAGCTTCGGCGGTATGGTGGTGCCTCTGATCGGCGAGAGGGGCGAACGAGCGATGACTACGGCGGAGGAGACGGCCGGCGGCGAGCTGCAGGCATGGGCCGAGGTCACCCCCGAGGCGGCCCGGCGACTGCTGATCGCCGCCGTGGAGGCCTTCGCCGAGCGCGGCTACCACGCCACGACGACCCGTGACATCGCGGGCCGCGCCGGGATGAGTCCGGCCGCGCTCTACATCCACTACAAGACCAAGGAAGAGCTGCTGCACCGCATCAGCAGGATCGGCCACGAGCGGGCCCTCGACATCCTGCGCACCGCGGCCGGGCGCGAGGGCAGCGCGAGCGAGCGGCTCGCCGACGCGGTGAGCTCCTTCGTGCGCTGGCACGCCGGGGGGCGCACGACCGCGCGCGTGGTGCAGTACGAACTGGACTCGCTGGGCCCCGAGGCCCGCGCGGAGATCGTCGCGCTGCGCCGGCAGTGCGACGCCGAGGTGCGCGGCATCATCGAGGACGGCGTCGCCGCGGGCGAGTTCGAGGTGCTCGACGTCCAGGGCACGACGCTCGCGGTGCTGTCGCTGTGCATCGACGTCGCCCGCTGGTTCAACATCGACGGCCCCTGGACGCCCGACGAGGTCGGCGCGCTCTACGCCGACCTCGTACTGCGGATGGTGGGCGTGCGGAAGGCGCCGACCGCGCGGTAGCGGCGGCGTCCCGGAGGCGGCCGCGGCTCAGAGGTAGTACCGCGACACCGACTCGGCCACGCACACCGGCTTGTCGCCGCCCTCGCGTTCCACGCTGAAGGCGACGCTCACCTGGATGCCACCGGTCACGTCCTCGACGCCGGTGATCTTCGCGGTGGCGCGCAGCCGGGAGCCGACCGGGACGGGGGCGGGGAAACGGACCTTGTTGGTGCCGTAGTTGACACCCATCTTCATGCCCTCGACGCCGATCAGCTGCGGGCCGAAGAGCGGCAGCAGGGAGAGCGTGAGGTAGCCGTGCGCGATCGTCGTGCCGAAGGGGCCGGCGGCGGCCTTCTCCGGGTCGACGTGGATCCACTGATGGTCGCCGGTGGCCTCGGCGAACAGGTCGATCCGCTTCTGGTCGACCTCCAGCCAGTCGGTGTACCCCAGTTGCTCGCCCACCGCCGCCTTCAGCTCGTCGGCTGACGTGAAGATCCTCGGCTCTGCCATGTCCCGGCCTCTCGCGTGGCGACTGCAATGTCTAAGCAACTGCTTAGCATGGTGCCGTCCGGGGCCGCTGTCAACGGACCCGGGCCGTCGGCGACTGGGTAGGCTTCGAGAGGTGCCCCAGATTCCCGAGAAGATCCACGAGCTCACGGTCGGCCAGCTCGCCGCGCGCAGTGGCGCCGCCGTCTCCGCCCTGCACTTCTACGAGGCCAAGGGGCTGATCAGCAGCCGCCGCACCCCGGGCAACCAGCGCCGCTACACCCGGGACACGCTCCGCCGCGTCGCCTTCGTCCGCGCCGCCCAGCGTGTCGGCATCCCGCTGGCCACCATCCGCGAGGCGCTCGCCGAGCTGCCCGAGGAGCGCACGCCCACCCGGGACGACTGGGCCCGCCTGTCCGAGGCCTGGCGTTCGGAGCTGGACCAGCGGATCAAGCAGCTCAACCGGCTCCGCGACCACCTCACGGACTGCATCGGCTGCGGCTGCCTCTCCCTGGCCACCTGCGTCCTGTCCAACCCCGACGACATCTCCGGCGAACACCTCTCGGGCTCCAGCCTCCTGGTGGAACGCCCGCCCGGCGGGCAGCGGCGGGCGTCGCGGGGGCGGGAGCAGCAGCCGGAGCCCGAGGAGTGCCGCTAGCGGGGACGGTCGCCCGGCGGGACCGCGCTCGCGCCCGCCCCGCCGACCGCTCGCCGCTCACTCGTACTCGGTTCCGCCCTTCCGGGTCAGATACGCCGGGCTCACCGCCTTCGCCACCGCCCGGCCGCCGGTCACCGGGCTGTAGCGCTCCGTCACCGGGCGGATCACCACGCCCTCGCGCAGGTGCAGGTTCCGACCGGACACCGTCTCGCGGCCCGAGGCGAACTCCAGTACGCGGGCGATGTCGTACGGCCCGGTGAACAGACGCGGCACCGACGGCAGCTCTCCGCCCAGCAGTTGCTCCGCGTCCAGCCAGCGCACCTGGCCGTCGATCTCCGCGGACACGTCGAACACCGCGTACCCCAGGGTGTCGCGCCGCCCGTCCGCGCCGTACGTCAGGTCCTGCACCCCGGCGCCGTACACCTCGCCGAAGATCCCGACCCGGCGCGCCCCCAGCCGCCGGGCGAGCCGTGCCGCGGCCTCCGCGACGCCGTGCCCGCGCACCGCGCGCCAGTAGAGGTTGCGCGGGTCCTCCTTCAGCGCCAGCGACTTCGCCCCGAAGCCCTTGGAGGAGACGTACACCCGGTCCTCGCCGGCGACGTACGTCACCAGGCACGCCGAACCGTGCAGCTTCTCGGTCAGCACGACGGGCTCACCCGGCCTGAAGATGTCCGGGTGGCGCTGGACGTTCTCGATGTCGACCCAGGGCAGCAGCTCGGGCGCCGACTCGACGTCGCCGTTCATCGTGGGCGGTACCGGCGGCACCCACTTGGTGATGCCGAGCCGCTCCGCGAAGTCCGTGCCGTCCGCCGCCGCGGCCGCCAGATCGACGTCCGCCAGCGCCTTCGGCCGGCACACGATCCCCTGCGACAACTCGCCACGCAGCCGCACCGCCTTGACCCTGTCCACCTTGCCGCCCGCCAGCCGCCCGGTCAGCCCCAGCTCCTCGATCAGCCCGGCGGGCAGCACGGCCTGCTCGGGGATGTAGAGCGCGGCGTCGCCGGTGCGGTAGGCGCCCTTGGCGACGACGGCCCGGTACAGGCCGACCTGGGCCAGGTCGAGCGCGTCCGCGTTCGGATGCTCGTGGACGGTCAGCACTTCGGCGGTGACACGCAGCGTCGACATGGGGGACTCCTCGGTCCTCAGTGGTGTCTCGTCGCCGCCAACTGTCCGTGTCCGAAAGCGCTGGTGCGACCGGTTTACCGGCTGCTACCGTCCCGTGCTTCCGCGTACGCCCGTACCGCCTCCGCCACCAACCGCGCGTTGGAGTCGGCCGGTTGCCCGTCCGGCAGGACCAGCATGTCCTCCAGGCCGGCGCGGGTCGCCAGCCCCAGCCGGCCGGCCAGCCGCAGCACGGGCCACGCGCTGTCGTCCGTGCCGTGCAGCAGCACCGGGCGGCCGTGCGCGGAGCCCAGCTCGGCCAGCAGCGCCCGCGCGCTGTCCTCGGCCGTCACCGGCAACGGATCGGTCACCTCCGCGAGCACCCGCAGCACCCTCGGCCCGAGCGGCGAGCGCGCGAACCGTGCCGCCCCGTCCGTCCCGGACCAGATGCCCGCCTCGACGCCCACCCCGGCGTCGAGCAACGCGGCGGCCAGTTCCTCGGCGCCCGGCTCGTGCCAGTTGACCGACGCGTGGTCGGGCAGCACGGTCCAGCCGCGCACGCGCTTCAGCCGGGCCGCCGGATCGGGCTCGGCCCAGGCGCCGGTGGTCACCCCGACCGGCACCGGCACCCGCCGGCGCAGCGCCTGGAGCGTGGCGGCCACCACGCGCGCGGACAAGGAGTCGTGCCCGCACGGTGTCTTGGGGTGGACATGGACGTCGTCCGCCCCGGCCGCGACCGCGCGCGCGGCGTCCTCGGCCATCGTCTCGGGCGTCAACGGCACCCTCGTGCCGTCGGTGGCCTCGCGCGTCCCGTTGAGACAGACCTGCACGTTCACCATGCCTCGATGGTGCCAGGCACCACCGGTCGCGTGCGTGCCGAGACATCCGCCGGCATCCGCCGCGTACCGGGGCATCCGCCGTTCAGGGGGTGCGGCATCCCCTGCGCACCCCCAGCCGGTCCGCGGCGGACGGCACATGGCCCGCCACGTACACCCCCGTTGCCCCGTGGCCGTGGCACTCGTGGCGTCTCAGGCGGACATCAGCAGTCGTTCGCGCCTGGCGTACGCCAGGGCCTCGGGCGTGAGCACGGGGCGCGGGACGAGAATTCCGCAGTCCGTGCAGACCGGGCCTGACGAGGGCTCGTGATCCAGGTCGTACTTCCAGCGCAGGCGCTCCCCGTCACACACGGGGCACGCCGAGCCGGGCTCGCGCTCCAGCGCCGCGATGATCTGCCGCAGCACTTCCGCCAGCGGCTCCGCCGGGTGCACCTCGGGGTCGTCGCACCAGGCGACCCCGAAACCGCCCCAGGTCAGCCGGTGCCAGTCGTCCACCGTGCCCGGCCGGCGCAGCCCGTCGTGCTTCTCCTTCTTGCGGCGCTCGGCGAACTCGACCTCGTAGGCCAGCCACACGGCTCGGGCCGCCTCCAGCTCCTCCAACGCGGCCACGAGCCGCGCAGGGTCGGGAGAACGGTCCTCCGGGCCGAACCCGGCCCGGGTGCACAAGTGGTCCCAGGTCGCCCTGTGCCCGTAGGGGGCGAATCGCTCAAGGCACTTGCGTAGCGAGTAGCGCCGTAGCGCCAGGTCGCATCGGGGGTCGCGTACCTGTCTCGCCAGACTCCGGAAACCGGCCATCGCCCTGCACCTCCGTCACACCTGCACCTGTACTTCGGTCACTTCGGCGTCGTCGTACGGACGTCGCCGAATAGACGTATCGACCAGCGATTCGGCTCCATCCGTTTTCCTCCGCGTGACGACGGCCACTCCCGGGCGGTCGTCGCGACCCGCACAGGTGACGTGTCGCGCTCGACAGACTGAGAACTCCCCACAGATCCCACGGGTTCCTGAAGACGGCTTCCGTATGCGTCCTGATTGCCGGTCTTTTGTCCTCGCTTTCCCGGGCGGCGGCCTCCCCGGCCCACCCGGACGCCGAAGCGGCGGCCGTCGCCGACCACTGCGGCAGCGGGTGCTCGGACATCCTGCCGCCGGGTCGGAACGGCAACGCCACCCTCGCCCAGAGATCCTCCTCCACCGGCCGGCCGGGCGCGGTGACGTGACGATCCGCCTTCGCGGGCGGCGCGGCCGCCAACCAGGGTCTGGAGCAGGGTCCCTGGCGCAACGCGCCCTGCAGCGAGGCCGGATCTCCAGGCGCAGATCGACGGCGTCGCCGCCGACGGCGAGCGGGGCCGCCGGGCCCTCGCCGACGTGAACGCCCACGTCGACGGCATCAACGCCGACATCGCCGCCTCCGACAGCGGTCGCTGCTTCCCCGGCGAGTACGCGGCGGGTCACACCGGCTCGCCGGTCCGCACGATGGCCCAGGCGGGCCTCACCGAGGGGGGAGGCCGTCCTGCCGAAGGCGCCGAAGGTGGCCGACAGCTCTCCGGTGACCGACCCGGCGGCCGCCGCGGCGGTGGCCGAGCTGTCGGCGTGGGTGTCCGCCGGGTCCCGGCGCACCGAGACGTCGGCCGGTTCGCACACCTACGCGCACGCCGACGCGATCGGGGTCGTGAACGCCTGGTGGCCGCTGCTGGTGAAGGCCGCGTTCGAACCCGGCCTCGGCAGTGACCAATTCGCGGCGCTAACCGCCGGCCTGCCGGTCGACGAGTCCCCGTCCGCCGCCCCCGGGCCGACGGAGCGCGCGCCAGACGAACCGGTGCGCGGCGGGCGGCCAGTGGTGCGCCGACCCGGTCGTCCACCGTCCGCCGGGCGGCATCGGGCACGGCGGGGTCAGCCGGCAGAACCGGCCGACCTACCAGCAGGTCGTGGAGGTCACCTCACACAGGTGACCTCTTCGGTGGCGGCGGGGCCTGCGACGAGGCCCGCCGCCGTCCGGCTCAGCGGTAGAGGAGGTACTGCCGCCGCGTCCTGCGGAACGCCGCCAGCTCCTGCTCCCAGCCCGCCACCACGTCGTCGGTGTCCGCCCCGGCGTCGATCATCGTGCGGACGAGCGTGGAGCCGGTGAGCTTGTCGATCCAGTTGTCCGACCGCCAGGCGAAGCCGCTCCAGGCCCGCTTGGCGGTGATCAGCAGGGCGATCCCGGTGCGCACGGGGTCGAACGCCGCCCGGTCGTGCACGTGCAGCTGTACGCCACCGATGGTGCGGCCCTGGAACTTGGAGAAGGTGGGCGCGAAGTACGCCTCCCGGAAGTGCACGCCCGGCAGGCCGAGTTCGCTCACGGCCGCCGCCCAGCCGCGGTCGATGCCCTCCGCCCCGAGCAGTTCGAAGGGGCGGGTGGTGCCCCGGCCCTCGGAGAGGTTCGTGCCCTCGAAGAGGCACGTGCCCGCGTAGACCAGGGCGGTCTCGGGCGTCGGCATGTTGGGGCTCGGCGGCACCCACGGCAGCCCGGAGGCGTCGTAGAAGTCCGAGCGCCGCCACCCGCTCAGGCGGACGGTGTCCAGGGACACCGGAGAGGTCAGGAACTCCTCGTTGAACAGCAGCGCCAGCTCCGCCACCGTCATGCCGTGGGCCTGCGAGATCGGCTGCCGCCCCACGAAGGTGGCGAACTCCTTGTGCAGCACCGGCCCTTCGGCCGACACGCCGGTCACCGGGTTCGGCCGGTCCAGCACGACGATGCGCTTGCCCGCGAGGCGGGCGGCCTCCATGCAGTCGTACAGGGTCCAGATGTAGGTGTAGAAGCGTGCGCCCACGTCCTGGATGTCGAAGACGATCGTGTCCACGCCGGAGGCCGTGAAGATGTCGGCCAGCGGCTGGCCGCTCTTCTGGTAGGTGTCGTAGACGGGCAGGCCGGTCGCCGGGTCGTCGTAGCGGCCCTCGGAGCCGCCGGCCTGCGCGGTGCCGCGGAAACCGTGCTCCGGACCGAAGACGGCGGTGACGTCCACCCTGTCGTCGGCGTGCATCACGTCGACGATGTGGCGTACGTCCCTGGTGATGCCGGTCGGGTTGGTGACGATGCCGACGCGGTCGCCGTCGAGGAGGTCGTAGCCTCCGGCGGCGAGGCGCTCGAATCCAGTCCGCAACGGGCGGTCGCCGCCTGCTGCGGGTGCGGCCGCCGCCGGGGCCCCCGACGCCGCGACCGCTGCGGTGGTGGTGGCGAGCAGGCTGCGTCTGGACAGCTTCATACGAGGGCCTCCGTGATCGCGGCGGGTGTCATGCTCACGCACGCTAGCGCGCCCCCGCCCACCACGGGAACGAACCGGGCCGGACTTCGGCTCCCGCGTCGCCCTTCCGCCACTACATACCGACCGGTTAGTCTGACCGCGCGAGGGCAGAGCCGAGGCGCGTCGAAGGAGACCGAACCGATGGTGGGAGCCGTGCAGGGTGCCGGAGTGGTCGTCACCGGTGCAGGAGGCGGGATCGGGGCCGCACTGGCCCGGCGCTTCGCCGCCGAGGGGGGCCGGGTGGTGGTCAACGACCTCGACGCGGACAAGGCCAAGGCCGTCGCCGACGAGGTCGGCGGCATCGCCGTCCCCGGCGACGCCTCCGCGATCGTCGCCGAGGCCAAGGACGCGCTCGGCGGTGCGGTGGACGTCTACTGCGCCAACGCCGGGGTCGGCTCCGGCGGTTCCGAGGCGGCCCCCGAGGAGGTCTGGCAACTGGCCTGGGACGTCAACGTCATGGCGCACGTGCGTGCCGCCCACGCGCTGCTCCCCGACTGGCTGGAGCGCGGCAGCGGGCGCTTCGTGTCCACCGTGTCGGCCGCCGGGCTGCTCACCATGATCGGCGCCGCCCCCTACAGCGTCACCAAGCACGGCGCCTACGCCTTCGCCGAGTGGCTCTCCCTCACCTACCGCCACCGGGGGGTGAAGGTGCACGCCATCTGCCCGCAGGGCGTGCGCACCGACATGCTCGCCGCCACCGGCAGCGCGGGTGACCTGGTGCTGGTGCCGACCGCGATCGAGCCCGCGGCCGTCGCGGAGGCGCTGTTCAAGGGGATCGAGGAGGACCGCTTCCTGATCCTGCCGCACCCCGAGGTCGCCGCGTACTACGAGGCCCGGGCCGCCCATCCGGACCGCTGGCTGACCAGCATGAACCACATCCAGCAGAAGTGGGAGGCGGCCCCGTGACCCGCTCCCACTACGCCGCCAAGCCCTGGCTGGCGCTCCTCGACGAGGCCCAGCGGGCGCCCGTCAGCCCCGACGACTCACTGGTGCACGCCCTGCGCCGGGTCGCCGGCGAGGCACCGGATCGGACCTTCCTCGCCTACTTCGACGGACGGCTGAGCTACCGCGAGGCCGACGAGCTGAGCGACTCCGTCGCCGGGCACCTCGCCGAGCGGGGCGTGGCGCGGGGCGACCGTGTCGCCGTGCTGCTGCAGAACTCGCCGCACTTCGTGCTGGCCGTGCTGGGCGCCTGGAAGGCGGGCGCGGTGGTCGTGCCGGTCAACCCGATGTACAAGTCGGGCGAGGTCGGCCATGTCCTGCGGGACGGCGGGGTGGCCGCGCTGATCTGCTCCGACCGGGCCTGGGAGTCGTATCTGCGCGAGACCGTGGCCGGCTCGCCGGTACGGGTCGTGCTCACCGCCTGCGAGCTGGACTTCCAGACGCGGGGCGAGGCGCGCGTGCTGACCTTCGAACGGGCCGCGCGGGCCGAGGACACCGACGACCTGACCGCCGTCGCACGGGCGGGCGGCAAGGCGGCGGAGGACCGCCTGCCCGGCCCGGACGACATCGCGCTGATCAGCTACACCTCCGGCACCAGCGGCACCCCCAAAGGGGCCACCAACACGCACGGCAACATCATGTACAACGCCGAGCGGCAGCGGACCGGGCTGGGGCTGCCCGAGGCGCCGGTGTACTTCGCGATGGCGCCGCTCTTCCACATCACCGGGATGGTCTGCCAGCTCGGGGCGTGCCTGAACAGCGCGGGCACGCTGGTCCTGGCGTACCGCTTCGAGGCGGGCGTCGTGCTGGACGCGTTCGCCGAGCACCGGCCGCACTACACGGTCGGGCCGTCGACCGCCTTCATGGCGCTGGCCGCCCACCCGTCCGTCACCCGCGACCACTTCTCGTCGTTCCGGATCATCTCCTCCGGCGGTGCGCCGCTGCCGCCCGCGCTGGTGGAGAAGTTCCGGGCCGGTTTCGGTCCGTACATCCGCAACGGCTACGGGCTCACCGAGTGCACCGCGCCGTGCGCCGCCGTGCCGCCCGGCCGGGAGGCGCCCGTCGACCCGGCCTCGGGGACGCTGGCCGTGGGCGTGCCCGGCCCCGACACCGTCGTGCGGATCGTCGACGACGAGGGCGCGGAGGTGCCGTTCGGGGAACAGGGCGAGATCGTCGTACGGGGCCCGCAGGTCGTGCCCGGCTACTGGCGGCGGCCCGACGCCACCGATGAGACGTTCCCCGGCGGTGAGCTGCGCACCGGGGACATCGGGTTCATGGACGCCGAGGGCTGGCTGTACGTGGTCGACCGCAAGAAGGACATGATCAACGCGTCCGGCTTCAAGGTCTGGCCGCGCGAGGTCGAGGACGTGCTCTACACCCATCCGGCGGTGCGCGAGGCCGCCGTCGTCGGGGTGCCCGACGGCTACCGGGGAGAGACTGTCAAGGCCTACATCAGCCTCCGTCCGGGTGCCGCACCGGACCCGGACGAACTCGCGGCGTACTGCAAGGAGAGACTGGCCGCCTACAAGTACCCGCGGCTGGTGGAGATCCTGCCGGACCTGCCGAAGACGGCGAGTGGGAAGATCCTCCGGCGGGAGTTGCGCTCCCGTTCGCGAGAAAGTCAGTAGGACATCACGGAAGGCAGGTGGCGGCAGTGCCCAGGACGACGGACACGGACGGGACGCCTGTGCCGCAGCGGCTGCTGGCCGCCGCCACCCGGCTCTTCGCGGAGCAGGGCTACGACCGCACCTCGGTGCAGGAGATCGTCGAGGCGGCGGGCGTCACCAAGGGAGCCCTGTATCACTACTTCGGCTCGAAGGACGATCTGCTGCACGAGGTGTACGCGCGCGTGCTGCGCGTCCAGCAGGAACGTCTGGACGCGCTCGCGGACGCCGACGAGCCGGTCGAGAAGCGGGTGCGGAACGCCGCCGCCGACGTCGTGGTGACGACCATCGAGAACCTCGACGACGCGATGATCTTCTTCAGGTCGATGCACCATCTGAGCCCGGAGAAGAACAAGCAGGTCCGCGCGGAGCGCCGGCGCTACCACGAGCGCTTCCGCGCGCTCATCGAGGAGGGCCAGCAGGCCGGCGTCTTCTCCACGGCGACCCCGGCCGACCTGGTGGTGGACTACCACTTCGGGTCGGTCCACCATCTGTCGACCTGGTACCGCCCCGACGGGCCGATGAGCCCCCAGCAGGTCGCCGACCACCTGGCCGACCTGCTGCTGCGGGCACTTCGGCCGTAGCGAGGCACGGTGAGGGGCGGTCGCCATGGGCAACCGCCCCTCACGCACGGCCTCACAGGTACTTCTTCAGCTCCCGCCGCGCCAGCGACCGCTGGTGCACCTCGTCCGGGCCGTCCGCGATCATCAGCGTGCGCGCGCCGGCGTACAGCTCGGCCAGCGGGAAGTCCTGGCTCACACCGCCCGCGCCGTACAGCTGGATCGCCTTGTCGAGGATGCCGACGACCGTGCGCGGCGTGGCGATCTTGATGGCCTGGATCTCGGTGTGGGCACCCCTGTTGCCGACCGTGTCCATCATCCAGGCGGTCTTCAGGACCAGCAGGCGCATCTGCTCGACGGCCACCCGGGCGTCCGCGATCCAGTTGTGCACCACGCCCTGCCCGGCCAGCGGCTTGCCGAACGCCTCGCGCGACACCGCGCGCCTGCACATCAGCTCGATCGCCCGCTCCGCCATGCCGATCAGCCGCATGCAGTGGTGGATCCGGCCGGGGCCGAGCCGGGCCTGGGCGATGGCGAAGCCGCCGCCCTCCTCGCCGACGAGGTGGGAGACCGGCACGCGCGCCTGGTCGAAGACCACCTCGGCGTGGCCGCCGTGGGAGTGGTCCTCGTAGCCGAAGACCTGCATCGCCCGCTTGACCGTCACGCCCGGGGTGTCGCGCGGCACCAGGACCATGGACTGCTGGCGGCGGATGTCCGGCCCGTCCGGGTCGGTCTTGCCCATCACGATGAAGATCTTGCAGTCCGGGTTCATCGCCCCGGAGATGTACCACTTGCGGCCGGTGATGACGTACTCGTCGCCGTCGCGCTCGATGTGTGTGGTGATGTTGGTGGCGTCCGAGGAGGCCACGTCGGGCTCGGTCATCGCGAAGGCCGACCGGATCTCACCGGCGAGCAGCGGCTCCAGCCACTGCTTCTTCTGCGCGTCGTCGCCGAACTGCGCGAGCACCTCCATGTTCCCGGTGTCCGGCGCGGCACAGTTCGTCGCCGTGGGCGCGAGGTGCGGGGAGCGGCCGGTGATCTCGGCCAGCGGGGCGTACTGGAGGTTGGTGAGGCCGGCGCCGTGCTCGGCGTCGGGCAGGAAGAGGTTCCACAGGCCCTGGCGACGGGCCTCGGCCTTCAGCTCCCCGACGACCGCCGGGGTGTCCCAGGGGGAGGCGAGCGCGGCCCGCTGCTCCTCGGCCACGGCCTCGGCCGGGTACACGTACTCGTCCATGAAGGCGAGCAGCCTGGCGCGCAGTTCCTCGGTGCGTGCGTCGAACGCGAAGTCCATGCCGGTCAGCCTTCCTGAAGTGTGGTGAGACCGTGCTCGATGAAGACGGGAACGAGATCGCCGATGCGGTCGAAGCCGCGGCCGACCGTCTGGCCCAGGGTGTAGCGGTAGTGGATGCCCTCCAGGATCACGGCGAGCTTGAACCAGGCGAACGCCGTGTACCAGGCGACCGCGGAGACGTCGCGGCCGGAGCGGGCCGCGTACCGTTCGATCAGCTCGGCCGGGCTCGGGTGCCCCGGGGCCTCGGCGGTGGTGGAGACCGGCGACTTCGGCATGCCGAGCGGCATGCTGTACATCACCAGCAGGCCCAGGTCGGTCAGCGGGTCACCGAGCGTGGACATCTCCCAGTCGAGGACCGCGTTGATCGTGTCGTCGGCGCCCACCAGGACGTTGTCGAGGCGGAAGTCGCCGTGTACGACGGCCGGGGCGGGGGAGGTGGGCAGGGCCCGGCCGAGGGCCGCGTGCAGCTCGTCGATGCCGGCGAGGTCGCGGTTGCGGGAGGCGTCCAGCTGCTTGCCCCAGCGGCGCAGCTGGCGGTCCAGGAAGCCCTCGGGGCGGCCGAAGTCGCCGAGACCGACCTCCTCGGGGTCCACCGCGTGCAGCTCGACCAGGGTGTCCACCAGGGAGAGGACCACCTCGCGGGTGCGCTCGGGACCGAGCGGGGCGAGCTGGTCGGCGGTGCGGTACGGCGTGCCGGGCACGAACTGCATGACGTAGAACGGCGCCCCGAGGACCTCCTCGTCCTCGCACAGCAGCAGCGTGCGCGGTACCGGAACCTTCGTCGGCCCGAGGGCGCTGATCACCCGGTGCTCGCGCCTCATGTCGTGCGCGGTCGCCAGGACGTGACCGAGCGGGGGCCGGCGCACGACCCACCGGGACTCGCCGTCGGAGACCGCGTAGGTGAGGTTCGACCGTCCGCCCTCGATCAGCCGGCCGGTCAGCGGGCCGTGCACCAGACCGGGCCGCTCACGGTCGAGCAGGCCGCGCAGCCGGTCGGGATCGAGGCCTGGCGGGTGGTCGGAAGCCATCGTCGCTCCTACGGACGTGTGAACGTGACCCGACCAATGATGCCGACCGGTCGGTATGCCGTCCAGGGGGCCGGGCGAACGTGATCGGCGCCACGACAGGCCGACGGCTCCCCGCGCGGGAGGCGGGGAGCTGCCGGGGACTCCTTGAGGGCCGGGGGCGGCCCGGTCTCAGTGGTCGTCCCAGTGGCCGTCGTGCTCGGCGTGCCGGTGGCCGTCGTGGAGGTAGTCCACGTGGTCGCCGTGCTGCACCCGCGCATGGCCGCAGCCCTCGTCGTGCCGATGGTCGTGGCCGGCGTGGGCGTTGTGCCCGGTGGGCTCGCACTCGTCCCAGTGGCCGTCGTGCGCGCGGTGCAGGTGGCCGTCGTGGGCGTAGTCGATGTGGTCGCCGTGCGGGACCTCGGCGTGCCCGCAGGCGGGGCCGTGGGTGTGCGTGTGGGCGGAGTGTTCCTCGTGCAGGGTGGTCATTGCGCTCACCTTCGGGTTCGGGTGGTGGACGACCGAAAGGCTGCCACGGGGACCGGGCATATCCGGGCATCCGTACCTTCGTGGCGTACGAGTTCCCCGGAGGGGCGGGCGTCGGCGGTGGCTGTCGGTGTGGCGGCCGGGCCGGTGACCGGCTCGGTCAGAACAGCAGCGTCGACGCGCAGACCGCCAGGGCCACCGTGCACAGGGTGGCCGCGGTGGCGTGCCGGGGGGTCAGGGCCGGGGGGTGGCCCGGGGCCGTGAGGGTGCGGATCCGGGCGTGGGCGACCAGGAGGAGGCCCAGCCAGAGGGCGCAGCACAGCGCGCAGGCGAGGATGCGGGGCGCCGAGGGGCCGCCGTGCAGGGCCGTGCGGGCCGCGAGCACCGCGGCGACCGTGCCGGAGAGTGTCGTACGCCGCCAGGCGAGCCGGGTCCGCTCCGGCTGGAGCCCGGGGTCCCGCTCCGGGGCGACGGGGGCACTCACCCGTCCCATCCCACGAGCACCACGACCACCATCGCCACCGCCACCACCGCGACGACGACGCTCAGCAGTGCCGGGAAACGGGACACCGGCAGATCCTCGCCCCGGCGCATCGCGCGCTCGCAGCGCATCCAGTGGTCGACCGCCCGCAGGGAGCACAGCACGCCCGCCCCGAGCAGGGCGAGCGCCAGCCCGACCCGCCAGCCCCATCTGAGGTCCGGCAGGAACTGGTCCACCGCGAACCCGCCGCCGATCAGCGCGAGCGCGGTGCGCAGCCAGGCCAGGAACGTGCGCTCGTTCGCCAGCGAGAACCGGTAGTCGGGTGTGTCGCCCTCCTCCCGGATCCGCTGGGGCCCGAACCAGAGCCGGACGTTTCGCACGAGTTCGATCACGCGCACGACCCTATCCGGAAGGCCCCGCGGGGCACGCTCAGCGCCGGTGCGCCTCCAGGCGGTGGTACGCCGCCAGTCCGTCCGGCACCCACTCCCACTCGCCGAGCCGCAGCCGTACCTCCTCCTCGGGCAGGAAGTCGTGCCAGGCGACCTCCTCGGCCTGCGGGCTCACCGGGAGCTCGCAGCGGACCTCGTACACGGCGGACCACCAGCTCAGGCCGGCGCCGTCGGCGTAGAGGAACTTGAAGAGGTACGAGGGGCGGGGCAGGCCGCTGACGCCGAGTTCCTCCTCGGCCTCGCGCAGGGCCGCGTCGTCGTAGGACTCGCCCGCGCCGACCACGCCGCCGACGAACATGTCGTAGAGGGAGGGGAAGACCAGTTTCGTCGGCGTGCGGCGGTGCACGAACACCCGGCCCTCGGCGTCCCGGGCCTGGACGAACACACAGCGGTGGCGCAGACCGCGCTGGTACACCTCCCCGCGCGGGGCCTGCCCGATCACGCGGTCGTGCTCGTCGACGACGTCGAGGATCTCGTCAGCAGCGCTCATGGAGCCATCCAAGCAGCCCGGACGGCCCGGTGGATCAGCGCGTCGTGGCGCCCTGGAGCGCCGGAACCGGCACCGCCGCCCGTACCACCGCGCCCCGGGGCATCGCCGGGTGCATGCCGAGCAGGACGATGCCCGTCACCACGGCCGCGAGACCCGTCGCCTGCCAGGCCAGCGCGCCGGTGTCCATCTGCAGCCGGTCGCCCAGGAAGCCGACGCCGCAGATGATGCCGGCGAGCGGCTGGGCGGCGGTGAGGGCGGGCAGCGACTTGCACAGCGACCCGGTCTCGAACGCGCTCTGCACCAGGATCAGCCCGGTGATGCCGATCAGCAGCACCGCGTACGGCTGCCAGGAGGTGAGCAGCCCGCCCAGGCCGCTCGCGGCGAAGCGGTCGCCGCTGACCCGCGTCAGCGCGTCCTGTACGCCGTAGAGCAGGCCGGCCGCCAGGGCCAGCAGCACCGGGGCCGAGCTCATCCGGGAGCGCTTGGCGCGCATGGTCAGCAGGATGGCGAGGCCCACCATCGCGCCGACGATCATCCACAGCCGCTGCGGATCCGCGACCGCGGCCCCGGCGCGCGGCTGACCGGCCACGATGAACGTGATCACGCCGCCCGCGAGCAGTGCCAGGCCCGCCCAGCCCTGGCGGCCGAGCGGCCGCCCCGTCCGGCGGCGGGACAGGCCGAGGGCGAAGAGCAGGTTGGTCGCGAGCAGCGGCTCCACCAGGGAGAGCTGCCCCTGCCCGAGCGCGGCGGCGCCGAGGCCCATGCCGGCCACCATCAGCGCGATGCCACCGAGCCAGCTCGGCACCTTCATCAGGTCGAGCAGCAGCCGGGGGGAGAGGAAGTCGGCGCGGGGCGCGTGCTGGGCCGCGTTCTGCTGCAGGACGAAGCCGAAGCCCAGGCAGCAGGCGGCGCTCACGGCGAGAACCAGAACCAGGACCGACAAGCTGCCTACCTCGATGATCATGGGGGGTGTGGGGACCGCGGCGGAGGCGGTGCGGCGCACCGCGTCAGGCGGTCGCGTCGGGTCACGGCGGCCGGTGGGGGGCCGGAACTGCGGCGTGACGTTCCAGCCATGGTCAGGGGGTCGATGCCATGACGCTATGACGTACGTCACACGAGCCCTGCCAGCGGAAGATCCACTCGCCTCTGGTCTGCGCCAACTCCCCGGGCGGGAGGTGGGGTTGACGTCGGCGGAGGCGCGGCAAAGCTTGACGATGAGCCTTGGCTATGGGTTGGCTGTCCGGGATCAGCCGACTACGGCACCGTTGCCCGAGGAAAGTTCCGCGTTGTCCTTGCCCCCGCCATCCCCCGGCCGCACCCATGGGCCCGCGGACCTGGCCTTCGACGCGGCCCTCGACGACACCGAGCTGGTCGCCGCGCGGGCCGCGCTGGCGCAGGGGCGATGGCAGACCGCCCGTTCCCTGCTCGCGCGTACCGGCGACGACTGGGACCGGCGCGGACACCGGATCACGGTCCTGGCGCTCGAACCGTACAGCGCCTCCTGGGCGGCGGAGTGGCTGCTCGCCGAGCCGGTCTCGGCCGACGCCGCGACGCTGCTCGCCCTGGCCGAGGTGCGCCGCGCCCTGCGCGGCAAGGAGCGGCCGGCCCGCGCCCGCGAGGCCTGCCACCACGCCGCGGCGCTCGCCCCCGCCGACCCGACACCCTGGCTGGGCCTGCTCCTGCTGGAGCGCACGCTGGGCAGCAGGCGGGAGATGGTACGGATCTTCGAGGAGGTCCGGACGCGGTACGCCGACCACCACCACGCCCACCACCTCATGGTCGCCCGGCTCGCCGAGCGCCGCGCCGCCGCCGGACCCGACCCCCTGCACGAGGTGTACGACTTGGCCCACCGGGCCGCCGAGCAGGCGCCGGCCGACTCCCCGCTCGCCGTGCTGCCGGTCGTCGCGCACGCCGAGCGGTACCGCGTACTGGCCACCGGAGGGTTCGAAGCGGCCGATCCGGCCGTCTCGGCGCACTGGAGCGGACGTCTGGCCCGGCAGGCGCTGGAGGCCGCCTACGACTGGTGGCTGGAATGGGAGCAGGACGGCCACCCCCGCCGACTGGTCGACCTCAACTATCTGGCCCACGCCAAGTGCTGCGAGGGGCGCGCCGCCGAGGCCGCCGCCCTCCTGGAGCGGATCGGCGACCACGCGACGCCGGAGCCCTGGTCCTACCCGTCCAAAGACCCGAGCACCGCGTTCCGAGAGGCCCGCGAACGCACCCTGGGCGTCGTCTAGCCCGCGACGCGCCCGCCGTCGGCGGTACGGGACCGAACGCCTGGCCGGCATTGGGGCTCACCTCGTGGTTACGGAATTCTGACGGGCGGCCCGATCGCTGGCCCGTTCGCCCGTCCCGGTGCTCGAATGGACGTGTGAACTCCGGACAACCCGAGCAGGAGGGCCGGCCGATCGGCCGCCGTGTCCTGCTCGGCACCCTCGGCCTGGGCGCTCTCGGCGTGGTCGCCGCGCCCACCCTGCAACGCGGACTGGAGTCCTTCCTCGGCAACGCCGCCGACAAGGACCCCACCGGCCTGACCGGCCTGCTCCCGAACGGCGGCGGCTTCCGCTACTACTCCGTCGCCGCCTCCGTCCCGCGCAAGAACGCCACCTCCTACCGCCTCACCGTCGACGGCCTGGTCGACCGGCCGCGCGCCTACACACTGCCCGAGCTGCGCGCCCTGCCGCAGACCCGGACGATCCGGGACGTGCAGTGCGTCACCGGCTGGCGTGTCCCCGACACCCCCTTCGAGGGCGTCCGGCTGTCCCGGCTGCTGGACGCGGCCGGCGTGCGCCCCACCGCCAAGGCGATCCGCTTCACCTGCTTCGACGGCACCTACTCGGAGAGCCTCACCCTCGACCAGGCCCGCCGCGCCGACGTCCTGGTCGCCCTGCGGATGCGGGACGAGGACCTCAGCCACGCACACGGCGGCCCGGTGCGCCTCTACGTCGCGCCGATGTACTTCTACAAGTCCGCCAAGTGGCTCTCCGGGATCACCGTCACCGAGGACGTGGAACCGGGCTACTGGGAGGAACGGGGCTACGACACCGACGCCTGGGTCGGCCGTTCGAACGGACGCGACGATGAGCCCACGAGCTGACGCGCCCGCCCGGGCCACCCGCGTCCACCGGTTCGGCCGGGCCGAACGGTGGGTGCACCGCACGTCCGCCGCCCTGACGGGGGTGTGCGTGCTAACGGCGGCCTGCCTCTACGTCCCCGAGCTCGCGCAGCTCGTCGGCCGCCGCGCGCTCGTCGTCACCGTCCACCAGTGGGCGGGCCTCGCCCTGCCGGTGCCCGTCCTGCTGGGCCTCGCCTCCCGCGCCTTCCGCTCCGACCTGCGGCTGCTGAACCGCTTCGGTCCGCACGACCGGGTCTGGCTGCGGGCCGCCCTGCGCCGGGACAAGCGGTACTCGGCACGCCCGGCGGGGAAGTTCAACGCCGGGCAGAAGGTCTACGCCGCCTGGATCGCCGGGGCGACGCTGGTGATGCTGGGCACGGGCCTGATCATGTGGTTCACCCACCTCACCCCGTTGGTCTGGCGGACCGGCGCGACCTTCGTCCACGACTGGCTGGCCCTCACCCTCGGCATCGTCCTCGCCGGCCACATCGGCATGGCGCTCGCGGACCCCGAGGCCCGGCGGGGGATGCGCACCGGCGAGGTGGGCCGGGAGTGGGCGGACCGGGAGCACTCCCTGTGGCGCCACTCAGGGGACTGAGGGACCTGGGTCCTGGGCGGCGTCCGGGGTGAAGTCCAGCAGCGCCGGGCTGCCTCCCGGCCGACCAGGAACGCGCTGGTGAGGTTGGTGTCCAGGACGCGGTGCCAGTCCGCGTCCGTGAACTCCAGAAGGGGGGCGCGCAGTTGCATGCCCGCGTTGTTGACCAGGATGTCGAGCGGGCCCACCCGCTCCTCGACCTCGGCGATCCCGGCGGCCACCGATGGGGCGTCCGTGACGTCGAACACCGCCGTGCGGACGTCGCCGGGGAGACCGGCCGCCGCCCGGGCCAGCCGGTCCGGGTCGCGGCCGTTGAGGACGACCGTGCAGCCGGCCTCCAGCAGGCCACGGGCCGGCGCATGACCGATGCCCCGGCTGGAGCCGGTGACCAGGGCGATCCGGCCGCCGGTGTCGAAGAGGGGATGAGCCGTCATCGTCGTACTCCTGACATGGCCCGTGCGGCCACCGGGCCTATATGAACAAGGACAACAGCAGGACGAGGGCGCCCGCGACCACCGAGATGATCGTCTCCATCACCGACCAGGTCTTGATCGTCTGGCCGACGGTCAGCCCGAAGTACTCCTTCACCAGCCAGAAACCGGCGTCGTTGACATGGCTGAAGAAGAGCGAACCGGCGCCGATGGCGAGCACCAGCAGGGCCGTCTCACCGGTCGACATACCGACCGCGAGCGGCGCGACCAGACCGGCCGCCGAGACGGTCGCCACGGTCGCCGAACCGGTCGCCAGCCGGATCGCCACCGCGATCAGCCAGGCCAGCAGCAGCGCCGGGATCGACCAGTCCTTGGAGATGTCCAGGATCATCTGGCCGACGCCGGTGTCGATCAGGGTCTGCTTGAAGCCGCCGCCCGCTCCGACGATCAGCAGAATGCCCGCGATGGGCGCGAGCCCCTTCTCCACGAGCCCGGAGACGCGCTCCTTGGCGAAACCGGCGGGCCGCAGCAGCGTGAAGATGCCCAGCAGGACGGAGGCGAGCAGGGCGATCAGCGGGGAGCCGACCACGTCGAAGACACGCTGCGTGGTGTTCTCCGGGTCGTCGATCACGATGTCGACGAGTGCCTTGGACAGCATCAGGATGACCGGCAGCATGATCGTGAGCAGCGTGGCGCCGAACCCGGGGCGCTTCTGGAGCTCCTCGGACGCGCGCTGCGGGATCATGCGGTCCGGCGCCGGGACGTCCACCCAGCGGGCGGCGTACCGGGAGAACAGCGGGCCGGCGATGATCACCGTCGGGATGGCGACCAGCACGCCGAGCGCCAGCGTCACGCCGAGGTCGGCCCCCAGCGCGTCGATCGCGACCAGCGGACCGGGGTGCGGCGGGACCAGGCCGTGCATCACGGACAGGCCGGCGAGCGCCGGGATGCCGATCCGCATCAGCGAGTAGTTGCCGCGCTTGGCGACCATCAGCACGACCGGGATCAGCAGCACGACGCCGACCTCGAAGAACAGCGGAAGGCCGATCACCGAGGCGATGAGCACCATCGCCCACGGCATCGAACGCCCGCTCGCCTTCGCGAGGATCGTGTCGACGATCTCGTCGGCACCGCCGGAGTCGGCGAGCATCTTGCCGAGGATCGCGCCCAGCGCGATCAGCACGCCCACGCCGGCGACCGTGGAGCCGAGGCCGGTGGTGAAGGTGGTGATGACCTTGTCGAGGGGCGCGCCGGCGAAGGCTCCGAGCGCCAGCGAACCGATGGTCAGCGCCAGGAAGGCGTGCAGTTTGAACTTGGTGATGAGCACGACGATGACGGCGATGCCCGCCAGTACCGCGATGCCCAGTTGCGCGTGTCCCGCCGAAGTGATCGGCTCGACGGGGTCCGCCGCCAGCATCTCGACGCTGAGTCTGGTCACGGGGGTTCCCTTGCAGATACGGGGATGGGGGGAGGGGGTGTTACGGCGCCGAGGGCGACGTCGGGTCGAGGGCGTCCAGCGCGGCCACCGCGCGCGCGGTGATGTCCTCGGGGGTGCCCGAGACGTCGACCGCGACTCCCGCCTCGTCGGCCTGGAGCGGCTGCAGCGTGGCGAACTGGGAGTCCAGCAGCGCGGTCGGCATGAAGTGGCCCTGCCGGTGCGCCATCCGGTCCTCGATGAGCTCGCGGTCACCTGTGAGGTGCACGAACACGATCCCGGGTGCGGCGGCACGGAGCCGGTCGCGGTAGGACCGCTTCAGCGCCGAGCTGCTGACCACCCCGCCCAGCCCGGACCGCTCGTGGGCCCATGCGCCGATGGCGTCCAGCCACGGCCACCGGTCCGCGTCGTCGAGCGGGGTACCGGCCGACATCTTGGCGATGTTGGCAGGCGGGTGGAAGTCGTCGCCCTCGGCGTAGGGGACGCCGAGCCGGGCGGCGAGCAGCGGACCGATCGTGGTCTTGCCCGTGCCCGCGACGCCCATCACCACGACGACGTGGGGGGTACGCATGACTGCCTCGCTGTCTTCCTCGACATACGACGTCGCATCCGACGTCGGCCAAATGAAACCTATTAGGTACGACGAATTCAAGAGTCTGTGATGAATAAGTCTGACTTTTTGGCAGCGTGATCCGCCCCGTACGCTGAGTGCATGAGCACGATGGGCCGGGGGCTGCACGGCCGTGTACTGGACACCCTCGGCCCCGAGATCACGGCGGGCGAGTACCCCCCGGGCAGTGTGTTGCGCACGGACGAACTGGCGCAGCGCTTCGACGTCTCCCGCTCGGTGATGCGCGAGGCGGTGCGGGTGCTGGAGTCGATGCACCTGGTCGAGTCCCGCCGCCGGGTGGGCGTCACGGTCCGCGCCAGGTCCGAGTGGAACGTCTACGACCCCCAGGTCATCCGCTGGCGGCTGGCCGGCGCCGACCGCCCCCACCAGCTGCGGTCCCTCACCGTGCTGCGCTCCGCCGTGGAGCCGGTCGCCGCGGGGCTGGCCGCGCGGAACGCCACCGCCGAGCAGTGCGCCGAGCTCACCGAGTGCGCGCTCGGCATGGTCGCCCACTCGCGCGGGCACCAGCTGGAGGGCTACCTGATACACGACGTGGCCTTCCACCGTGTGATCCTCAACGCCTCCGGCAACGAGATGTTCGCCCGCCTCGGTGACGTCGTCGCCGAGGTGCTGGCCGGCCGCACCCATCACGACGTGATGTTCGAGGACCCCGACCCGGCCGCCGTCACCCTGCACGTCCAGGTCGCGGAGGCGGTGCGGGAGGGCGACGCGGTGCGCGCGCAGGAGCTGACCCGGGAGATCACCGTCGGCGCGCTCCAGGAGCTGGACGTCCTCGCGCCGTAGGCCTTCGCCGGCCGGCGTCGCTCAGTCGAAGAACTCCCCGTCGACGTACACCCACGCGCCGTCGACCCGCTCGAAACGGCTGCGCTCGTGCAGGGCGCCGCCCCGGTAGGACGCCCGGAACGTCACGGTCCCCGTGCTGTGGAACGCGGAACCCTCGGTCGTGTCGAGGATCTCCAGACCCGTCCATCGCGTCCCGGCGTCGAGGCCGAGCCGCGCCGGGCGCGTGCGCGGATGCCAGGTCCGCAGCAGGTACCCCTCGTCGCGCCGGACGAAGGCGGTGTAGCGCGAGCGCATCAGCGCCTCGGCGGTCGGCGCCGCGGTCTCACCCCGAAGGAATCGGCCACAGCACATCTCGTATGTCTCCGCAAGACCGCACGGACATTCCGGGTGGTGCACCGGAGCGGCGGGGCGTGGGCTGCGGGAACGGCCGGTGCGTCGGGACATGTGCTCCATTGTGCTGCACTACGACGTGTGGGGATTGTGTGCATCACCTGTCCCGACACGCGCACATCGTGTGCGAGTCGCGTTCGCCACCCTCCATGGAAACTCCCCGAGTCCTGGCGTGAACCCGCCTTGCTCCCACAACTCTCCACTCTTCAAGGTGGGTTGAGCACCTGAGCATCAGGAGTCACAAGCGTGTGCTTGGCCTGGGTGACCGACCGCCCGGGGTGCCGACGGGGGATTGATGCGGTGCGCGCACCACCGCCGCCCATGAGGGGCGGCGTCTTCGCGCGCCGATCCGGGATGTCTCCGGAATGTCTCCCTCTGTCATCTCTTGGTGCCTTCGTTCGTGCCCGAGAAGGGATTGGAGGGGGAATGCCGACGCATGCAGTAGGCCCCACCCGGCCGACGTATCCCGGCGTCTACGTCGAAGAGCTTCCCAGCAGCACCCGCACCATCTCCGCCGTGACCACGTCGGTGACCGCGTTCGTCGGTCACACCCGGCGCGGTCCGCTCAACGAACCGGTGCGCGTCACCGGCTTCGCCGAGTTCGAGCGCCGCTTCGGGGGGCTCGGCTCGCAGAGCGCCGTCGCCTACGCGGTGCACCAGTTCTTCGCGAACGGCGGCGGCGTCGCCGTGATCGTCCGGGTCGCCAAGGCCGGCAGCGGCAAGGCCGCCTGCGTCGTCCTGGAGTCCACCGAGGGCCACAGCGAGAGCCGCGTCCTCGAAGTCCACGCCAAGGAGCACGGCCTCTGGGGCAACGGCCTGCGCGTCGCCGTCGACTACGACACCCCGCACCCCGGCGAGACCTTCAACCTGCGGGTCCACGACGCCAAGGGTGACGCCCGCGAGAGCTTCACCGGCCTGTCCATGGACCCCGGTCACGGCCGCCACGCGCCGACCGTGATCAACGCCGGCTCCCGCCTCATCCGCGTCGAGGCCGTCGGCGAGGGCCGCCCCGACCCGTCCGGCACCGTCTCCAAGCCGTTCGGCGAGGAGCTGCCGAACCTGGAGGTCGACCTCGCCGTCAAGATCGGCGACGTCGAGCGCGAGTTCCGGCTCTACGACCCCGACTGCGACGGCGAGGTCCCGTGCAGCGTCGCCGAGCTCGCGCTGCTGCTGGAGCGCAAGCTGCGGGCGCTGCCCGACGCGCCCGGCAGGCACGCCTTCGCGGGCGCCGAGGTCACCGCCTTCGGACGGCGCGTCCAGGTCGTCGCGGGGTCCACCGACCCCGAGGACGTCGTGCGCTTCCTCGGCGAGTGCGCCAACGACCTGGGCCTGGAGGCCTCCGTCAACCCGCCGGTGTTCCCCCTGGAGGGCGGCGAGGACGGCGCGGCACCCGGCCCGCGCGACCTCATCGGCTCCGAGGGCGACAAGACCGGCATCCACGCCCTGCGCCAGGTGGCCGACGTCAACCTGCTGTCGCTGCCCGAGCTGGCCTCGTACGAGAAGACCGAGGACATGCTCACCGTCGTCTCGGCGGCCCAGCGGCTGTGCCAGGAACGGCGGATCTTCCTCCTCGTCGACGCGCCGGGCACCTGGCTGAGCGTCGACACGGCACGGGCCGGCGTCGCCGCGCTCGATTCCGTGCGCGGGAGCCACGCGGGCCTGTACTTCCCGCACCTCCAGCTCACCGACCCGCTCACCGGAAGGCTGCGCGCCTTCCCGCCGTCCGGCGCGGTCGCCGGTGTCATCGCGCGCACCGACTCCGAGCGCGGCGTGTGGAAGGCCCCGGCCGGCACCGAGGCACGGCTCATGGGCGTGCACTCGCTCACCGTCGACCTCACCGACCGCGAGAGCGGCCTGCTCAATCCGCTGGGCGTCAACTGCCTGCGCACCTTTCCGCTCACCGGCCCGCTGGTCTGGGGCGCGCGCACGCTCCAGGGCTCCGACGCCCTGGACAGCGAGTGGAAGTACGTGCCGGTGCGGCGGCTCGCGCTGCACGTGGAGGAGAGCCTGCAACGCGGCCTGCAGTGGGTCGTGTTCGAGCCCAACGACGAGTCGCTGTGGCAGCAGATCCGGCTCAGCGCCTCCTCGTACCTGCACACCCTCTTCCGTCAGGGCGCCTTCAAGGGCAGCACCCCGCGTGAGGCCTACTTCGTCAAGTGCGACCACGAGACCACCACCGCCGAGGACGTCGCAGCCGGCGTCGTCAACGTCCTGGTGGGCATCGCGCCGGTCCGGCCGGCCGAGTTCGTGATCGTCAGGATCCAGCAGACGTCCGGGCAGTTCGCGCTCTAGTCGCGGCCCCCAGGAATACCGAGGACATTTTCCGATGGCTGAGTTCACGGTCAACGCCCATCGTTTCGACCCGTACAAGAACTTCAAGTTCCTGGTCCTGTGGGACGGTCGGACGGTCGCGGGCATCAGCAAGATCAGTCCACTGAAGCGGACCACCGAGGTCGTCAAGCACCGGCACGGCGGCGACCCCTCCTCCCCGCGCAAGTCGCCGGGCCGCTCCGAATTCGAGGGCATCACCCTGGAACGCGGGGTCACCCACGACCCCGAGTTCGACCGCTGGGCCAACAAGGTCTGGCAGGTCGGCGCCGGTCTCGGCTCCGAGGTGTCGCTCGCCGACTTCCGCAAGGACATCGTCATCCAGGTCCTCAACGAGGCCGGCCAGGTCGCCGTCTCGCACAAGCTGTACCGGACCTGGCCCAGCGAGTACCAGGTGCTCGGCGAGCTGGACGCCAACGCCAACGCGGTGGCCATCCAGTCGCTCAAGCTGGAGTGCGAGGGCTGGGAGCGGGACTACGAGGTACCCGAGCCCACCGAGCCCTCCTTTCTCAATCCGGCCTGACCCAGGAGGAGTTCGCGGTCATGGCGATCACGGGGGCGGCCGGCCTGCTGGCCACCTGGGAGGCGGGACTCGCCGAGGCACCCGCCGGGCGCGCGTCGCTGCTGCACCGCACCGCGCGCCCGGACCTCGACGCCCGGGCGCTGCCCGCCCTCCCGGTGGGCGAGCGCGAGGCCGACCTGTTCGCGCTGCGCCGGGCACTGTTCGGCGAGCGCATGCAGGTACGGCTGGAGTGCGCCGAGTGCGGCGAGGACATGGAGTTCGACCTGGACGCCGGGGATTTCGCCCGGTCGGTGGGCGTGCGCGGGGAGTCCGTCGTACAGGTCGCGCACGACGGCTGGGAGGCCGAGTTCCGGCTGCCCGGGATCGCCGACCTGGCCGCTGCGGCCCGGGCCGCCGAGCCGCGCGCCGCGCTGCTCGCCCGGTGCCTGGTCGCGGCGGCGCGCGACGGGACGCCGGTCACCGCGGACGACCTGCCCGAACCCGTGCGGCGCCGGATCGCCGAGGCGGCCGAGGCCGCCGACCCGGGGGCCGACGTGACGCTCGACGTGGCCTGCCCCGAATGCGGGCGGGCCACGCGGGCGGAGCTGGACATCGCCTCGTACCTGTGGACCGAACTGGACTCCTGGGCGCGGGACCTGTTGCTCGACGTCCATCTGCTCGCGACGGCCTACGGCTGGAGCGAGCCGGAGATCCTGGCGCTCAGCCCGCTGCGGCGCCGCTACTACCTGGAGATGTGCGCCGATGTCTGACTCCACGCCCGGCACCTCCGGGTCCGGTTCGCCCCCGCCCGGCTCCACGGCCGGTGGAGCCCACCCCGTCGGGTCCGGCTCCTCCGGGTCCGGTGCCGGGGCTGCCGACTTCCTCGACCGGCTGATCGCCCGGCACGCCCCGGCCGCCGCGGGTCCGCGTCCGGGAGTGGTGCGGGCGCAGCCCCGGCTGCCCGGCCCGTTCGAACGCGTCGAGGCGGTACGGGCCCGGACACGGGACGACGACGAGGACACCGGCCTGCTGTGGCCCGCCTCGGCGCCGTCCGCCACGCCGCGCACGGACGTACCGCGCCCCGGTCCGGCGGCCGAGGCGGCGCGCCCGCACCCGGAACGGGAGCGGACCGTCGTACACACCGAACGACTCACGGGCGAACCGGCGCCGCGCGCGGTGCTGCCCGGTGCGGCCGAGCTGCCGCTGCTGCGTCCGGTCGCGCCGCCGGTCGGC